>DCZC01000235.1:11637-17005 GCA_002331565.1 Gemmatimonas sp. UBA2094
GCGTCGAGGGTGATGATCGTGTTCCCGCCGAGCTGCTGCATGCTCGAGGCCTGGCACATCGGGCCCGTGCCGCCGCCCCACTCCTCGGTTTGGATCAATTTCTTGGCGTCGTTGCTGAAGGCCGCCGTGTGACGCCCCTGGAAGTTGTTCGTGTCCATGATCGCGTTGATCCGGAACGGCTTCTCGGGGTTCTTGATGTCCACGAGAATCGAGTGCGTCGAGCAGGACGCGAGCAGCATGTTCATCTCGGGGTATGCCGTCACGTCATGGCAGTTGCGCGGACCGGCTGGCATGTCGGCCGCGGGCTGCTGACGCCCGGGGCGCGTCCCCGTGCGCGTCGGCACGCAAAACCGCTGGCACTCGCCAGCGCCTTCGAGGTCGGCAAAGATGCGAGCGCCCGGAATGACTTCCGACTTCTCCGGGGCATTGAGGTACACCTTCACGATGTCGAGCTGGTACAGCGAGTTCGTCGGATCCTTCGGATCGTTGCCGTTCTTGCACCCGGCGAGCTCGGTGTCCGGACGCGCGCCCTGCTGTCCCGACACATACAGATAAATGATGTTCTTGTTCGTCGGGCTCGGCACCAGCGTGTGCGTGTGCGAGCCTTTGCACGTCTCGACGTTCTTGATCAGCTTGGGCGCCTTCGGGTTGGACACGTCGAAGATGCGAATGCCGGCCATGTGATCCTTCGGATCCTGCACGCCGCCCGCCCCGCAGTCCTTGCGATTGCCGGCGCCTTCGGCCGAGAGGAAGAGGAGCGTGCCGTAGATGGTCGGGTCGCCCTGCGAGGTGATGCACTTCGTCACCGACGCGATGACCGGCTTGGCGGGATCGGTGATGTCCCAGATGGTGAAGCCGGCGAAGTTGGCCTGGTAGATGTAGTGCGTCGAGAAGGCCACATCGGAATTGATGAACGTCAGCCCGCGCACGGTGTCGAGCTGGGCCGGCTTGGGCGAGAACGACACCTGCTTCATGCCGTTGATCGCGATGCCCGCGTCGAAGCGCCCGGGCTTGAGCGTGCTGCGGGGATCCTTGTTGGACGGATAGGTTTGCGCCGAGAGCGTACCGGGTGCACTGAGCGCCGGCACGGCCACCGCCGCGGCTAGCAGGAGCAGACTGCGGACTACACGCATCGATTCACCCTCCAGAGGTGAGGTGCAGCGGGGGAGACATCGTGGCGCGCCGGGCCCGGCGCGCCGCGACCGGGATCGCAAGGCTTACCGCTTGGGCAACTGGGCGAGCAGGCGCTTCATGATGCCGATCTCGGCCGTCTGCGCCGCGACGACATCGTTGGCGAACACGTTGGCGTCCACTTCCTGACCGGCGCCGGGCGACTTGAAGAGCTCGTCCACCATCTTGATGGCGCCGGCGTGGTGCTTGATCATGCCGACGAGAAAGAGGCGGTCGAATTCCACACCGCGCGACTTGTTCATGGCGGCCAGCTCGTCGTCGGTGAGCATGCCGTCCATGCGCACGTCGTGCCACGACGCGGTGTCGGGGGCGAACTGGGCGTGGCGGCGCAGCCAGTCCTGCATGATCTGGATTTCGGGGATCTGCGACTGGTCGATCTTGCGCGACAGCTTGAGCACCGAGGGATTGGCTCCGTTGGTCTCCGCCATGCGCGCCATGACGATCGCCTGCGCATGATGCGCGATCATCATCTGCATGAATTCCACGTCGGCCTTGGTGTACAGCGCACCCTTGGGGATCACGATCTCCCGCCCCATGTTGTGCATGCTGTGATCCATGCTGTGCTGCGCCCGGGCGGATGCCGGCGCCACGCACAGCAGGGTGATGGCCGAAAGAGCGGCGAGCGTACGACGGGCCGTCATGGGAGTACTCCGCGGAAAAACCGGCCGTACGCCGGCCGGCGGGATGGAGAGGGGATGCACGGAGAATACGGCCCGGGAGACCTCAGCGTTAGGTCATCGCCTCGTGCAACAGCGAGTGGAAGTGGTGGACCCCGGTCTCGTGCTCGGCCGAATACCGCCCCCGGTCGTACACCCGCGAGCGCAGGTTGCGCTGCACCACCTCGCAGATGCCGATGTCCTCGTCCTGCACCTCGGCGCTGAACGCCATCAGCTTCACCCAGGTGGGGTCGGTGGCGGCGTCCGCGGGCGGGTTGTCCGCGTACCAGTCGAACACCACCCGGCAGCGGTCGGGGCCCAACGGAATGACCACGTTGGTCTGCATCTGCCCCAGGTACACGTTGAGCATGGTGTTGGGGAAGAGCCACGCGTACACCGCCTCGGGGACGTCGGTGGCCGCGGGATCGTACCGGCGCTCGGCGTGCCCACCGTGCACCGGGCGCAGTGGGGCGTGCTGGATGGAAAACCACCGGTGCGGTTCCACGCGGTAGCGCTCCATGTCCAGCTCCTTGTTGAGCCCGGGGTGCACGACAGGGACGTGGTACCCTTCGAGGTAGTTGTCCACGTACACCTTCCAGTTGCAGGCGATCTCCCACGAGCGCGTCGTGACGTACTGCATGCGCTCGCAGTGGAAGGGGGCGACCCGCGCGGGAAGGTCCTCGAGCACCTCGGTGAGGGGCGGTGCCTTGCCGTCGAGATTCACGAACACGAGCGGCCCCCAGGTGGTCACCGCCACGGGCACCAGGCGCATCTCGTCGGGGCGGAACTGCGTGGTGCCTTCCATGCCCGGGGTGCGCTGTAGTGACCCGTCGAGCGCATACGTCCAGCCGTGATAGCGACACTGCAGCGTGTTGCGTTTGCCGCACCCGCTGGCCACCGGCCCCGCGCGGTGCAGGCACACGTTGTAGAACGCGCGCAGCTGTTCGCCATCGCGCAGCACGACGATGCTGTTGGGCCCCACGTCGGCCGTGAAGAATTGCCCGTGCGTCGCCACCTGATCCGTGCGCCCCACCAGCTGCCACGTGTGCGCGAAGACGCGCTCCATCTCGAGCTCGAGATACACAGGATCGTGGTACAGGCGCGCGGGAATGGTGGACGCGCGCGCGATGTCGGGATCGAAGGGGAAGACGATGGGCATGCCGGAACCTTGCGGTTGCCGCGGGCGCCGGCAAGCCGGAACGTGGACGTCTCCCGCATCGCCATCGCGACGAACCACCCGGTGACGCCGGCCCAGCCGCACGGGAAGGCCGACGCGGCAGTTATTTTCTTCGCATGAGCACTTCACCGTCCCTGCGGGTCGCGATCGTCGGATCGGGCCCGGCCGGCTTCTATGCCGCCGAGGCGCTGCAGAAAGCCACGCCCGGCCTTGCCATCGATCTCATCGATCGCCTGCCCACACCGTTCGGTCTCGTGCGCGGCGGCGTGGCTCCCGACCATCCCAAGATCAAGTCGGTCACACGCATCTTCGACCGCATCGCCACCCAGCCGGGGTTCCGCTACCTCGGCCATGTGCGCGTGGGGACCGACGTCACGATCGACGAGCTGCGCGCCCGCTATCACGTGCTCATACTCTGCTACGGCGCCGAAACCGATCGCAATCTCGGTATCCCGGGGGAACAGCTGGCCGGAAGCCACGCGGCCACCGAGTTCGTCGCGTGGTACAACGGGCACCCCGACTACGCCGACCGCACGTTCGATCTCGCGCAGCGCGAAGCCGCGGTGGTGGGCATTGGCAATGTGGCCATGGATGTGGCCCGCATTCTGGCCAAGCCCACGACGGTGCTGGCCGGTACCGACCTGGCCGATCACGCGTTGCAGGCGCTCGCCGCCTCGCAGGTGCAGACGATTCATCTCGTCGCACGGCGCGGGCCCGTGCAGGCGGCGTGCACCACGCCGGAACTGCGGGAGCTCGGCGAGCTCGAGGGCGTGGATGTGGTGGTGGATCCGCGTGATCTCGAGCTCGACCCGGCAAGCGAAGCCGAGCTGGCGGCCATGGACGACCGCAACCCGGCCAAGAATCTCGAGGTGTTGCGCGAGTGGGCGGCCCGCCCGCGCACGGACGCGAAGCGGCAGGTCGTGCTGCACTTCAACGCGTCGCCGGTGTCGCTTGCCGGCCGCGAGCATGTGGAAGGGATGACGATCGTGCGCAACCGCCTCGAGGCGGACGGCCAGGGAGGCGTGAAGGCGGTGCCGACCGACGAGACCAAGACGCTGCCCGTGGGCCTCGTGTTCCGCTCGGTGGGCTACAAGGGCAAGGCGCTCGCCGGTGTACCCTTCGACGATCGTCGAGGTGTGGTGCCCAACATCGGCGGCCGCGTGGTGGCGCAGGCGGACAGCACGGCGGTGGTGCCGGGGCTGTACGTGGCCGGGTGGATCAAGCGCGGGCCGCAGGGGATCATCGGCACCAACAAACTGTGCGCCACCGATACGGTGACGCAGGTGTTGGCCGACATCGCCGCCGGGGCGCTCCCCGCGGTGGCCGATAACGTGACGCCGATCGACGCGTTGCTCGCGGCGCGGCATGTGCGCGTGACCAGCTGGGCCGATTGGCAGACGCTCGACCAGGCGGAGCAGGCGCGCGGGGCGGCATCGGGCCGTCCGCGCCTCAAAATCACCACCATCGACGAGATGCTGTCGATCATCGCCGCCGGAACATGACCCGCTGCGACTGGCAGCCGACGATCCGCGGTGCCCTCGTACTGCTCGAACCGCTGCAAGCCGGAGATTTCGAGGCGCTGTACGCCGTCGCCAGCGACCCGCTCATCTGGGAGCAGCACCCCGAGCATACGCGATGGCAGCGCGAGGTGTTCACCGGGTTCTTCCAGGGGGCGATGCAGAGCGGCAGCGCGTTGCTCATTCGCGATGCCGTGACCGGCGACGTGATCGGCAGTTCGCGCTTCTACGAATGGGATGCAAACGCCGGCGAGGTGGCCATCGGGTACACGTTTCTCGCCCGCTCACACTGGGGCGGCGGGGTGAACGGGGAACTCAAGCGGCTCATGCTCGACCACGCGATGCGGTATGCGCAACGGGTGTGGTTCCACGTGGGCACCGCGAATCATCGGTCGCGCCGCGCGCTCGCGAAGATCGGCGCCGTCTTCAGCCACAGCTGTTCGGCCGATGCGACGCGCGGTGGACGCGATGTGGCGTACTACGTGGTGCACCGCGCGTAGCGCGTGGTCATACCGTCGCGAGCTGTACGGTGTACCGTCGCACATCCTCCGGCCATTCACGCATGAGCGACTCCATGCGGGAGAGGTCGCCGGCGAAGAGGGCGCGCGTGACTTCCTCGTAGTCGGGGAGATTGCCGGCCACGGCGCTGAGAAAGCGGTAGGCCGCTTCGCGCGCGAGGCGGAGGCGTTCGTCGGCGGCTCCCGCCTTGCGGGCGTGCTCCACGAGCTTGCGCAGCGTGACCGACGCGCCGCCGGGCTGCGCGTTGAGCCACTCCCAGTGGTGGGGGAGGAGCGTGACTTCGCGCGGCACCACACCGAGCCGGGGGC
>DCZC01000074.1:0-1477 GCA_002331565.1 Gemmatimonas sp. UBA2094
CGCGGACATGGCGCGGCTGCTGCACGGACTCGGCGCCCACACCAGCGAGCGCACGAGCGCGCTGCCCGTGTCCACCTTCGTGCTGTGCCTCGGGCTCCCCGCCGCCGCCATCGGCTGGGCGCTCACCGGCCCGGTGCTGCCGGTCGTACACGCTCTGGCGAAGAAGGCCACCAAGCAGCGGGCCGATTTCGTGGCCGCCTGCTTCGTGCCCGGCCTCTATGTCGTGCTGCTCTGGTGGCTGCTGGTGGCAATCGTCGCCGCCGGGGTTCTCGCCGCGATCGGCTGCTCGCCGCTGTGGGCGCTGCTGCTCCTCGTGTCATTGCCCCGCCTCGGCGACTTCGCGATGCGCTGGAAGGCATGGTTCACGGCGTGGCGGCTGGTGGCGCGCGCACGCACATGGGGGACGGTGGAGCGGGAGGGGCTGCGGGAGGCAGCGGCGGTGGTGCGGGTGTGGGCTGAACGGCGAGAGGGGTGAGACGGCGGCGGCGATCGACCGGCGGGGGGTGGGAGTCGGGGGTTGGGGGTTCGGAGTGGTGCAGCCGCACCCACGCCCGACCCACGACCTCCGCCGCCTGACGCCCGACGGGCGCAAGCGCCGTCGATCCTGCCGATCGCCTCGCCATTCGATCGAACGCGGACATACGCAGGCCGCGCCTCGGGCCCCACACCATTACTCTGTCAGCATGACGCTTTTCTCCCTCGGCAACGCCGGTGTCGACTTCGGCGCCTCCGAAATCTTTCGCGACATCTCCTTCACGGTCGCCGCTGGAGACCGGTGGGCGATCGTAGGGCGGAACGGCACGGGCAAGACGACGCTCGTGCGGCTCATTACGGGAGACGTGCCGCCCACGCGCGGATCGGTGGCCCGCGCGCCGGGGCTGCGTGTGGCGCTCATGGACCAGCACCGGCGCTTCCCCGACGATCAGAGCCTGTGGGACATCGTCGCCGACGCGTTCGGCGAGCTGCGCAAGCTCGAGGCCTCGCTGGCGCAGCAGGCGGCGAAGCTCGAGACCGATCACAGCGAAGCGGCGATGGAGAAGTACGGTCGTGACCTCGAACGGTTCGAGCGCGAGGGCGGCTACGAGATGGCGTCGAAGGTGGATGCGATTCTCATGGGAGTGGGGTTCGCGCCCGACATGGCGCGCGCGACCCGCATCGGTACGCTGAGCGGTGGTGAGCGCGGCCGCGTGGCGCTCGCGCGGCAGCTCGCCACACCGGCCGACCTGTACATCCTCGACGAGCCCACCAACCACCTCGATCTCGACACGACGGCGTGGCTCGAGCGGTATCTCGCCACCACCGACAAGACGGTGCTGTGCATCAGCCACGATCGCGCGTTCCTCAACGCGATGGCCGATCACGTGCTGCACTTCGAGGGCGGCACGGCCTTCGCGTACACCGGGGGGTACGAAAGCTTCGTGCAGCAGCGCGAAGAACGCCGCCTCGCCCAGCAGCGTCAGTTCGACAAGCAGCAGGC
>DCZC01000074.1:1739-7151 GCA_002331565.1 Gemmatimonas sp. UBA2094
CGCCGCAAGCTGCTCGCCCGCATGCCGCGCCTCTCCGCCCCCATCGGCGCCGACGGCGTGATGGCACTGCGTCTCGACGCCGGCAATCGCAGCGGCGATCGCGTGATCGAAGCGAATCACGTGACCGTGGGCGTGCCCACCGCGAACGGGCCGCGTACGCTCGTGCGTGACGTGAGCGTGGTGCTCGAGCGCAACGAGGTCGTGGCGCTGGTGGGCCCGAACGGCGCCGGCAAGAGCACGCTCATCAAAACGCTGCTCGGCGAAATGCCGCCGCTCGCCGGGGAGGTGAAGGTGGGGCCCAGCACCACGGTGGCGTACTACCGGCAGGATGTGGGGCATCTCCCCATGGAGAGCACCATCTACGACGCCATTGCCAACGAACGCCCGCTGTGGGAGCGCCGGCAGGTACAGGGGCACCTTGGCCGCTTCGGCTTCAGCGGCGACGAGGTGTTGCGCACCGTGGGCACGCTGAGCGGTGGTGAGCGCGCGCGCGTGGCCATGGCGTTGCTCACGCTGAGCACGAACAACCTGCTCATTCTCGACGAACCCACCAATCACCTCGACGTGGAAAGCATCGAGGTGTTGGAAGACGCGGTGGAAGAGTACGACGGGAGCGTGCTCATCGTGAGCCACGATCGCGCCGTGCTGCGCGGCCTCGCCACGCAGGTGTGGGAACTGCGCAACGAGGAGCTCGCGGTGTTCCCCGGCACCTTCGTCGAATGGGAAACCATGCGCGCCGAACGCAGTGAACAGGAGGCGCAGCAGGCGCGCGCGGCCGATCGCCGCGAGGCGGAGCGCAATGTCCGGCAGCGTGAACGCGAGCGCGAGCAGCGTACGCGGGAGCAGGGGGCGGGCGGCGATCCGAAGAAGCAGCTGCGCGCCGCCGAGAAGGCACTGGCCGATGCCGAGCTGCGGGTAGCCACGCTCGAGGAGAAGGTCGCCGGACTCACCGCGCAGCTCGATGACGCGTCGCTGTACGACACCCCGGCCGGCATCAGGAAGGCCGCCGCGTTGGGGAAAGCGCTCGACGACGCGCGCGAGGCGCTGGAAGACGCGATGCACGAGTGGGGCGCCGCCGAGGAGTACGTGAGCATGCTGAAGGCGCGGTGATCGTCGTGCGCCGTTTCCGCGTTGCCAGGCTCCTCGCCGTCCTGGTGGGTGCTGCGGCCCCCGTCGGTCGCGCGCACGCCCAGCCGGCGCTGCAGCGGTTGTTGTCTGAAGCCAGCACACGCAACCGGCTCCCTGACAGTCTGGTCTCCTACAAGGCGAACGTGGAAACGGAGATCGCCGTGCTGTTGCGACGGGAGGAGGGCACGGAGGCCGTCGCTGCCATCGAACAGGTGGCGAGTACGCTGCGCTGGACCCGCGCCGGCACGTACGATCAGCGGGTGCAGGGATATCGTGCGCAGCAGACCGGCGGCAACGTGAGCATGCTCACGCTTTTCCAGACCGGGTGGCTCAATCCGGTGCTGTACGGCAACCGGCTGCGCGTGCGTCCGCGTGAAACGAGTGGTAACGGGCGTTCGCTGCCCGATTCGCGCCGGCGTGACCGGGCGGATACGCTGCCGGCGGTGCACCCGCTCGCCACCGACCGCGATCGCTACTACACGTACAGCGGAGGCGACACCGTGGTGGTGATGCGCGCCGGTGATCGCACCATTCCCATCGCCCATGTGCGCGTGCGTCCCCGCCCCGACGTGACGGGTCAGGTGGTGCTGTTCGACGGCGAGATGGATCTCGATGCGTCGCGCGGTACGTTGGTGCGGCTGCGCGGCTACTTCATGCGCACGGGCATGACCCGTTCGCCGTTGGCGCGCTCGCTCGCCGATGCCGTGGCGTACGTGGAGTACGAGAACGGCGAGCGGCAGGGCACCTATTGGCTCCCCGCCACGCAGCGCGTCGAGCTGCAGGCCAACGTGCCGCTGTTCGGTGACGGCCGCGCCGTGATCCGCATCGTGTCCCGGTTCGCCGACATGCAGGTGAACGACACGGTGCTCGACGCCGCCACGCTGGCTGCGGCCGACTCGCTGCGCGCCAGAGCGGCGCGACGCCTCACCTATGCGCCCACCGACTCGCTCGCGGCATTCGGGCGGTGGCGTCAGACGCTCGGCGCGCTCACCGAAGGCATGCACGCCGACGATTTCGAGGGCATCGCCCCCGACCGCTGGCGCGCGAGTGGCCCGCCGCGATTCGACGTGACGGCGCCGCGCGGGGCCGACGTGATGCACTTCAATCGCGTGGAGGGGCTGTACACCGGGCTCGGCGCGAAGTGGTCGCTGCGTGACGCTGCGCCGGGCGTGACGGTGCGCGCGAACGGCGGCTACGCCTGGGCCGAGCAGACGATGCGCGGGCGCGTGAGCGTGGAGCGCGCGCGTGGGCCGTGGACCATGGAGCTGCGTGGCGGTCGTTCGATGGACATCACGAACGACTTCCGCGTGCCCTTCGACTCGGGCAATACGCTGGGGGCGCTGCTCGGGTCGCTCGACCCGTATGACTATGTGTCGCGCAACTTCGGCGCGCTGGGCGTGGTGCGGCGTGTCGGTGACCGGCGCTGGCTGCTGCGCGCCGACGCGGGCTACGCCGACGATCGCTATCGGCCGTCGCAGTATGTGCGCGGGCCCTTTGGTGGCGAACCGTTCCGCGAAAATCGTGGCGTTGCCGAAGGCGGATATCTGCGCAGCAGCAGCACCATCGAATGGCACCCCGACCGCGCGGCGGAGTTCGTGCAACCCGGACTCGGCGCGCGGCTGTACTACGAGCGCGGTGACGGGACGCTGGCGTATCAGCGTGCCGAGGTGCGGCTCACGGGGCGGAAGCCGGTAGGGCCGTTCGTCTTCGCGGCGCGGGGCGATGCGGGGCTCGTGACCGGTTCCCGCATTCCTCCGCAGCAGCTGTTCGAGTTGGGTCGGTATCAGAATTTGCCCGGCTACGCCGACAAGGAGTTTGCCGGCTCACGGGCCGCGGTGCTGCGCGCGAGTGCGATCTACACGACGAAGTATCTGCGCAATCCCATTCGGGTGGGCCGCACCCTGTGGTTGCCGGCGATTGCGCCGGGCTTCAGTGCCGGCGTGCAGAGTGGCTGGGCCGATGCGCCGTCGGTCGCGGCGCGTACGGCCATGGCGGGACTCATTCCGGGGTATCGTCCCGACCCGCTGGCGTTGTGGGCGCCGGTGTCGGTGACGACCGGTCGTGTGCGAGCGAGTGTGACGGCCGGCATGCGGTTCTTCGGGAACGCGTTGTTCGTGGGTATGACGCGTAAGGTGGATCAGGCGGCGCCGTGGAAGGGGTTGGTGGGTTTCGGGCAGGTGTGGTGATGGCACTGATCATCCGTCTCAAGCACCATGCTGGCGGTGCCGTGTCGCTCACGTGTACGCGGGCCGACGGCAGCAGCACGTGGCAGCGGTTCGAAGGACCCACGGCGATGGTCTTCCCGGGGCATGATCTCACGCACTATGCCGTGGAGACCACGCTCGGGTTTGCGCACGGCTTCTACGGCCTGCTCGCCGATGGCTGGAACATCCAGGATTTCGCGAAGCCGTGGCCGCGGGGGGAGATTCCGGCGGAGGCGCGCGAGGTGGAGCTGATCGTGGGCTTCTTCGACAGCGAGCGGCGTCAGGGGGAGTCGTGGAGTGCCGCGGAGTTCGACGCGCACGCCGAGCTGTACGTGGGGGCGGCGCAGGCGCGCGGCAAGGCGGTGCCACCGCGGACGCGCGTGTTGCGTGACGCCGACATTGCGGCGGTGCGCGAGGCGCGAGACGCGCTGCTGCAGCGATGGTACGCCACGCCGGTGGACGGCACGCTGGAGCTGGCGTTTTCGAGGGGGCAGTATTCAAGGGGTCAGAGTCCTTGATCCCCTGATCGACGCGCAATCACTTCCAGCAAGCGCTGATTATTTTCCGCGATGCTTCCTCAACTGCTTCCGACCCGCCGTGACTTTGCCGGCGACGACCTGATCTTCACGCTCAACGCCCGCGCGCAGAAGCGCGCCGCCGAGGGTGTGCCGGTGATCAACGCGACGATCGGCGCCCTCTATGACGACGCGGGCAAATTGGTCGTGCTCGACACGGTGATGGAGCAGTGGCAGCAGCTCACGAACGCCGAGGTGG
Organism: Gemmatimonas sp. UBA2094; assembly: GCA_002331565.1. Lineage (GTDB taxonomy): Bacteria > Gemmatimonadota > Gemmatimonadetes > Gemmatimonadales > Gemmatimonadaceae > Gemmatimonas. Next base: position 5,846 of record DCZC01000074.1, read on the forward strand.
CGCCGTATGCCCCGATCGGTGGCGACCAGACGTACCTGCTCAATCTCGTGCAGCGGCACTGGCCGACGCTCACGAGCATCGGCGTGGGAGTGGCCGCACCGGGCGGCTCGGGCGCGCTGGCGCTCACGCTCAAGAACTTCCTCGACCGCGGCGACACGGTGCTCACCGCCGCGCCGTACTGGGGCCCCTACTCCACGCTGGCCGCCGAAGTGGGCATGACGCTGGCCACGGTGCCGTACCCCGACGTGCAGACGGGGATCGACATCGGCGCGTGGGAAGCAGCGTGCCGCGATATTCTCGAGGCGCAGGGGCGTCTTCTGGTGTGGCTCAACGATCCGTGCCACAACCCCACCGGTCGCAGCTTCACCAAGGCCGATCGCGCGGCGCTGATGGATGTGCTGCGCGATGTGTCGAGCCAGGGGCCGGTGACGTTCGTGCTGGACCTCGCCTATCTCGATTATGCGCGCGACCCGCAGCAGGTGCGTGAGGCGCTCGATGACTACGCGGCGTTCGCGCAGGAGGGCCACGTGTTGGTGGGCGCCTGTCTCAGCCTGAGCAAGGCGTACACGCTGTACGGAGCCCGCGCGGGCGCGCTGGTATTTCCGTGGACCACCGACAGCGCGTTGCACGGCGCGCTCATCACGAGCTGCCGCGGCACGTGGAGCAACTGCGCGCGCAGCCCCATGAGCGTGCTCAATCGCATTTCGAAGGACCCGGCGCTGCAGGCGAAGCTGGAAGCGGAGCATGCGCACTGGCGTACGCTGCTGGCCACACGCGCGACGGCGCTCGATGCGGCGCTGCGGGCGCAGGGGCTCGCGGGCTGCGCGTACGACGGCGGGTTCTTCGTGACGTTGGACGGAGGCGCGGACCCGGACGCGACATGCGAGAAGATGCAGGCGCACGACGTGTTCGTGATCCCGCTGCCGGAAGGGCTGCGCGTGGGGATTTGCGCGATGCGGGAAGCCGATGTGAGCAAGTTCGCGGCGGCGTACAAGGCGTCGCTCTGAGAGGTGAGCGCTGTGATGAAGCGGTGAGAGGTTGAGAGGTACGCCCGATCATTTCGCCCGTTCGACCGTGCGTTCCACTACGTCTCCCCGACTGGCGAGCAGCTGCACGGTCAGCGTCCCTTCCGCGAACGCCACACGATCGGCATACGCGAGCGGGAGTGTGCCCTGCGCCGTCCGCGCCCCCGGCCCCAGCAGCCGCGCCACCACGCGCTGGGCGCTGTCGGGAATCGTCATGCGCGCCACGGCGGGCGCGCTACCGGTGGTGCCCGACGCGGGGCCGGTAATGGTGCCGCCGCCAC
>DCZC01000096.1 GCA_002331565.1 Gemmatimonas sp. UBA2094
CTGCCGATCGGCGGCCGCCGCACGCGCGCCCAGCTGCGCGGCGCGTACGTCATCGCGCTCAAGCGGCGTGTTCGTCTCAGCAACCGCCGGCTGGCTGGCCCGCGCAAAGGCACGGACGGCCGAATCGCTCGGCAGCGATGCCGGGAGTGCCACGAGCACCGTATCGCTGCGCCCGAGGAGCATCGCCAGCTGCTGACGCGCCGTCACCGCCTCGTTGCGGGCGGCGAGCAGCTGCGCCTCGATGTCACCGGCCCGTACACTGGCCTGCAGCTGGTCGGCCTTGGTGACCAGGCCCTGGCGCACCATGCTCTCCACCTGCTTCACGGCCGCATCGGCGGCGCGCTTGGCCTGCGTGAGCATGCCGACCTTCTCCGAGGCCAGTACGGCTCCGTAGTAGGCCTTCACGACCATCGCCCGGGTGTTCACGGCCGTCCAGTCGGCCATGGCGCCCGTGGCCTCTGCGGCAGTTCTGGCGGCCCGCCATCCGGTGAGGGCGTCAGCGTTGAAGACGGGGACCTCGAACACGAGGCCGCCCGTCACGTTGTTCACCGGCGCCGGGTCGTTGAGCCGGGCCGGGTCGAAGGCCGCCGGCGTCACGGCACGCTGACGCAGCGTGGTTCCGAAGGCGCCGATGGGGTCGGTGGTGCGGACGAACCCACCCTCGACGCGCGCCGAGGGAAGGATGCCCTTGAGGGGAAGCGCCGCCTGTGCGCGGCTGCTTGCGGCATTGGCCGTGGCCTGCCGGTTGGCAAAGGCCCCGCGGTCGGCCTCCGCCAGCGCGTCCGAAAGCCGGAGCGGCTGGAGAGCCGACTGCGCCGCGGCGAGCCCCGGAAGGGCCATTGCTGCGGCGGCGACCAGAGAAAGGGATATAGTTTGCATATGTACATATTACTAAATATGCATATAAGGAAACGCAAGTCGCCCGTACCCGGGACCCAAAACTCGAACCCGGAACCCGGAACTGATCCGTTCCGGGTTCCGGGTTCGGGTGGTGGGTTTCGGGGATCAACGGCCCCGAGTGCGGCTTACTTCCCCAGCGTCCGCTCGAAGAAGGCCCACACGCGGTTCCAGCTGTCCACCTGCTCCGGCGAATCCTCGCGCTCGAGCGTCGTGCGGTTCACCCGGCGGCTGAACGTATGCCCCACGCTGGTGGGCCCCGGCGTGGGGTTCACGTACACCTTGGTTTCCGACAGCTTCGGCTGACGCGCCTGGAGCGCATCGATGAGCGGGCGCGCCTCTTCGAAATTGACGTCTTCGTCGTTGGTGGCCACATGCGCCAGCAGCGGCACCTTGAGGCTGTCCACCCAATAGTAGGGCGAACGCCGGATGTACTCAGCGCGCTGCTCGAACGGCAACCCACGCACGGCGGCCTGCGTGGAGAACGACCGCTGGTACGACGGCCCCTTGAACGAGAGGCGGAAGAGCAGGTTGGTGACCGGCACGATCGCGGCGCCCGACTTGAACGGCGATCCCTTGCCTTCGCGCGTGACCAGCAGCGCCGTGATGTAGCCGCCGTGGCTCCAGCCCATCACGCCGAGGCGCTCTGGGTTCACGTACGGCAGCGCCTTCAGCACCTCGGCGGCCGACTCTACGTCGTCCACCTCCATGCCGCCGTAGTCGATGGCGTCGTGAAAGGCCTTGCCATAGCCCGTGCTGCCGCGGTAGTCGGGCGTGATGATGGCGTAGCCGCGCTGCACCGCTTCACGGATGAACGGCCAGTAGTTCTGATCCATGTTGCCGTGCACGCCGCCGTGCACCCAGACCATGGCGGCGTGTTTCCTGGGGCCCTTGGGATCGAGCGGTTCGAACAGATAGGCGGGGATTTCCAAGCCGCCGGCCTGACTCTTGTACGTCACCTTCGAGAACTTCACCACGCCGTTGGCGCGTGCCGCGAAGATGCTGTCCGTACGCGCCTTCGCCTTCATCTGCTGCTCGTAATTGGCCACCGGATGGTCTTCCGGGCGGTTGCTCACGTACAGCTGGCGGGCGCGCGCCGAGTCCATGGCTACCGTCTGGCGGCGGCCGGCGGGCTCGTCATCCTGCGCACGAGCGGGGGCACTCAGCGCCCCGAGCAGAACCGTCGCCGCGAGGGAAAGGCGAAGAGATGTCATCGGTCTCGAAAGGTGAGTGGGACGAAGGCGGTACGGTCGTCAAACTGGACCGACCCGCACAGATTACGCAACGGGATCAGGCACCGCACGATATACCGTCGTGCCGTGCCCCGCACTTCTCGACCACCGCCCCGCGTATGCGCCTCTGTGTCAGTCTGCTCCTCGTCGGCGTGCTGTCCTCGCTCGGTCCGTCATCGTTGTCGGCGCAGGCGCTCGCCCATACGCGCGGGGCGGCGGACGCGCGCCTGCCCACGGAAGGCGGCCAATCGGCCTTTGCCGCCATCGCCGAAATTGTGAAGCTGCTCGAGGCCGACCCGACCACCGACTGGTCGAAGGTGAATCTCGAGCGGCTCCGTCTCCATCTGCGCGACATGGATCTCGTGACGCTGCGCAGTTCGGTGACCGCTACGCCCGTCGACGGGGGCGCGACGTTCGTGGTGCGCGGCACCGGTGACGTGGTGGGAGCGATCAAGCGCCTGACGGGCGCCCACGTGTCGATGGTGGAGATGATGGGCGGGCCGCGTGTCGTGCGCACCGAACTCCCCGACGGCGTACGGCTCGTGGTCACCGTGCGCGATGCCAAGGACGTCGCCGGCGTGGCGCGCATCCGCGGGCTGGGCTTCGTCGGCCTCATGGCCAGCGGCGATCATCACCAGATGCATCACCTCATGCTGGCGCGCGGCGAGGCCATGGCGGATCACGGGAATCGCTGACCCGGACATGGGGCGTACGGGCAGCGGGGCGCTGCGTCGACGCGTAAACTGAGGGCAGCCGGCGCCGCGGTGGTGCCGCCCCCCTCGATTCATCCCGCCATGTCCCGCTCATCTGTCCGTCTGCGCCGCCTGCGCGCGTGGGCGCTGCCCACGGCTGCGCTGCTGCTGCCGCTCGTGTCGGCG
>DCZC01000216.1:0-228 GCA_002331565.1 Gemmatimonas sp. UBA2094
CGGGGCCGGCGCGCCGTGAGACTTCCTGCGCGCCCCACGCCAGCGCGGCGGCGGTGCCGAGCGGGCGCGGTTCGATGAGCAGGTTGGCGCGCGGCACCTCGGGAATGGCGTCGTGCAGCGTATCCGCGATGTCGGCGCTCGTTACCACGAGCACACGTTCGGCCGGCACCAGCGGCGACAGGCGCGCGACGGTATCCGCGATGAGCGGCCGCTCGTTCACCAGCGCCA
>DCZC01000216.1:388-1471 GCA_002331565.1 Gemmatimonas sp. UBA2094
AGCGGCCGCTCGTTCACCAGCGCCAGTACCTGCTTGGGGCGTCGGGGCGTGCTGAGCGGCCAGAAGCGTGTGCCGATGCCACCGGCGAAGACCACGGCCCACATGGCCGTGCCGGTATCGAGCAACGCCTCCATCTCTCCCTCTTCCAGCGTGCCGGCACTGATGGCCGAATCGGCGGTGACCGTCGACGGGGCAGCTGGACTGACGACGCGGGTCTCGGACATCGATCGGTGGGTGTGTCGTTGAAACAACCGGGCGTGTAGACCGGCCAGCGGGCTGGACGCGCGTGTCTGCGACTAGCGGTTCGGACCCGAGCGGGACAAGATAGGTGCAACTTACGTCAACCAATGCTGACACTGCACCTCACGAACGGCGATGCCGCTGCGACCACACTGGCCCGATCGGGGCTGCCCGGCGACATCCTGTCGTGGCGGGACCTGCTCCACGACGGACCCGTGCCGCCGGACCGGGACCTGACGGCGTTCCGGCGGGTGCGGGGGGAATTTCTCGCGAGCCGCGGCTGGCAGAGCCAGTCGGCCGCGATCGCCGACTTCACCGAACGGGACACACGTCTGGACAGTGTCGGCCAGGGTGACGAGCTCGTCCTCTGGTTCGAGCCCGATCTGTACGATCAGTTGCAGCTCATCCAGGTGCTGGCGCGTGTGGCGCGTCGCGCTCCGGACGAGCGCCCCACGGTTACCATCGCGCCCGCCGACTGCTTCCTCGGCCCGCTCAAGCCGGAGAAGTTCGTCCCGCTGTACGACATGCGGCGTGTGATCACCGCCGGCGATTTCGCCATCGGCACGGCGGCATGGGACGCGTTCACGGCGGACACGCCGGACGCGTTGCTGGCCGTGACCGAGCGCGTCGATCGGGAGGTGCGCGCGCGGGCGTATGCCTACGACGACGCCGAGCGCCTGCCGCATCTCGCCCCGGCGCTGCGCCGGCAGCTCGAGGAATACCCCGATACGCAAGTCGGCCTGTCCCGCAGCGAACGGCAGTTGTGCGAGGCGCTCGCACCGGGCCCACTCACGCTGTCGAAGCTGTTTACTGCGCATCAGAGCGCGGAGTCGTGGGTGTGGC
>DCZC01000216.1:1635-1962 GCA_002331565.1 Gemmatimonas sp. UBA2094
AGAGCGCGGAGTCGTGGGTGTGGCTCGGCGACTGGAGCTTCGCGTGGTACGTACAGCGCCTCAGCGATTGCGCGCATCCGGTGGTGGTGCACGTCAACGGCTCGCGCGTCATCGCGCCGCTGCGCGACACCGACGGCAAGTCGTTTTGGGAACGGCAGGTGCAGCTCTCGTCGCTCGGGCAGGACATGGTGCGTGACCGGGCCGACTTCGTGAAGTTGAACGGGATCGATCGCTGGATCGGCGGCGTGTACAACGCCACGTCGCGGCACTGGCGCTGGGACCCGCATCGCTACCGCCTCCTCCCGCAGTAACGGCGGGGCTAACCAC
>DCZC01000216.1:2151-8964 GCA_002331565.1 Gemmatimonas sp. UBA2094
CGCAGGGACGCGCGGGACTACGCGCTGTGGACTACGCATTGGGACCTACGCGCTGGGACCCACGCGCTGGGACCTACACGTTGGGAACTACGTGGAAGCGACGCGGTGGGAAACGCCGCTGCCCGACGCGGTGAAACACGCTTACGACCGGCGCTTCGCGCGGTCGCGGGACGCGAGCGTAGTTCCCCGCGTAGTGTGCGCGCCCGCAGGGCCGCGCACGACGTAGTCCACTGCGTAGTTCAGCCGCGTTGCCCACCGCGCCCCTCCCACGTGGGTCCCAACGTGTCGGTCCCAACGCGTTTTTCCCAGCGCGTAGCTCCCAACGCGTGGTCCTCCGCGCGTAGTCCCGCGCGTCCCTGCGTGGTCCCCCCCCGTGACAAGGGCGTGACCGCCCCGCCAGCTTTCAGGATGACCGACGATCTCGCCCTCGACGCCCTGGCGCTCCTCGAAGCGGATACCACGCTCGAGGCGGCTCAGCCGATTCTCGCCCTCGCCGCCGAGTACCTCACGCAGACGAGGTTGGGTGAGGGACCCGTGTCCTCGTGGCACAGCGCCGAGGTCATCGCCGACCGTCTGAGTGAATCGATGCCGCGCCGGTCGCGGCCGCTGAGCGATGTGGCGCGTCGGTTGTCGTCGCTGCTGCTCGACGATGTGAACCGGTTGGCGCACCCGATGTACATCGGGCATCAGGTGTCGGCGCCGCTCCCCGCCGCCGTGTGGACCGACGCGCTCATCAGCGCGCTCAATCAGAGCATGGCCGTACGCGAGATGTCGCCGTCGTTCACCCCGCTGGAGCATCAGGTGGTGGCGTGGATGACGGATCTGGTGGGATGGGATGCGCGGGCTGGTGGCACGATGACCAGCGGCGGCACCGAAGCCACGTTCACCGCTCTGCTGGCCGCCCGCAGTCGCGCCATCCCTGACGTGTGGACCAACGGCGTGGGGCCGAATCCCCCGGTGCTCGTGTGCGGGGAGCACGCGCACTATGCCGTGTCGCGTGCGGCCGGCGAAATGGGGCTCGGCATGCACCGGGTCGTGATCGTGCCGAGTCACGATCACCGGCTCAGTATACCGGCGCTGCGCGACCAGCTCGCCGCGCTGAAGCAGCACGGCACGAAGGTCATGGCGGTCGTTGCGACCGCCGGGTGTACGGCCACCGGGAGCTTCGACGACCTCGAGGCGGTGGCCGACGCCTGCGCGGAGTTCGGAGCGCCCGGCCAGCCGCTGTGGCTGCACGTGGATGCAGCGCATGGCGGGGCGGCGCTGCTGTCGCCGGCGCACGCGCACCGTGTGCGTGGGCTCGCGCGCGCGCGCTCGGTGGCGTGGGATCCGCACAAGACGTTGCTGCTGCCGCTCGCGGCCGGGCTGCTGCTGGTGCGCGACAAGCACGATCTCGAAGCCGCTTTCACGCAGAAGGCGCCGTATCTCTTCACCCCCAACGAGGACGCCCGCGCGTGGGACATGGGGCCGCGCAGCTTCCAGTGTTCGCGGCGCGCTGACGTGCTCAAGCTGTGGGTAGCCTTCGAGCGCTATGGCGCGGATGCGCTGGCGGCCCTCTACGACCGGTTGTGCCGCATGGCGCAACGGCTGCACACGGCGCTGCAGGGACACGCCGAGTTCGCGGCACTGCACGAGCCGGAAAGCAACATCCTGTGCTTCGCGTGGAATCCGCCCGACGTGGCGATGCACGAGCGCGATGCCCTCACCAACGCGCTGCGTGAACGCTACAACCGCAGCGGCCGCGGCTGGATCACCGCCACCACGCTCGACGGCCGGCGCGTGCTGCGCGTGACCGTGATGAACGCGCGCACCGGCGAGTCGCACATCGCCGCGCTGGTGTCAGGGCTCGAAGCCGAAGCCGCGCACCTGCTCGAGCATCACCGCAGCGCGCCCGCCGCATGATTGCCACCATCGCACACATCATCCCGATACTCGAGCGCACGCCGGCCACGCTGCGTGCGCTGCTTGGCGGTTTGTCCGTCGAGTGGACCGCACCAAACGAAGGCCCCGACAGCTTCAGTGCCTTCGACAACGTGGGCCATCTGGTGCATGGGGAACGCACCGACTGGATACCGCGGGCGCGCCTCATCCTTGCGCAGGGCGACGACCGGCGCTTCGCCCCCTACGACCGATTCGCGCAGCTGCACGAAAGTGCGGGGAAGACACTGAGTCAGCTGCTCGACGAGTTCGAGACGCTCCGTACCGCCAACGTGCGCGAGCTGCAGTCGTGGTGCCTTACCGACGAACAGCTCGCGCTCGAGGGCGAACACCCGGCCTTCGGCGCCGTGACGCTGCGGCAACTGCTCGCCACGTGGGCCGTGCACGACCTCAGCCATCTCGCGCAGATCGCGCGCGTGATGGCGAAGCAGTACCGCGAGGCAGTGGGCCCGTGGCGAGCGTACCTCCCCATTCTCGACCGTCCGTAACGGAGCGCTGCGGGCTCAGGGGAGGAACCAGCGTGCCTCGTGCGGCGCCGGTACCCGGCAGGCCCCGCGCTGTCCGAACCAGCCGTAGCGGTGACGGGCGATGAGGTCGTACACCGCGTCGCGGACGAAGCGCGGAATCACGCGCGCCGCGGCGGACAGTCGCCACACGCCGCCCAGTCGGGCCAGGGCGGTGAGCGCCGCATCGGACTTCACCAGCACCCGGTGGCCCTGCACCACCACCACCGAATCGAGATGACGGGGCAGCCGCTCGAAGTGCGCGGCGGTGGCCCCTTGCAGCGGCGCGTAGCGCAATCGGCGCGCACGGTCGTGACGCACGAGAAAATCCACGAAGCCGTTGCACAGCCCGCACACGCCATCGAAAAACACGAGGGTGTGGGGCAGTAAGCTGTGGCCGCTGTGCATGCGCGCAATGTACCATTCCCGCATGCCAACCGCGTCATCGCTGCACGTGGTGCTCGTGCACCCCGAAATCCATTGGAACACCGGCAACGCGGGGCGCACCTGCCTCGCGGCCGGCGCCACGCTGCACCTCATCGAGCCGATCGGATTTTCGCTCGGGGCACGCGAAGTGCAGCGGGCCGGGCTCGACTACTGGGAGCAGGTGGATCTCCGCGTGTGGCAGCACTGGGAGGCATTCGAGGAGGTGCTCCCGTCGCTCGGCGCGCCGTGGTTCTTCTCCACGAAGGGGCGGCAGGCGTACTGGGACGCACCCATGGGCGACGCGTCGGGGGCCGTGCTGGTGTTCGGCCGCGAAACGGCCGGCCTGCCACCGCAGCTGCACGAGCGCTACGCCGAGCGCTTCGTAACCATGCCCATGCACTCGGCGCACATCCGCTCGCTCAATCTCTCCACGACCGTCGGTATTGCCGTGTACGAGGTGCTGCGCCAGAGGCGGATGCTCGCACTTTGACCGGCACCGATGCACTCTTGGTGCATGACCTTCCAGCGCACTGGGTGGCCGCGCCACCTCGCGGCCAGCGTGCTCGTGTCCCTGCTTTTGCAGGGCTGCGCGAGTACGGCCACGGTGGTCGAAGACGCCGCGCGGCATCCGGCGCCCATTTATCAGGGGCCGGAAGCGCCCACCATGTACGCCGACGCGCCACGATCGGTAACGGGAGTCATCGCCCGGCCGGTGTCGGTCGTGCGGGCCGCGGTGCGCCAGGCGTTCACCGACTACGGCATTCCCGTGACGGTGGACAACGCGGCGAACGGGCAGATCGGCAATCCCGATTTTTTCCGGTCGCGCCAGTTCATGGGCCGCCCCATGACCGACCTGGTTTCTTGCGGAGGCGGGATCACCGGCCCCAACGCCGCCACCTATCGCATCTTCATGTCGATCATCGTGACCACGAAGGGCGACGCGACCGGTGGGACTGCACTGGCCGTGCTCTTTCAGGCTACCGCGCGCGACGTGGTGAATGGCACGTCGAACGACCGGCTCGTGTGCGCCGGCTCGGGTCGCGTCGAGCAGCTGCTCGTGGAGCAGACGCGCGCGCGCGCAATGAAATGACGGCCTGAGGCCGGGAGACGGGAGACGTCTACGACCCCGCCGCCTCCATCATCTTCCGCGCCGCGCCGCAGCTCGAGCGGATCACCAGCTGCGCCGGCAAAATCTCGTGGTTCGCCGGCACCACCGTCCCGCCGCCGCGCAGTGTTTCGATGAGACGCAGCGCCGCGCGCTCGCCGAGGGCATGGATCGGCATGCGCACCGTGGTGAGCGGCGGCGAGAGGTACGCCGTCATCGGCGTATCGTCGAAGCCGGTCACGGCAATGTCGTCGGGAACGCGCAGGTCGGCGTCGCGCACGGCCGAGATGGCGCCGATCGCCATCGTGTCGTTGGCCGCGAAGATGGCGTGGGGCCGAACGCCCGACTGCAGCAGCTGCGTCACCACGTCGTACGCCGTGTCCATGCGGAACTCGCCGGCCAGCTCGGTGAGCTCGCAGTCGTCGTACCAGTTGGCCACTTCGCGCACCGCGTGCAGGCGCTCGCCGGCGTCCACCTGGCCGGCCGGGCCGCGCAGGAACACGATGCGGCGATGCCCGAGCGAGAGCAGATGCTTCATCATCTGCGCCGCCCCCTCAAAGTTGTTCACCGACAGCGCCGCGAACGCGCCCACGTCGCTGCCCGCGCCCACCAGCACCGTGGGGTAGCGTTCGGCGACCTCGGCCAGCGTGGCGCGGGCGGCGACCGACGGCGAGACGGCGAGAAAGCCGTCTACCCGGCCGCGCATGTTGCTCACCGCTGCGGAGATTTCCTGCGGTTCCCGGCGCGCGCCCGTGACGAGCGTGAGGAAGCCGTGCTTCTTGGCCGTCTCGTCGATGCCGCGGATGAACTCGGAAAAGAATTCACCGTAGAGCTCCGGCAGCAGCACGCCCAACGTGCGGGTGCGCCGCACCGCCACCGCGCGCGTGCCGCCGTGCGGCGCGTAGCCCATCCGGTCGACCACCTGCCGCACCCGGTCGCGTGTGTCTTCGGTAACGCGCGCCGCATCGTTGAGCACCCGGCTCACGGTGGCGATGGAAACGCCGGCGGCTTTGGCGACGTCGCGGATGGTCGGCGTCGGCGTTGGACGAGTGCTCACGCAGAACTCGGCGGGAGGAGGCGGCATGCACCCGCCGTGCGGTCGAGGTTGGCAGGGTTCGGACTGAGCATGTAACAACCGAAATGTAACACGTTACAGAACGGCGGGCGGCGAAGGCGTGGCGCTGTGGTATCGCCCCGCCGTTACATCGCCTTCTTTATGGCGGCGTCGAGGTTCTGCGTACCGCCCACACCGGTGTAGACCACCTTGCCGCTCTTGTCGGCGACCACCACGTAGCTGGTGGCAGGCACGTCGTAGGCACCGCTCACGGTGCCCTTGCGGTCGTAGAGCAACGCGCCGGGGAGTTTGTTGGCCGCCTGCCAGGCCTTCACCCGCTCCAGCGACTGGTTCACCGAGACGGCCACCGTGACGAACCGCACCGACGCGCCGTACTTGGCGTGCGCGGCGCGCATGGCGGGGTCGAGCTGCTTGCAGCTCGGGCACCAGGTGGCCCAGAACTCGATGACGGTGGGCTGCTGCTTGCCGAGGTAGCTCGCAAGGTCGACGGTCTGGCCGGCGAGCGTTTCCAGCGGGCCCCCGGGGGCCTGTTCGCCGATGGGAATACCAGCGTCCTGGGCCGCCGCGGGGACGGCGGCGATGGCGGCCATGGCAACGGCGCGGCGCACGGCGCGGAACAGAGCAGTCATGGATCGGGAGATTAGAAGTAGACCTGTCCCATCTTCACCAGGTAGTACTCGGCCATCGCGATCATGACCAACGCGAAGCCCTTCTTTACCGTGAGCATCCACGCGCCAGCGCGTGGCAATCGCGACAGTGTGCCCGCCGAAATGCCGACGAGCACCAGAAGGGTGCACATGCCCAGCGAGAAGGTGAAGAGGTAGGTGAAGCCCAGCAGCGCCGACTTCGTGGTGGACACCCATGTAAGCACGGCGGCCATGACCGGGGCGGAGCAGGGGGCGGCGACGAGCCCCGACGCGGCGCCCATGATGAGCGCGCCGGCGGCCCGGCCTCCGGTGCCGGCATTGGCGGCGCGCTGCATGATGGCGGCCGGGACCCGTACCGGGAGCACGTCGAGCATGGACAACCCGGCAATCATGAGCAGGTTGGCCATGGTGAAGTAGGCCCACGGGTTGGCCGAGACGGTGCCGAACATGGTGCCGGTGAGCCCGGCGAGGAGACCCAGCCCCGCGTACACGCTGGCCAGCCCCACCACGTACAGCAGGGAAAGCCACGCCGGACGCCACTTTGACGCTGTGGTGGCGCCCGACTGCTCTGATGATGACTGTCCACCAACGATCGCCGCCGTGATCGGGATCATCGGATAGACGCACGGCGTGAGGCTCGTCAGCACCCCGGCCCCGAAGAGCAGCGGGAGGGCTGCGGCGGGATTCCCGGAGAGTTGCGACGCGACGTCGGCGATCTGGAGCAGCACGGGCAAGGAATGAGGCATCGCCGACAATACGACGGGAATGGGCAGAGCGTTCCCGCGGAGCGTTTTCGGTGTTCTATTTTGGGCGCGAAGTGCAAACACCTTACCGGCCTCGCCGACGGGGCCCATGGAGGCCTGCGATGCGCGCGTCATTGGTGAAATCCGTTCGGCAGCGAGGGACGGCCGTGCGGCGGGTGGCTGTCATGAGCGTCATGCTGGGTAGCGCCTCGGCGTGCCAATCGGCCGGGGCCATGTTGAACGCCATGGCGGCGGCAAGCGCCGCTCGGCCCGCCGTCTCCGATACCGGGTCGCAGGGTGGTCGCGACGGCGCCGTGCCACGCGTTGGAGGGGATGGCAGCGTGCCCGCCTTCGGCGACGTGCCCGTGGCGGCAAC
>DCZC01000163.1:0-200 GCA_002331565.1 Gemmatimonas sp. UBA2094
GGCTCGGCGGCGCCACGGTTGCCGCGTCCACCGCCGCCGGCGCCGGGGGCCGCATCTTCGCGCAGATCCCAGTTGATGCGATTCACCCCCGCCTCGTCGGGAACGCGACGGAAGCGGCGCACCACGCGGCCGGCGGCATCGGCCACTTCGATGTTCACCTCTCCCTCCGGCTGCTGACGCAGCCAGTACGAGATGAGCGC
>DCZC01000163.1:437-573 GCA_002331565.1 Gemmatimonas sp. UBA2094
TGCCGTCGCGGTTCCACGAGGTCCAATTGATCGCCGGCCGCAGATCGAACAGCGTGGCGTCGGCTGTGCCCTGCGCCGTCTGCGCGATCTGCTGCAGCGGCGTGAGGTCGTCGAGGATGTACAACCCGCGCCCGTG
>DCZC01000163.1:880-1038 GCA_002331565.1 Gemmatimonas sp. UBA2094
GATTCCGTGCCAAGGTACAGAAGATTGCGGTTCTTCGGGTCCTCGCGCACCACGTGGGTCCACCACGCCTTGTCGGGCAGATCACCGCGGATGCTCTTCCATGTGACCCCGAAGTCGGTGGTCATGTACACGTAGGGGCGGTAATCGTCGTCCTGATG
>DCZC01000163.1:1198-2945 GCA_002331565.1 Gemmatimonas sp. UBA2094
AGGGGCGGTAATCGTCGTCCTGATGGTGATCGGCGGTGACGTACGCCGTGCCCTTGTCGAAATGCGACGCTTCGATGGTGGCGAGCCAGGCGTTGGGGGCGAGTCCGGGGACATTCGTGAACGTCTTCGTCCAGGTCTTCCCGCCGTCGCGCGTGACGTGCACGAGCCCGTCGTCGGACGCCGTCCAGATCACGCTGGAATCGAGCGGCGACGGCGCGATGCTCAGCAGCGAGGAGTGGAACTCGGCCGCCGTATTGTCGGTGACGATCTCGCCGCCGCTCGATTGCTGCTTCTTGGGGTCGTTGGTCGTGAGGTCGGGCGAGATGACGTCCCAGCTCTGTCCGTAGTTCACCGACCGGAACACCACGTTGCCGCCGAAGTACACGACGCCCGGATTCTGCGGCGACAGCACGATCGGCGAATTCCAATTGAAGCGGTACTTGTGGCCGATCATCGCGTCGCCCACCGAGCCCACGCGGTTGGGATACGGGTAGATCATCTTCTGCACGCCGCTGCGCGTGTCGGTGATGTTCAGCATGCCGCCCTGCGAGTCGCTGTACAGCAGCCACGGCTTGTCGAGCACCGGAACGGCGAAGAATCCATCGCCGCCGGAAATGGTGTACCAGTCGGACGGCCGGATGCCCTGCCCCGAGAGCGAGTTGCTGGGCCCGCACCAGTTGCCGTTGTCCTGCAGCCCACCACACACCTTGTACGGCTGCTGCATGTCGTAGTTGATATGGTAGAACTGCGTGAACGCAAACGTGTTCACCACATCCCAGTTCCTGCCGCCATCGCGGCTCACCTGCCAGCCCCCGTCGCTGCCGCTCAGGATGTAGCGCGGGTCGACGGGATCGATCCACATGGCCTGGTGATCGCCGTGCACGTCCCGCGCGATGGTGGTGAAGTTGCGCCCACCGTCATCGGAGAAGTACAGGCCGCCGGAGAGCGTGAACACCCGGTTGGGATTCTTCGGGTCCACGCGGATGTCGGCGTAGTAGAAGGGCCGGAAGTTGATGTTGGGATCGCGGTTCACGGTGCGCCACGTCTGGCCGGCGTCGTCGGAGCGCCACAACTCGCCCTCGTCCTTCGTTTCGCTGAGCACGTACACGATGTTCGGGTCGCTCGGCGCGACCGCCACACCGATGCGGTCCATCGCCTTGCGCGGCAGGCCGTTCAGCTTGTCGGGGCCGGAGAGGCGCTCCCACGACTGACCGCCGTTCACCGACTTCCACACCGACGTGTTCCCCGAGCCCGAGGCGAGATACCACGCCCAGCGGCGATAGGTGTACATGCCGGCGTAGAGAACGTTGCTGTTGTTCGGATCGGCGGAGATATCGGAGCAGGCCGTCTGCGGGTCGATGTACAGGATCTTGCGCCACGTGGCCCCGCCGTCGGTGGTCTTGAACACCCCGCGGTCTTCGTTGGGCCCCCATTCGCGACCCAGCACGCACGCGTACACGATGTCCGCATTCTTTCCATCGATGACGAGCCGGGCGATCTTGTCCGACTTCTCGAGCCCGATCTTCGTCCAGTGCTCGCCGCCGTCGACCGACTTGTACATCCCGTCGCCGACGGACGCGTTGTTGCGCGGATTGCCTTCGCCGGTGCCGACCCAAACGATCTCGGGAGTGCGCGGGTCGATCGCGATTGCGCCGATCGACGTGACGTCTTGGTCATCAAAGACGGCTTCGAAACGAACGCCGCCGTCGGTCGACTTCCACACGGAGATGGGTTCGCAGCCGGCCCA
>DCZC01000163.1:2964-3287 GCA_002331565.1 Gemmatimonas sp. UBA2094
TGCGCGGATTGCCTTCGCCGGTGCCCACGTAGAGCACGTTGGGATCACTGGGGGCGACGGCGATGGCGCCGATGGACCCGGCACTTTGCTGATCGAAGATGGGGCGGAAGGTGGTTCCCCCATTGGTGGTCTTGATGATGCCGCCGTTGGCGCCGGCCACGTAATACGTGAGCGGATCTCCCGGCACGCCGACGACCACGGAGATGCGTCCGGCGTTGTTGGCGGGTCCCACGCTGCGCCATTCGAGCCGGTCGAGTTGCGCCGCGAGTGCCGGCGCCGGGGTCGCGGCGCCCGGTTTGGCCGCGGCCGGTTTGGCCGGCTGG
>DCZC01000035.1:0-299 GCA_002331565.1 Gemmatimonas sp. UBA2094
CCGCGGCGGGTACGGTGGCCGCCGCGCGCAACACCACCACCGAACGCTGCATGGCGGCCGGTGCCACACTCATCGCCACCCTCAGCGCCCCGCTCAGCGTGCCGGGACCACAGTAGCCGCCGTTCGCCGCTGCACGCCGTCGCCGCGCCTCTCCCTCTCCGCGTCTCCCACCGTGATTGACGTTTCCGAATACACGAAGCTCTACGGCGACACCGTGGCCGTGCGCGGTCTGTCGTTTCACGTCGCCCCCGGTGATGTGCTTGGTCTCGTCGGCCCCAATGGCGCCGGGAAGACCACCA
>DCZC01000035.1:459-3427 GCA_002331565.1 Gemmatimonas sp. UBA2094
CCCAATGGCGCCGGGAAGACCACCACGCTGCGTGCGCTCGCCGGCATCCTGCAGCCCACCTCGGGGCGCATCGAAGTGGCAGGCCTCGACCTGCAGAAGAACCCGGTGGCGGCGAAGGCCCGCCTCGCGTTCATCCCCGACGAACCGCAGCTGTTCGACTACCTCACCGTCACCGAACACCTGCGCTTCGTCGCGCGCCTGTACGGGGTGCACGACGCCGCCCCGCGCATTCCGGCGCTGCTCGAGGAGCTCGAACTCACGGCCAAGAAGGATGCGCTGCCACCGGAGCTTTCCCGTGGCATGAAGCAGAAGCTCGCCATCGCGTGCGGGCTGCTCCACCGTCCTGCCGCGCTGCTGCTCGACGAACCGCTTACCGGGCTCGACCCGGTGGGCATCCGTCGCATGAAGGAAACCATTGCCGCTCGCGCCCGTGAGGGCACCGCCGTGATCCTCAGCTCCCACCTGCTGCACCTCGTCGAGGAGCTGTGCACGCGCCTGCTCGTCATCCGTCGCGGGCAGATGGTCGCCTTTGGCACGATCGGCGAGATCGTTGCAGCGCGCCCCGATCTGGCCGGTCGCTCACTCGAAGAGATGTTCATGGCGCTCACCGGCGACGATGATACGCCGGGCGTTGCCGGCACCACCGCGCCGTGACCGTCACCGGTGACACCGCGCCGTTGGCCCGCGTCGCGCCGTCGGCCGAGGTCGACGCCCGCCATCCCGCCCCCGCGCGCGCCATGCTGTTTCTCTACCGGCACAGCTGGGTCAACCGCCTGCGGTCGCAGGCTGCCCGGGTACGCAGTCCGCGCTACATCGCGGCCGTCGTGCTCGGCATGACGTACCTCTACTGGGCGCTCTTCCGCAACACGCGCGCCGGTGGCGCGCCGCTCACGCAGCTGCTCCTCGCCGACGCAACCGTGGTCTTCGCCAGCACGCTGCTGCTCCTGTCTTCGGCGCGCTGGTGGGTCTTCGGGGCCGATCGCAGCGCGCTCGCGTTCACACCGGCGGAAGTGCAGTTCCTCTTTCCCGCGCCGATCACCCGGCGCGGGCTCGTACACACGAAACTGCTGCGCATGCAGTTCGCCATTTTCGTGAACACGATCATCTTCAGCGTGATCTTCCGCGGCGACGCCACCCGGCTCCCCACCTGGGAGCGCGCCATCGGCTGGTGGATGCTCTTCTCCACGCTCGCCATGCACCGCGTCGGCGCCTCCATCGTGCGCGCCAGCGCACTCGAGCATGGAGCGGCCGGCCGCCGTCGCATGGGGATACCCACCCTCGTGTTCTGCACGCTCATCGGGGCGGTGCTGTACGGCGTGCTCTCCGAACTTCCGGCGTTGCGCACGGCGAGCGCGGGCGGGCTCATGCCGCTGGCGAAGGCGCTCACCGCGGCGTTGCAGGCGCCGGTCCCCCACGCCGCGCTCGCGCCGGTGCGTCTGCTGCTCACGCCCATTCTCACGGCCGGCACGCCCGCTTGGCTCTGGTCGGTGCTGTGGGCCGCGCTCGTGGTCCTCGGCCATTACCTCTGGCTCGTGCGGCTGGACGCGTCCTTCGAGGAAGCCGCCATCGAGGCCACGCAGCATCGCGCCCAGGTGTTGCAGCGCTTTCGCGCGTCGCAGATGGGACGGGCACGGTCCAGCAAGGGCAAGCTCACGGCGGTGCCGACCCTCGCGCTCACCGGCCGGCCCGAGGTGGCGATCGCGTGGAAGAACGTGGCGGCGGCGGTGCGCGGCGGCTCGTGGAAGGCGCAACTCGTCTCGTTCGTGGTGGGGCTTTCCGTACTCGCCGTCATCAGCCGCTCCGCGTCGGAACGCGCCGCCGACGCCTTCATGGGCGTGGCCGTGGGATGGGGCGCGATGCTGCTCTTCATCGGCCCCCTGTGGATGCGCTTCGACCTGCGACTCGACCTGCCGCGACTCGCGATCCTCAAGACCTATCCGCTCGAGGGATGGCGCATCGTGGCGGCCGAGATCGCCGCCGTCACCATCCTGCACGCCATCACGATCTGGTCGTTGCTCACCGTGCCGCTGGTCATGTTCCTGCAGGACCCGCAACTGTTCATCGACAGCGGCGCCACCGTGCCCATCTTCGTGTCCATCGTGGTCGGCGTGCCGGCGTTCAACGCGCTGATGTTCACCATTCAGAACGGCACGGCCCTGCTCTTTCCCGCGTGGGTACGACTGGGCACCGAGCCGCGTGGTTTCGAAACCATGGGGCAGAACCTGCTCACCACCGGGGCCACGACGCTCGTGGCGGCCGTCGCGCTGGTCTTCCCGGTCGGCGCCGGGGCGCTCGTCTTGTGGCTGGCCAACGATTGGGGCGGGTGGTCGGTACTGGCCGCGACCATGCTCGCCAGCGTCATCATCGCACTGGAGCTCTGGCCGGTGCTGCGATGGCTGGGCACCGTGTTCGAGGAAACGGATGTCAACGAGGTCGTCTCCACCACCTGACCCCACAGGGCCACGCCCACTCCCCTACCGGGGCGCCGCTCACGTGTCTAACCTGCCAGTGCCGCCCGTTCTTCCGCGTCCGAGATTCTGCTGATGTCCGCCGACGAATTCGACCCCACCGACGACGAATCCACGCCCGACGATGGCGAAACCCGCCCCGCGGTCTTCGTCACGACGCGTGAGCCGGTGACGGTCAGCATCACCCAGCTCGACGATCCGCGTGCCCCCGATTCGTCGGCGCTGGCCGCGTACATCGACGGGCGCATGGTCGCCCGCAGCGCCATGCCCGCCGAAGCCATCGCGCGACTCATGGACCTTCGGCTGTTCGATGAACCCGTGCCGCTTGGCCTCTTCGCCTACGAGGAGGCGCCGGGGCTGCAGTGCCGGTTGTTCGCGCTGGTGCCGCGTTCGTTGCTGGAATCCGACGTGCACGACGCCGAGCCGTGGAAGGAAAGCGTCCCCAGCTACGAATCCACGCTCGGGAACGAGGACGAGGACGAGGATGACGACGAGGATGA
>DCZC01000035.1:3620-16957 GCA_002331565.1 Gemmatimonas sp. UBA2094
ATGACGACGAGGATGACGACGAGGAGGGTGACGACGACGAAGCGCCCTTCGAGACGATCCTGCTCGGTCACATCGTGCGTTTCGCCAAGGATCGTCGGCACCCCGATGATCTCGCCGCCGAAGCCGTGGACATCCTGCAGCGCATCATTCACGGCGCCGAGTCGCTCGAAGACGCCGACCGCAAGGCGATCGACGACCTGCTGGGGTCGCTGTAGCTAGGTGGCCGTGGGCTCGACGCCCAGTGTGATCGCACCGCGCACCTCGGCGTCGAGCTGCGGCAATTCCGCGAGCGGCGTGGTCGCCCCGCTGTGCTCCCCCAGCTTCCGCGCTGTCACCAGCACGCGTGACTCGAGACTGCCCACCGCCCGGTTGTACGACGTGACCGCGCGCAGCAGCCCGCGGCCGAGCTCCACGAGCTGTTCGTCGAACACCGCCAACCGCTCGTGAAGTTCACGCCCGAGCATCGCCACCTGCTGCGCGTCCGCGGCCACCCGTTCCTCGCGCCAGCCGTAGGCGGCCGCCTTGAGCAAGGCGATGAGGGTGGTGGGCGTGGCGAGCAACACGCGATCGCCCAGCGCACTTTCGAGCAGCGTGGGATCGGCCTCGAGCGCCGCGGCGAAGAAGGCTTCGCCCGGTAGAAAGAGCACCACGAAGTCGGGCGCGTCCTCGAACTGCGCCCAGTAGCGCTTCGCGGCGAGCTTCTGCACGTGTGTCTTCACCTGCGCGGCATGATCGGCGAGGCGCGCACGGCGCGTGCGCTCATCGGTCGCCGCGGTGGCTTCGAGATAGGCGCTCAGCGGCGCCTTGGCATCCACCACCAGACGGCGGCTGCCGGGGAGCCGCACCACGAGATCGGGACGCAGCGCGCCGTCGTCGTGGCGCACGGTGACCTGCATGTCGAAATCACAGTAGGCGAGCATTCCCGCCAGCTCGCAGACGCGGCGCAGCTGCATTTCCCCCCACTGCCCACGCACCGCAGGGGCCCGCAGCGCTTGCGACAGCTGCTGGGTTTCGCGACGCAGCTGCTCGCCCGACAGCACCACCGCCTCGAGCCGTTCCCCGATCCGGCCGGCCACATGGGCCTGCGCCCGCCCGAGCTGCGCCAATGCTTCGTCGTAGCGCACGAGCGTGTCGCGGATGGGCGCGAGCAACTCACTTACGTTGCCGTGCCGCGCCGTCAGCTGCGCTTCCGCCTCGTGACGGGCCAACTGCTCGCGCCATGACGTCTCCGCGGCGCGGGCGCGGCTCTCGGCCTCGCTGAGCGCCCGGGCGAGGTCGGCTTGCGCAATACGCCGCGACACGAGCCACGCCAGCAGCGCTCCCACGGCGGCGCCGGCGGCAACGGAGAGAAGAACCAACGTGGTATCCATGCGCCCAAGTTTACACGGCGCTCCGACAATTGCCGCTGCTGCCGGTGCTCAGCGCCGCGACCGCTGCTTCTCCGATACCGACTTGATGAACAGCGTGCGCTCCGCCGTGCCGTCGATGGACTTGGGCGCCATCGCCACGGCCGTCTCGATGAGCATCTGCAGGCGTTCGTCGTCGAACTGCGCGAGATCGAGGATGCGCACACCGCGGACCTCGCTGCCAGTGCCGTGCAGCAGCTGGAACGGATCGGTCAGGGCCGCGCCGTGCATGAAGAACACCGTGACCCACTTGGGATACACGGCCACCGACAGCACGGTGTCTCCGGTCCTGGTGGTGGGCCCGAAGCCGATCACCAAGGCATGGTCGTCGTCGTAGACCAGCTCGGTCGCACCAGGCACGAACTCCCGCACACGATCGAGCACCGCGCGCGCCTGCGCCGCCATGTCAGGACTGAATTTCTCGAGGAACGCGTCGAGCTGGTGCTGAGCGACGGACATGCACGGCGGTGGAGGGGGCAGGCCGGGGATGGACCCTCGATGGACAGGCATCGCTCCCGGGTGTCGTGGCAGAACGTACGCGCTCAAGCGCCGTTGTGCATCTCTCAGGCGGGTCTGGTACCGGTGCTTGGGGGAACGGCACTTGACCAACCCCCCTTCACCACCCGCGTTCGAGCGCCGACACGCGCTCCCGGGCGGCATCGGTCACGTACAACTGCATGCCGATCGCGCACAGTCCGGCCCGCGCCATCGCCCCGCGATACCACCGCGCGGTGCGGGGGGCAGGCCAGTTGGTGTCGCCCTCGAACGCATCGTCGCTGGTGAACAGCTCGAGATACGCCACACCGCCGGTCCGGCGCGCCACCTGACGCAGCCCGCGCCGCAGCACGGCGGGCGCGAGGTAGTTGAGCATGCCGCAACTCACGACGAGATCATAGGTGGGGCGCAACGGCAGGCCGTCGAGATCCTCGATGCCGCCCAGTGTCAGGCGGCGCGTGCGCCCGTAGCGCGCGACGGCGTACGCGCTGGGGTCCACTCCGTCGTAGTGCACCGTGGGGCGGTGGGCCCGCAGGGCCGCCCGCCACTGCCCTTCGCCACACCCGACATCGAGCACCGAGCGGACCGGCCGGCCGAGCACGAACTCCGCCGTACGCAACACGAAGGCCGCCTGTCGCGCGAGCTCCGCCGGCGACTTCACGCGGTGCTGTGGGTGCCGGTACCACTTGTCGAAGTACGCCTTGTCGTACTGCTTGGCGTGGCGTGGTGCGGTCGGTGTGGTGGCGCTCAGAGAATCCCCCAGAACGAACGGTCGATGTCGATGGAGAAGCGCCAGTGGCCGTCACGCAGCCCACGCGCGACATCGGCCCGCAGCAGATCGTAGAAGAACAACACACTCACGCCGGCCGACGGATACACCCCGGACACCAGCGGCCGTTCGCGCGTCCCCGACGCGACCGCCAGCGCCTGAACGAACGGCGCCAGCGTCGCGCGCGGCGGTGACTTCCCGAAACGTCGCAGCGGAATCGACGGCGCCGGTACCGGCGTGCGGAATTCGAGGCGCTGCGACAGCAGCGCCCGTGACCCGAACGCGTGCCAGTCGTATCCCGGTGCGCTCCATGGGCCACCGGCGAAAACCAGCCACTGCGGTGGCAGATCGCGCCCGCTGGCCACGCCGCCGGACGTGCGCACAACCCAGGCGCGATCGCCGCCAATCGGCTTCGTCATCTGCCACTGCGCCTGCGCGCGGGCCACCAGCGGGCGCACAGGAATGGTCGGACGCGCGCCGAAGGCAGGATCATCGGTCGAACGGATCGCCGACGGGTCGATGAGTGGGTCGAGCCCGGGGGCCACGTTCCCGCGGTACGTCCCGACGCTCGCCGCGAATTGCCACTGATGCCGAACGGCCATGGGCTCCGGCGGCACGGTCCCGCCGGCTGCGGTGACCTCTGCCCGCGCGCCGCGTAAGGCCCACGCGTTCAGAGCGGGGGCATACGCGCCGGTGAGGCCCGCCCCGTACACGCGCAACGGTTCGTCGCGCTCCGCGGCGAAACGCCAGCTGTACGCGCTCGTGGGCGACGGCTTCCACGACACGCCGGCGGCCCGCGTGTCCACCTGCGTGGTGTAGTCGCTGGAGAAGAGGCCCGCCGCCAGCGAGTTGGTCACGCCGGCCCGCTCCGCGAAGCCCAGATCGCGATACTCACGTTCGGCGAACAGCTGCAGCGTGGGCAACCGACCGAACGCGGGCGACCGACCGAGCGCCACATGCCCCTTGAGCTGCTCGTCCCCGAAGCCGAAACGCGCGCGGCCCACCACCATGAAGCCCGCCGGGTTCTTGTGGGCGCCACCCACGCCCAGCGCCACCCCCTCGGCGCGCGTGATGCGCACGAGGTCGCTGATTCCACGCCCCGTGACCGAGGCCGTGGCCGGACGCGCCAGCATCGCGGCCCGCACCGCACTCTCCGCCTGCACGCGGGCCCGCACCACCTCCTCACTGCTCGCCACCTGAATCTCCGGCGGCAGCGCATCCACCACCCGCCCCGCGAACGGGTGGGCGCGCAACGAATCTCGCGGCGCCGAACTCCAGCGCGGCAGCAACTGCGTTTCCGGTGGGATCCGCTCGTTCACGTCGTAGTTCGAGATCTCCCAGCGACCGCGCACGATACCGCGGGCGGGGATGTCGAACCATGTGCTGCCGCGTGACACCTCCACTTCCTGACGGCGCGGCAGCCAGTAGCGCTCGCGCACCAGACCATTCTCGAGCGTGACGACCAGCGTTTCGATACGCTTGTCGAGAATCGCCGCCCGCGTGAACGTCATGGAGAGCCGTACCACGGCGGCGGTCTCGCGGTCGAGATACACCGAGCCGATCGCCCCGGGGAGTGCGCCGTTGCGCGGCCGGAACTTCACTTCGTCCACGAGGATGTCGCGTCCGGGCAGTCCAATCCGCACCGGACGCCCCATCGTGTACTCGTACAGCTGGGGGGCGTTGGCGCCGAGCGGGTGCGACACATCGCGCACATCCTGCCCGTCACCGAGGCGGATGCGATCGGGAAGATTGTCCAACACCACGCCGTAGCGATCGCGATAGTATCCCACATCGGCGGGAAGCAGCGTGGTGTCACGGCGCCCAACCAGCCGCTGCGCACTGCGCCCCGGCTGCCACCAGGCGATCTGCAGCGCCAGCTCTTCGCTCTGCACCACGCGCGGTGGAATCACCACGCCCTCACCGAGCTGCGCGAGGAACGCAAGAAACCCGTGCGCATCGGCACGGTAGCTGAGGAGCGTGCTGTCGGCGAGCTGCAGCCCGCGGCGCGCGATGGCGCGCTGCACGAGCGAGTCGGCCGCCGGGTCGCGCCAGGTACCGGCGACCGCCCGGGTCGGCTTCGCATCGGCCGTCGACTGACCACCCGCGGTGGAGAACGCCCCCATGGCCAGCAGCGACAGCGACAGCGACAACGACAGTGAGAGCGTCATCGGAAACGGCGGCACAACGGAAAACAACCGGGCGCGCATCACGGCGGAGTGGCGGGATTCTGTGGTTCGAGCAGCAGCCCGTCGCGGTGGCACAATGCCGGCCGGCGACGGGCGGGCGGTACCCTCGCAAGATACGCCCAGCCCTCTCGCCAGAAAGTGGGCGCCACCGGCAGGCGTCGCTAGCTTTCGGGCATGGGTGAAGCCGCCGCGATTCATGAGGAAGAGGGTTACGTCTCCGAGAAGGCGCCCCCGCCAAGCCAGGCGTTCAGCGGGCTGCTGCTGCTCGTCTGCGCACTCGCCGCGCTGATGTGGGCCAACTCGTCGGCGCAGCAGAGCTACCACGAACTCCTGCACGCGCCGCTGTTCGGATGGTCGGCGATGCACGTCATCAACGACGGCCTGATGACGGTGTTCTTCCTGCTCGTCGGCCTCGAGATCAAGCACGAAATCCAGGACGGCGCGCTCTCGTCGGTCAGAAAGGCGGCGCTGCCCGTTGTCGGCGCCATTGGCGGCATGCTGCTGCCGGCGGCCATCTATGCGCTCGCCGCCGCCGGCACCCCCGCGACACGCGGCTGGGGCATCCCCATGGCCACCGACATCGCCTTCGCCCTCGGCATCGTGGCGCTGCTCGGCGATCGCGTGCCGTCCGCGCTGCGCATCTTCCTCGCCGCCCTCGCCATCGCCGACGACATCGGCGCGGTGCTCGTCATCGCCGTCTTCTATACCCCGAGCGTGGTGACGCTCGCCCTCGCGGCGATCGTGGCCATCATGTCGGCGCTGCTCTGGCTCAACCGGCGCGGCGTCCAATCGGTGTGGCCGTATGTCGCGGGCGGGCTCGTGCTGTGGGTGGCCGTGTACCAGTCCGGCGTGCACGCGAGCATCGCCGGCGTGCTGCTCGCCATCACGATTCCGTCGCGAGGCCACGATTGCGTGCAGCACAAGCTGGAGCAGGCGCTCACCAAGCCCGTGAACTTCGGCATCGTGCCGATCTTCGCGCTGGCAAATGCCGGGGTCACCCTGCCGGCGGACGTAGCCACCTTCGCCACCCAACCCGCCGTGACGGCCACCGCGCTCGGGCTCATTGTAGGCAAGCCGCTCGGCATCTTCGGCGCCGCGTGGCTCGCCGTGAAGGTGCGGTTGGCGGAGCTGCCGGCAGACAGCAACTTGAGCGGCCTGTTCGGCGTCGCGGTGCTGGGCGGTATCGGGTTCACCATGGCGCTCTTCATCGCCGGCCTCGCCTTCGGCGAGAGCATCCAGCTCGACGCCGCCAAGATCGGAGTGCTGGGCGGGTCGGTCGTCACGGGCATCATCGGTGCCCTCTGGCTCTCCTTGCAGGCGCGTCGTAGCGCGCGGGACGTCGGCACGCCGTCCGCCGGGTGACACCGTGCGGTACACCGCCGCCGCGGCGGCGGGCGAAACGTCCACGCCGACAGCGGCGCGGCGGCGCGCCCTGTCCGGAACGCACAAAACCCGCCGCCCCGGATAGCGGGGACGGCGGGTTGCGAAGAGGCGCCGGTCGGAATCGAACCGACGAATGCCAGATTTGCAGTCTAGTGCCTTACCACTTGGCGACGGCGCCGGTTGTCTCCGGCCGGGTGCGTACGACCAACGTATCGCCGACCGGCTCAGGAGCATCGGGAATGTATTTCACGCGGCCTGCCGAGGGTAGCGGAGCTCCCGCGATTTCTCCCTGTTGCATCGCTTGACAACGTTCGTTTAGCCGTTAACTAAAGCACTAAGATGAATTCGCCCGCCTCCCCCGACACACGGGTGTGCCTCAGCACCACCGTGTTCGCGCTCCGCGCGGCGGCGGCGCACGTGGAGCGGTCACTGACCCGCGTCTTGGAGCCGTTCGGGGTCACCGCCGCGCAGTTCGAGTTGCTGCTCGTCGTCGAGCGCCTCGCCGCCTCGGGCGCGGGGTGCAGCGAATTGGGACGGCACTTGGCCGCTCCCGGTCCGGATGTCACCCGAATGCTCGACAGGCTCGACCTTGCCGGGTTCGTGTCTCGATCCCGTGATGCCAAGGACCGCCGCGTCGTGCATGCGGTCGTTACCGACCAGGGGCGCGAACTCATCGCCCAGGCCGGCCCCAGCGTGGCCGAGGCGGAGTCGAGCGCGTTCGACGGGTTGTCCGAACCCGATCGTCATCTGCTGCTCGAACTGCTGCAGGGCATCCGCCGCAACTGCCCCAACGGCTGAGACGGCCAGTGATGCCGCTCCCCATCTTCCCGCTGGGTGTCGTGCTCTACCCGGGCACGGCGCTCCCGCTGCATCTGTTCGAGCCGCGCTACCGGCAGATGCTGCAAGACGTACGCGCGGGCGACTCGCGCTTCGGCATTCTCACCGGCATGCCCGGTGTGAGCGAGCGCGACTTGCCGCGCGGCCGCATGGGATGCGTGGCCGAAGTGACGGACGTGGAGATGATGCCCGACGGCCGCGCGAACATCATCGTGCGGGGGCGCGAGCGATTCGCGCTCGAGACGTTTGTGGAGAGCGACGCGTTGTATCACGTCGCCTCGGTGGTGGAGGTGCCCGACCTGTCCGGCACCAGCGCCGTGGCGCTCGCAGTGGCCAGCGACGACGTGGTGCTGCACTTCAAGCAGGTGGTGAAGGCCGTGCAGGCGATCAACGGCGAGAAGGGGGCCACGCCCACGCTCCCCGACGATCCGGCACAACTCGCCTGGACGATCGCGTCGATGCTCGACGTCGATCTCGACACGCGCTACAAGCTGCTCGCCGAGCGGGATCCGGGAGCGCGCCTCGCGACGGTGGATGCCGTGCTGCGGAAGGCGATTCCCGAGCTGGAGTTGCAGGCGGCGCTCCGGAAGCAGAGCTGAGCGCTCGACTGCGACGGGAATCACGCTCGACACTGGCAGTGACTCCCGTACAGCGTCGAGAGTCGTGCGTGCAGGGTCGTGGGTGGGTGTGACACCAACCCACCACCCTCAACCCATGACCCGCGACCCTGAACGGGAATCACCGTCAGTCGCACGCACCTGCCACGGCGGCTGACCGCTCTCCGCCACGCGCAACCTCAGCTCCCGATCCGCCCCATCCGCGGCTCATGCAACCGGCGCCCGCCGAGATACACCGTAATCGCCACCACCACCGCAGCCGCCACGAGCGCGTACGTCGCGCTCGGCCCCGCGCCGTCGCCGCCACCCTGCATGAGCGACTCGGCCACCGCCGTCATCCACTTGCGCACGCTCAGGTATTGAATCGCCTGGAACGTGTCACTCAGCGCACCCTCCCAGAAGAGCACGTAGATGAGCCCCACCACCAGCGAGCGTCGCGTGAGCAGCGCCAGCAACGTGAAGAGCGCCGCGTACGTCACACCGCCGTAGAACACGGCCACGCTGTATGCGCTCACGATCCCCTCCGGATCGCTCGACCCTACCGCCACGAACCCCGACGCGAACACCGACCCCGCGGCCAGCACTCCGGTAAGCACCGACGCGAAGAGCAGGCGCGAGAGCACGATCCACCAGCGCGGTGTGGTGGTGGTCACGATGTACAGCAGCGTGCCATCGTCCGTCTCGGCACTGAACGCGCTCGTCCCCAACAGCAGCGCGATGAGCGGCGTGGCGAGCCCCGACACGATGGTGTCGAAACGCGCGAGCAGGAAATCCACCGGATCGCCCGACAACGCGCCGCGGCTGGCGAAGACGAGCGAGAAGAGCACCGGCAGGGCGAGCACCGCCAGTACCCCCGCGATGAGCAACGGCGAACCGGTACGGGCCCACGCGAGCCGCATCAGCACCAGTGCGGTCCGCAGGTACGACACGCGCCCGTACTCCGGCGCCGCAGAAACAGTCGTGTGGGTCGGCATCAGCGCTGCACCAGATACGCGAACACATGTTCGAGCGATTCGTCGGTGGGCAATACGTCGTACAGCGTCACCGACGCGTGCTTCGCCGCCTGCACGAGCAGGCGCGAAAAGGCCGTATAGTCCGTTGTGCGCACATTGAGCGCATCGGTGCCATCCAATTCCACGCCCATCACGGCCGGCTGCACCACGAGTTGCGACGCCAAGGCGCGCGCATCGCTCGCGCGAATGCGCACCGTATGCGGCCGGTCGGTCATCATGCGCCGCAGCGTTCGATGGTCGCCGCTGGCGGCGAGCCGTCCGGCGAGCATCACCAGAATGCGTGACGCCACCCCCTCGATTTCCTCGAGGATGTGGCTCGACAGCAGTACGGCGGTGCCTTCCTTCGCGCGTGCCTCGAGCAGCTGCATCATGTGCAACCGCTGACGCGGATCGAGCCCGTTGAACGGCTCGTCGAGCAACACGAGCCGCGGCTGCTGCACCAAGGCCGCGGCCAGCTTGGTGCGCTGGCGCATCCCCTTGGAAAAACCCGCCACGGTACGATCGGCCACCGTGTCCATCTCCACCATCTCGAGCGCGGCCTGTGCGGCCGCACGCACGTTGGCGAGCCCCAGCAACGTCGCGCGCGCTTCCACGAACGCGCGCGCACTCAACATGCCCGGCAATGCCTCGCGCTCGGGCACCAGCGCCACGTGCCGGAAGATGTCGGGGTTGCGCACCGGCGTAGCGCCGAATACGCGCACCGTGCCGCCGCTGGGCCCCATGAGCCCCGCCGCCAGCTGCAGCAACGTGGTCTTGCCCGCGCCGTTGGGGCCCAACAGGCCCGTGATCCCCGGCCCCACGACGGCCGAGACATCGTTCACGGCCACCACGTCGCCGTACCAGTGCGACACGTGGTCGAATACCAGGGGCGTGGCCGACAGATGCGCCGCGGTCATACGCTCACCCGGCGCACTCGCCACACGAGACCCGCGAACGCCGCGCCACCGATCAGTACGAGCTCCGTCACGTGCACCCACACGCTCGGCGGCGGCGTGAGTTCCATCCAGCGCTTCGTCTCGCCGAACAGCTGCATCGCCGTGGTGCGCAGCGTCTCCATGGGGTCGAGCATCTTCGTGGCCGCTTCCGACATCCCGGCGAGATCCTGCAGCCCCTGCGACACCACCACGGTGGTGAGGAAGGTGCCGATCACCGCGGCCGTCGCATACGCACGGCGCGACGTGAGGCTCGAAAGGAACGCGCTCACGGTGCTCATCACCCACGCCAGCAGCGTGGCGAACAGCAGCACGGGGCCGATCTTGCCGCCCATCTTCGCGAACGTCGCGCCGGGATCCTTCGCCACGCCGATCTCGCCGAGGTAGAGAATCGCCAGTGGCGCCAGCGCCACGAGGAACATCGCCGTGAACAGCGACAGCAGGCGCGCCACGGCATACTGCGTGCGGGTCACGTCGCGCGTGAAGATGAGGGGCAGCACGCGGTGCTGCTGATCGCGGCACAACATCTCCGGCGCCTGCGCCGCACTGAAGAGCAGGAACAGCACCACCTGCGCACCGATCACGTTGGCGTAGGTGATGGGCAACTGCCCCTGCGTGGCGCCGCTGGCCGCCACGCTCGCCAGCGCGGGCAACGAGGTCACGATACTCACGCCCACGGGTACGGCTTTTGCCTTGATCGTGCGTCCCAGGCCGAACATCGCGCGGAACCCCTGCCAGAAGAGCGCGCGGAACGCTCCGCGGGCGCCCTCACGGGCTCCCTCGTACCGGCGATAGCCGAGGTCGTGGATGGTGGAATCGGTCGCATGGGGCGGTGTCATTTACGCCGCTCCCGCGAAGAGGTCCTGCAGGTGACCGCGACGACGTTCGAGACGCAGCATGCCCGCGTTCGCCGTGAGGGCGGCGTCGCGCACCACGTCGTAGGCCTGCTGGAGTTGCTCGGCGTTGGTGCTCACCGGCAGTTCCACCAGCACCCGCTGCCGCTCGGGATGCACCGCGAGACCGGCGGCGGCGACTTCCGCCACGAACGTGGCCACGGCCACGTCGTCGCCGTCGAGCTCCACCACCAGCGTCCCCGTCTCGCTGGTGAGTGAGCCCACAGGGGCGGCCCGCAGCAGTCGGCCCTGTTCGATGAGCACGATGCGTTCGCAAATGCGCTCCAACTCGCCCAGCAGGTGCGACGACACCAGCACCGAGATGCCGAACTCGCGTCCCGTGCGACTCACCAGCGCGAGCATTTCGTCGCGCCCGTCGGGATCGAGCCCGTTGGTGGGTTCGTCGAGAATGAGCAACCGCGGGTCGTGCACCAGCGCCTGCGCCAGCTTCACGCGCTGCGCCATGCCGGTGCTGTAGCCTCCCATGGGGCGATAACGTTCCTCGAACAGCCCCACATGCCGCAGCACCTCGGCCGTGCGCTCGCGCGCGGCGATGGCGGGGAGCCCGCTGCAGCGCGCCATGAAGCTCACGAATTCGGTGGCGCTCAGGTCGGGCGGAAGGCAATCGTGTTCGGGCATGTAGCCCACGAGTGATCGGATGGCGGCCCGTTCGCGCACGACATCGTGCCCCATCACGTCCGCTTCCCCGTCGCTGGGGTCCACGAGACCCAACAGGATCTTGACGAACGTGCTCTTGCCGGCGCCGTTGGCGCCCACGAGCCCGGTGATGCCCGGTTCCACCTGCACCGACAGCGCATCGAGCGCCGTGACGGTACCGTACCGGCGGGACAGCGCGCGGGCGGCAATGAGGGGGGTGGTCACCGCCGCGGGACGCCGACGACGATCAGCTCCGCGATGGCGGCCCCGTCCTTGCGCGGGTCGGAGGCGCCCGAGTTGAGCTTCGTGGTCTGGTTGCGGCGCACCGCCTGGCCGGCGCCCATGCGCGTGCTCGAGTAATCGCCGCGCATCACGATCTGGTGCCCCATGGCGGCCAGCGAATCGCGGGTGCTCTTCGCGATGCGCGATTCGAAGTTCACGTCGCACCCGGGAAACGTTTCCTTCGAGAAGCGCGGCGCATCGAGCGCGCCCTGAATGTTCATGCCGAAGTCCACGATGTTCGCCACGAACTGCGCGTGCGCCTGCGACTGGTTCCAGCCACCCATGATGCCGAAGGCGATCTTCTCGTCGCCCTTCTCCATGAACCCGGGGATGATCGTATGCAGGGGACGCTTGCGGCCGGCGATGAGATTTGGGCTGGCCGCGTCGAGTGAAAAGCCGCCACCGCGATTGTGCCACACGAAGCCGGCATCGGCCACCGCGAGCCCGGCGCCGAAGCCCACCGTGGAGTAATTGCTCTGGATGAAGGAGATGAGGTTCCCCTCCTTGTCCACCACGCTGAGATACGTCGTGCCGTTGTCGGTACCTTCCGGTGTGCCCACCGGTACACTGCAATTGGCCGCGGACGCGTTGATCAACTTCGCACGTCCCGCGCCGTAGCTCTTCGATAGCAGCCCACTCACCGGCACCTTCGCAAAGCGCGGATCGGCGTCGTACCGCTGCATGTCGGCATAGGCGAGCTTCTTCGCCTCGATGAGATGGTGCAACGCCTGCACCGAGTTGTGCCCCATCGCCTTGAGGTCGAACTGCTCCATCATGTTGAGCATCATGAGTGCGGCGATGCCCTGCCCGTTAGGCGGCAGTTCGTACACCGTCCAGCCACGATACGTCGTCGAAATGGGCGTCACCCACTCCACGTCGTATTCGGCGAGGTCGGCGGCGGTCATGGTGCCACCGTGCGTCTTCGAGCTGGCCAGCAGCTTGGCCGCCACGTTGGCCGTGTAGAACGCCTTCGCGCCCTGCGCGGCAATCTGCCGGTACGTCCACGCCAGCTCGGAATTGCGGAACATGTCGCCCGCCTGCGGCAGCGTGCCGCCGGGGAGGAACGTCTTTGCCGTCGCGGCATCGGCGCGCAGCACGTCTTCGCTGTCCTTCCAGTACACGCTCACCACTTCGCCCACGGGGAACCCGGTTTCGGCGTACTCGATGGACGGTGCCAGAATCTGCCCGAAGCTCATCCGGCCGAACCGGGTGCGCAGCGCCTCCCACCCCTTCACGGCACCGGGCACCGTCGCCGCGTCGATGCCGCGCTGCGGCATACGCGTGTTCCCCTTGGCGCGCAGATACTCGGCCGTGAGGGCCTTGGGCGCCCACCCGGAGGCGTTGAGCCCGTACAGCGTTCCCGTCTTCGCCTCGTAGTAGATGGCGAAGAGGTCACCCCCGATGCCGTCGTTCATGGGGGCGACGAGCCCCATCATGGCGTTCATGGCAATCGCGGCGTCCACCGCGTTGCCCCCCTGCTCGAGAATACGGGCGCCCACCTGCGAGGCCAGCACGCTCTCGCTCGCCACCACGCCGAGGTGCGACTGCACCATGGAACGGGACTGCGAGCGGTCCTGTGCGCCGAGCGAGGTCGACGGCAAAGGCAGCGACAGCAGCATCGCGCAGGCCGCAACGGCAACGCGCTGAATGCGAACGGACATGGGCAGGCTCGACATGGAAAGTGTGAGGGATTGTCCGACGGAATATGTCACCCGGCCGTCGCATCGTAATGGCATGACGCGAATGACACCGCGGTGGCGAGGGCTTGGCGCGATGGGCGCGATGGTGCTGTCGCTGTCGTCGTCGTGGGTGCGCGTCCCGGCCCAGCGTCCCGCGCCGGCGGCCCCACCGCGTGCCTCGCCGCACG
>DCZC01000213.1:0-637 GCA_002331565.1 Gemmatimonas sp. UBA2094
CGGACGCTGCGATGAACGCGCTCGCGCCCCGGCCCTTGGCTGCTCGCTGCGCGCGCTCCAGCCCGCGCTCGCGGATCGTGAAGCAAGTCACGCCCGGCTTGACGACCGGCTTACGCCCCTTGCCGAACACGCGCACGTTGTACCGGCAAATCTTGTCGCCGGTCGCCAGCCCAAGTTCACCCAGCCCGTCGAGAAAACTCTTGTGTGCCATGACACGTCCCTTTCAGTCGCCCGGCCCCCGCCGTGGGGGCTTGGTTCGTGGGGGCCGCGCCGAGCAGCCCACAGGCGGCATCTTACACCGTGACGGCCTGCGGCCCCAATTGAGCAGGCTGGTGACGTTCCGCGTGCGGCAGCCGTGGGCATCCACGTTGCCCTGCATCCGAGTGTTGAAGTTCACGACCCGAGCCGCGTAGGCCACGTCGGCCGCCGTCCACGCCGACACCGGCTTCGCCTTCAGCCGGGCCAGCGCCGGGAGCCGCGCGCGCGTCGAGGCGAACGACGCGCACTTGGCCCGAGGATCGCGCGCCCACGCGCGGATTTCAGCGGGCGTCATGTTGACGCTGCGGTGAAAGCGCGCCGCGACGGCCCGCTTCTCAGCGGACACGTCGCGGCTATCGGCTCCGGGGTTTCGCGCCCC
>DCZC01000213.1:807-5825 GCA_002331565.1 Gemmatimonas sp. UBA2094
GGGTTTCCGCGCCACGCTTCACCTGTTAGGGCTTGATGCCGAACTCTTGGATGGCGATGGCGAGTTGCGGGCTGCTTCCCGCCCCGATGGTGCCGAGGTACTTGCCCACCTTCGTGACGTAATCGCCGCTCGACAGGCTGGCATAGTCGCAGTAGCCGCCGCTCACGCCGACATACAGGTTGTCGCCCGCGCTCGGGCTGCCCGAGGGCGTGCCGATGCTGACTTCGCCGCTGGTCGCCACGCGCGCGTTCCCGCTCGACGTGGCGATGACAACGCCCGAGAACTTGCCGACCGACTTGTCGGCCGCGACCAGCTTCGTGCCGTTGAAGTAGACGGCGCTGGTGTTGGCCACGCTGTCCCCGTTGGCGAGCACGGACACGGTGGCCGGGTGGCGGTGGAGCGAGGCGGCATCGGTCGCCGCGCCGCCCGTCACCGTATTGAGGTTCGACGCCGACACCGTGCTGTTCGTCGCGCTGCCGTTGATCTTGAACTGATCCGCGAGGCTCTTGATCTTCACGGCCTGCGTGGTGCCGTCGAGTTCGATGGTCGAGTCGTCCACCTTCACCGTCAGGTAGCCCGCCGAGCCGCCGCTGCCCGGCACTTGCAGGCCCGCGCCCACCTTCACGCTGATCGCGCCGCTCGAAATGTCGATGGCCGTGCCTGCCGTGTAGGTCGTGCCCGAGCCGTACAGCACGAACTGGATCGCGGTGGTGCCCGTGGTGGCGGCTGCGGTGTTGCAGACATACGCCTGATTCACGGCCACCACGCCGCTCATGCCGATGGTGCTCAGGCAGTAAATCCACGCGCCCGTGGCGGTGCTGCCCGAGGCGAGGTCAGTCGCGCGCGTCAGCGTGTAACTCTCTGCCGCGCCGCCGAACACCCAAATGCCGGTGTCCACGTTGGTCGAACCGGAGTCATTGAGCAGGATGCGGTCGCCCGCCGTGAACGGGGCACCGGGGCCAATGTCGTTGAAAAACGTGAGCGTGTCGGCCTTGGTCTGGCCGCCCTCGGTCTGCTGCATATCCCAGTACCACTTAGCCTCTTGCTTGTAGTCGAGGCCAGCGGTAGCGGCAGCCACTTGGTCGAGCACGAACTGGACGGTCGCCGCCTTCGTGGTGTCGCTCGCCGTGACCGCGCCGACGCCCAGCTTGTTGGTGAACGCAGGGGCGGCGGCGGCGTACAGGGCGATGCCGCTGCCCGAGGCCACGTCGCTCGACGTGATGCTCGACGCGAGATTCAGCTTGCTGTAAGCGATGGCCGCGCTGCTGGACACGTCCGCGTTGACGATGCTCGCGGACAGGTTCAGTTTGGAGTAGGCAATCGCCGCGCCCGTGTTGATGTCGGCGTTCACGATGCTGCCGGTGAGCGCCAGCTTGCTGTAGGCGATGGCCGCGCTCGCGCTCACGTCCGCGTTCACCACGCTGCCCGTCAGCGACAGCTTGGAGTAGGCGATGGCGGCGCTGGCAGACACGTCCGCGTTCACGAGGCTGCCCGTGAGGGACAGCTTGCTGTACGCGATGGCGGCCGACGCCGAGATATCGCCGTTCACGATGCTGGTGGCGAGATTCAGCTTGGAGTAAGCGATGGCCGCCGAGGCCGACACGTCGGCGTTCACGACCGAGCCGGTGAGCGCCAGCTTGGAGTACGCGATGGCGGCCGAGGCGTCGATGTTCGCGTTGGCGATCAGCGCGGGCGACAGGTTGCCCGAGCCGTCCATGACCAGCGTTTTGTTCGCAGCGGCGTCCTTCGTGACCGCGAGTTGCGCGACGCTGATCTTGTTCCCGTTGGTCGTGTCGTCGGACAGCGGGCGGTAGACGCCATTGGCGTCGATGAAAAGGGGCTTAACGGTTGTGATCGCCATGTTTTACTGCTCCTGCTTCGCTTCCACGCGAAGAACGGTTCCGGTTTCGGGGTCGAGGGTACAGCCTTGTGCAAGGTCGAATCCGAGGCGCTTGCTTGCCGAGGCGATGGCCGCCGTGTAGGTCGCGCGCGCAGCCCCTCCGCGTTCGTGCGCCCGCGCGATGGCCTGCTCATACGCGGCCAGACGGCCCTCGGGGTCGATCTTCGCCAGCAGCGCCGCGCGCTCCAGCGTCGCCGTGCGGACCTCTTGCACGGCCAGCTTCGACTCGGCATCGGCCAGCCGCAGCCGCAGCAGTTCTTCCTGCGACAGCTTCGGCAGGTCCGCGTCTGGCGAACGTGCCTCGGGCTTCTTTTTCGCGCGCTTGGCGGCCATGCACTTCCCTACTGCGCCACGATCACGGTGGACGGGGCGACGACAATTTCGGTGGAGGATACCGCGAGGCCAACCGCTTGACTACTCGACCCAGACGCGGACGGCGGCGGGTAGACCACCGCGCCGCCACTCCCGGCGTAGTAGATGCGACCCGGCGTGAGTCCCGCCGCCGC
Source organism: Gemmatimonas sp. UBA2094 (assembly GCA_002331565.1). Classification (GTDB taxonomy): domain Bacteria; phylum Gemmatimonadota; class Gemmatimonadetes; order Gemmatimonadales; family Gemmatimonadaceae; genus Gemmatimonas. The sequence goes on from DCZC01000213.1 coordinate 3,214, forward strand.
GTTGAAAACGCCCGCGACGCGCACCGTGACGGTGCCTGCATCCACGACGGCTTCCACCACGCCGACGCAGGGCATCCGGTTCACGACGGTGGGGTCGGTTTTCAGCGCCGTGCCGGTCGTGAGGGCGACCCAATCGCCCACCGCCAGCGCCTCGCCGGGGACCGCGTTGACAAGGTTGGTATCAGCGCCGCCACCCCCGCCACCGCCACCGCCGCCCGAGGCGGGCATGACGCCGCCCGCCTGCGCGTAGGGGATCGTGAGGATCAGCGACGCAGGCGAGGCCGTGACCGACGCGGTGAGCGTCGCCACGCCAGCGGCCACCGAGGCCGCCACCGTGACCGTGGACGTGTCGGCGGCCGACACCGCGCACAGGCGCGACAGGATGCCGAGCGCCGCCGCGTTCCGCGAGGTCTTTGGCACGATCTGGAAGATGGACAGCGCGAACTGGCGCAGCGTCAGCAGGTCGGGGCCGCTGAAGTACGCCGAGGTCGCCACGCCCGTGGTGAGGTCCACCGACAGCACGGACACGCTGGTCTGGCCCAGCAGGCGCAGGCCGACGTTTTGTTGGTCGAGGCGTGTGACGCTGACGGCCATGCCCTGCTCATATCACGCCGAGAGGCCGCGTCAGTAGGGCATCACCGCGATGGTCGTGTCGCCGCCGCTGCCGGTGCAAAACACCTTCGTCTTATTCTGGTCCTCGCTGTGAGCAAACGGGATTTCGATGGTGCCGCCCGCGCCCGCGCCCGCGCTGGTGTCTGCCTTGAGGATGAACGAGTACCGCGTGCTCGACAGTTGGCTCGCGTCCTCGCCCGCCGCGCACAGCGCCGGGTAGACGCCGACGTTTTGGAACCGCCCGCCCGCAGCAGGATAGCCGCTCGCGTAGAGGACCATCGCCACCGTGCAGGCACCGGCCACGCACGATGAAATGTAGCCGCCCGTGTTCCCGCAATCGACGTTCGACGCGCACACCTTCGCGTACTGCGGCACCGTCACGACAGCCTCGCTGCCGGGATTCAGCTTCGGTCGCGTGTGCTGCCGCACGAACAGCGCGCCCGAGGACTGATCGACGTTCAAGGGCAGGTTCGCCGGGTAGCCGTAATCCCACGCGATGCCGCCCGCGATGATCGGGTTGGGCGTGCCCTGCCCGGTGTTGGGATCGAACGAAACCGGCGCGCCCTCCACGATCATCTGGAACGGGAACGGCAGCGGAGTGGCGACAATCTTCGCGTAGCAGGGCGTGGCGACGGCGTTGCCCGCGTAGTCGGTATAGGTGCCGGTGCGGAACTCGCCCTTGATAAAGGGCAACTGGAGATTCAGCGACGGCACCGCATACGCATCGCTCGCGGCGTTGCCGAACACGAAGAAGGTCGCCCCGTCATAGTTCAACTGGTCGATCAGGGTGGAGGCCGTCTTGTCGGCGGTCGCCTTGATGTTGAACTTGGGGAACGCGAACGAACATTGGGCGCGTGTCTGCCCCGTCGAGGGGTTGAACACGCTCGGGCACGCGCACGACGTTCCATCCTGCTTGGCGAACGACAGCACGATGGACGCCGAGTAGAACGCGGTCCAATCGTAGAACGAGGTCACGGTGGCGGCTGCCGCGCCCTGCGGGGCGGTGTACCACGACAGCACGGTGCCCTTGGAGGGCCGAACGTAGGTCTGCGCCGAGGCCAGCCCGCCGACAAGGGCGATCAGGCCGAAGAGGCCGAACATGATGCGCTTCGTCACTTGGCACCCCCGCAGTCGAACAGCGGTTCCTTCTTCCCGTTCACCACGGTCCAGCCGCATTGCTTTTTGCCGCTGTCGTACTTGCGGTCCTTGGGCAGCGTCGGGGACGGGCACCCAACGCCCACCGGGCAGGGCTTCGGCTCGGGCTTGGACGGCACAGGGTCGGCGGCTTGGGCGGCGAGGGCGTAGAACGCCAGCGCCGCCGCGATCAGTCGGGGCATGGGGGCCTCCTAGAACTTCTCGGGGTACAGGTTGGAGTAGGACAGCAGCTTCGCCGGGTCGAACACGCGAACGCGGATCACGTCGTTCGCCTGCATGGGGAAGAACGCCGCGTCGCGGTCGCGCACGAACAGCGAGAACGTCGGCAGCACGATCACGCTGATCGACTCGACCTTGCCATTCGCGGTGAGGCTCAGTTCGTCCACCTTGCCCACGTCCGAGGCGTCAGCCGTGAGCGACAGCACGACGCCCACGCCGGGGTTCACGAAGTCCGCGAACACCTGCAACCGCACCGCGCCGTTCGTGTCGTTCGTAAACAGCTTCGTGTAGAACGATTGGATGCCGTCGCCGTTCACCGGGGGCGTGACCTCGGTGACAATGCCGTTCGACTGCGCCAGCAGCGAGAGGTACTGGATCGACTCATTCGTGCGGACGCGCTTCGCGGCGACCCGCTCGGCCTGCGCCTGCTTGGCCTGCGCGGCCTGCTCTTGCGGCGTCAGCACCTTCTTGCCGCCCGACACGACCACCGAGTCGTAGCGGTCGGGTTCCTGCGGCTGCATCGCCGGAACCTTCATGCCAAGCGCCTGCTCCAGAATCGCGTCGTCGGCCGACGTGAACCTCGGCATGGCCGGGGCCGCCGGGCGCGCAGCCGGGGCAGGGCCACC
>DCZC01000189.1:0-142 GCA_002331565.1 Gemmatimonas sp. UBA2094
CGCGCTTCTCCACTTCGGTGATCCCCGACGGCACGCACACGATTACCCGCGGTTTCACCTTGAAGACGTGCTGGTCGATCACGAGCGTGAGGAAATAGCGCAGCATCTTCTCGGTCACGTCGAAATCGGCAATGACGCCGTC
>DCZC01000189.1:337-514 GCA_002331565.1 Gemmatimonas sp. UBA2094
ATGACGCCGTCCTTCATCGGACGCACGGCCATGATGCCGTCGGGTGTCCGGCCGAGCATCCGCTTCGCTTCCAGCCCCACGCCCTTGATCTTCTTCGTTTCGCGATCGAGCGCGACGACGGAAGGCTCGTTCAGGACGATTCCCTCCCCCTTCACGTAGATCAACGTGTTGGCGGTG
>DCZC01000189.1:720-1194 GCA_002331565.1 Gemmatimonas sp. UBA2094
GCGATGGCATTCGCCGGGAAGAACGAATTCGATTTGCTGAAAGGCCAGAACATCAGGAATTCCGGGGCGGCGCGGCCCTCGTGGGGGGCGCTTGATGAAAGACGGGCAGCGGCGTAGGCGTAAGGTACGGACTCGCACCAGAGCGAACAAGCTGTTGGAATAGCGTGACCTAGGACACTGGACCCCTTCGACCGGACGGCAAAACGGCCGGTCCGAATCTGGACCGGCCGCCAACCAGACGAGCATTCGAGACGCGCGGTCAGACGAAGCTGGCCGGATCCGTCAGAGCCATGCCGAACGCCTCGGCGACGCCGGAATACGTCACCTTGCCCGCCGACATGTTCAGCCCCTTCAGCAGCGCCCCGTTGGCCTTCAACGCCTGCCTCCAGCCCAGTTTCGCCAGCTGTAGCGCGTACGGCAGGGTGGCGTTCGTCAGCGCCAGCGTGGACGTGCGCGGCACCGCGCCCGGCATGT
>DCZC01000189.1:1390-1711 GCA_002331565.1 Gemmatimonas sp. UBA2094
CGCCGTAGTGAATGATGCCGTCCACCGTGTACGTCGGGTTCTCGTGGGTGGTCGGCTTGATGGTCTCCACGCAGCCACCCTGGTCCACCGCCACGTCGACGATCACGGCACCCGGCCGCATCCGGGCCAAATCGGCTCGGCGCACGAGCTTGGGCGCCTTGGCACCCGGAATGAGCACGCCGCCGATGACCAGGTCGCAGGTGCTGATCTGCTCGAGAATGTTGTGCCGGTTGGAGTGAATCAGCTGCACGTTGGCGGGCATCACATCGCTGAGGTAGCGCAGGCGCTCGAGCGACAGATCGAGCACCACCACCTTCGCGC
>DCZC01000189.1:1967-2194 GCA_002331565.1 Gemmatimonas sp. UBA2094
GCGCCACGCCCGGTACGCCGCCGAGTAGCACACCACGTCCGCCGTACAGCTTTTCGAGGTATTTCGCCCCCTCCTGCACCGCCATGCGGCCGGCCACTTCCGACATGGGGATGAGCAACGGCAGGTCGCGGTTCGGCAGCTCGACCGTCTCATAGGCGATACACGTCGCGCCGCTGGCGAGATGGGCCTTGGTGAGCTCCTCGTCGGCGGCGAAGTGGAAGTAGGTG
>DCZC01000189.1:2419-3055 GCA_002331565.1 Gemmatimonas sp. UBA2094
GCGATGGGCTCCTTCACCTTGAGCAACAGCTCGGCCTTGCCCCAGGCCGTCGCCGCGTCGGGCACGATTTGCGCACCGACGGCCACATAAGCCGCGTCATCGAAACCGCTGCCGATGCCGGCGCCCGTTTCAATGAACACTTCGTGACCTGCGGCGACCAACGCTTCGGCACCGGCCGGCACGAGCGCCACCCGGTTCTCATTGGTCTTGATCTCTTTCGGTACCCCGATACGCATAGGGATGTCTCGCTGAGGGGAGTGCGTCAGCGCACGGCCTGAGGGCCGAGGCTGACCAGGATGTGACGGTCCGGATTGAAGAAGTCGCGCGACACTTCGCGCACTTGATCTTCGTCGATCGCATCGACGAGCGCCATCAGTTCGTCCACCGAACGGAAGGGCTCACCGTACAACGCCGTGGTCGCCGCACGGTACATGCGGGACGACACGCCCTCCATGGAGAGGACGAGCTGCCCGCGGAGCTGGCGCTTCCCGGCCGCCAACTCTTCGGCCGTGAGGCCTCGATCAGCGATCTCGCGGAGCACCTCCCGCACGGCGTCGACGGCTTCCTGCGCCGTGTCCGGCGCCGTGGCCAGATACACGCCATGCGATCCGGTGTCGGCATAGGCACTGCTGAAGC
>DCZC01000189.1:3232-3709 GCA_002331565.1 Gemmatimonas sp. UBA2094
AGGCACTGCTGAAGCTGTGCACGCTGTAGGCGAGTCCCAGCTCCTCACGGACGCGTTGAAAGAGCTTGGAGCTCATGCCGCCGCCCAGGAGCATGTCGACCAGGGCGAAGGCGTACCGCCTCGAATCACCGTGCGCGATACCCTGCCCACCCAGCACCACGTGCACCTGGCCGATGTCCTTGCGGGCCACGTGTTCCGCGTGGGGGCCGGCGACCTCCACCGGGTCCACCGGGAAGGGGGTACGATCGCCCATGGGCATGTCGAGCCAGCCGGCGCGTTCGAGGGTGGCCAGCAGCCGGTCGTGCTCCACGCGACCCGAGGCGGCCACCACGAGCCGGCCCGGATGGTACGCCCGCTCGTGCAGCGTGCGCAGGTGCGCCACGTCGAGCGATTTGACCGTCTCGCGCGTGCCCAGAATCGCGTACCCGTGCGGGTGATCGCCCCAGAGCGCTCGATTGTGCACATCAAAGATGATGT
>DCZC01000189.1:3949-4163 GCA_002331565.1 Gemmatimonas sp. UBA2094
TGCGCTCGAGCGCAAGATCCTCGGGGCGAAGCAGCGGGTGGAAGATGAGTTCACCGATGACGTCGGCCGCAGCCTCGAGATGTTCGTCGAGTACGCGGGCCTGATACGACGTGTGTTCGCGCTCGGTGTACGCGTCGAGCGACCCACCGAGCGTTTCGAGCGAGAGTGCGATTTCCTGCGACGAGCGCGAGCGTGTCCCCTTGAACACCATGTG
>DCZC01000189.1:4503-5011 GCA_002331565.1 Gemmatimonas sp. UBA2094
AGCGCCCGAAGCCTCAGCGCCGATCGCGACCACCGCCGTTCCGTCCACCACGTCCGCCACGGTCACCCCCACGATCGCCCCGATCGCCTTCCTCGCGACGCGGACGCTCTTCCTGCTCGGGCAGGCCTTCGGGCTTCGGCAGCAGCGCCTTCATGCTGAGGCGGAGGCGGCCACGCTCATCGCGATCGACGAGCTTCACCGTGACGCGGTCGCCCTTCTTGCACACGTCTTCCGGCTTCTCGACCCGCTCCCACTTCATTTCCGAGACGTGCAGCAACGCTTCGGTGCCGGGCATGATCTCCACGAAGGCGCCGAAGGCCGTCACGGTCTTCACCGTGCCTTCATATGTCTCGCCCACGACCGGCTCGGCGGTGATCGCCATGACCATCTGCTTCGCGCGCTCCATGCTCTCGCCGCCGACGGCGGCAATGGTCACCGTGCCGTCGTCGTCGACCGTGAGCTCTGCGCCCGTCTCTTCCTGGATGCCGCGGATGTTCTTGCCCTTCGG
>DCZC01000189.1:5217-15781 GCA_002331565.1 Gemmatimonas sp. UBA2094
CGACCGGGATCTGCACCGTCACGATCCGCGGCGCGTACTTGGACAGTTCGGCGCGCGGCGCGGCCAACGCCTTGTCCATCTCGCCGAGGATATGAAGACGGCCTTCCTTCGCCTGCGAGAGAGCCTCCTCCATGATCTTGAGGTCGAGCCCCTCGATCTTGATGTCCATCTGGATGGACGTGATGCCGTCCCGCGTGCCGGCCACCTTGAAGTCCATATCCCCGAGATGGTCTTCGGTGCCCAAGATGTCGGTGAGGATCGCGTACTTCTTCCCTTCCTTGATCAGCCCCATCGCCACACCGGCCACGGCGGCCTTCATGGGCACGCCCGCATCGAACAGCGCGAGCGAGCCGCCGCACACCGAGGCCATCGACGACGACCCGTTCGACTCCAGCACATCGGAGACGATGCGGATGGTGTACGGGAAGTCGGCGAAGTCGGGGAGCACGCCCTGCAGCGCACGCTCGGCGAGGTTGCCATGGCCGATTTCGCGACGGCTGGTGCCGCGCATCGGGCGCACCTCACCGGTCGAGAACGGCGGGAAGTTGTAATGCAGCATGAAGGAGCGCGTGACCTCGCCCGCCTCCTTGATGGAGTCGAGACGCTGCGCGTCCTTCGCGGTGCCGAGTGTCGCGGCGACGAGCGCCTGCGTCTGGCCGCGCGTGAACAGCGACGAGCCATGCGCACGCGGCAGCACGCTATTGTCGATGCTGATCGCACGCACTTCGTTGGGCTTGCGGCCGTCGACACGCCGCTTGGTGTCGAGCACCTGCGCCCGGAGCTCGTTGTATTCGACGTCGCCGAGGATGGTATGGATATCCTTGGCGTTGTCGGGGAACTCGACCAGCAACCCTTCGGCGAGCTCCTTCTTGGTACGCTCGACCGCCTCGATGCGCGTGTGCTTGTCTTTCTGATTCAGCGCTTCGCGGATGCGCCCCGACGCGAGCTCCTTCACCTTGGTCGCGATCCCTTCCGGCGTCTCCGCCTTCGTCCACGCCATCTTGGGCTGCTGCACCTTGGCGAGCAGCTCGTTCTGCATGGCGATGAGCTCACGGATGCCGTCGTGTGAGAGGCGCAGCGAATCGAGCACGTCCTCCTCGGACACCTCGAGCGCGCCGCCTTCCACCATCACGATGGAATCCTGCGACCCCGCCACCACGAGCTCCATGTCGGAGAATGCGATCTGCTGGAACGTGGGGTTGAGCACCCAGTGGCCCTGCACGCGACCGACGCGCACGCCGGCGATGGGGCCGAGGAAGGGAATCTTGGAGGCGTTCAGTGCGAACGAGGCGGCGACGAGCGCCAGCACGTCCGCGTCATTCTCCTGATCGGCGGAGATGACGTAGATGAACACCTGCACTTCGTTCTTGAAGCCTTCCGGGAACAGCGGACGGATCGAGCGATCGATGATGCGCGCCGCGAGGATCTCGTGATCGTGCGGGCGCCCTTCGCGCTTGATGAATCCGCCCGGAATCTTGCCGGCGGCGTAGGTCTTCTCCTTGTACTCGACCGTCAAGGGGAAAAAGGGGAGCGGGCTCTGATTCTCGCTCACCGTGACGGCGGCGAGCACCATGGTCTCGCCGAACTGGACGATTGCGGATCCCGCCGCCTGCTTCGCCATCCGACCGGTCTCGATAACCAGGGGGCGACCGGCAAACGTCCGCTCGATTCGATGCATCATCAGCTGTGTAACCTCATGAGAACACAAATCGCGCGGGAGGCAGTGGTGCCCCCGCGCGACGACGTGACGGAACCCTGCCTAGTAGCGGAGTCCAAGGTCCTGCACGAGCGTGCGATACTGCTGCACGTCCGTACGCTTCAGGTAGTCCAACAAACGGCGGCGCTTGCCGACCATCTTGAGAAGGCCGCGACGACCATGATGGTCCTTCGCGTGCGTACGGAAATGACCCGTGAGGTAATTGATGCGCTCCGTGAGGAGTGCGATCTGAACGCGGGTCGAGCCGGTGTCCCCTTCGTGGGCCCGGTACTTGTCGATCGTGGTAGCCTTGTCGAACGCCATCGTCGTTGTATTCTCAGCCGTTATCCGAGCTGTCATCGCGCTAACGGGCGCGACGTTCATCGCGGGTCAATTGCGCGTAATTGCAGGTAGCATGGTAGCTTACTCGCTTCAGCCCCCCCTGTAAAGGACCTCGACATGCCCGACCGGTATCTGGGCCGAACTATCGGGGAATACGGGGCGACCCGGTACCTGGGCCGGTACCTGGGCGCCGGGGCGTTTTCGTGGGTGTACGAGGCGGTCGATCTCGACCGCGGGATCCCGGTGGCCCTCGAGATCCGCCGCCCGGAGTTCAGCGGCCAGTCCCGCGTGGAGGACCGCGGTGGCAGCCGCTCAGCATCACCCGCGCACCGGCTACCAGCGCCGGGCAGGTCACGGCGTGAAAACCGACCGCAGATCGTTGTACGTGACCAGCAGGATGAGCGCCAGCACCGCCAGCACCCCGACGCGCGCGAACGCTTTGCGCGTGCGCACGCTGAAGGTACCGCCCTTGATGCGTTCGGCGAGCACCATCAGAATCTGTCCGCCGTCGAGCACGGGAATAGGCACGAGGTTCAGCATGGCAATATTGAGGCTCAGGAAGGCGATGAGCGACCAGAGCGTCTCCGCGCCATTGCGCGCCGCCTGGACGGACGTGCGCGCGATTTGAATCGGCCCCCCGAGGTTCTTCGCCGACACCTCACCCCGCACGAGGCCGCCGAGCACGGCGGCCACATTCCGCGCCATCGCCCATGTGGACTCGGAACCACGCACTACGGCATTCCCGAGGGACACCGGCTCACGCACCACGGAGTCCCGCACCATCATCCCCACGCGGCCGACCTTCTTCGGTGCACCCGTCACCGGATCCTGCGCATCGGCCACCTGCGGCGTGATCGTGGCCCGGATGCGCTCGCTGCCACGGGCGATCTCGAACGTGACCGTACCGGACGTGATGGGTGACACGCGAGCCAGCACCTCGTCCCACGCACGCACGGACTCGCCATCGATGGACACGATGCGGTCCCCGCTGCGCAACCCCCCGGCCGCCGCCGGCGTGCCGGGCACGACCGAGTCGATCACCGCCGGGAGATACCGGTTGCCGTAGGTGTAGTACAACCCGCTCGTGACGGAGATCGTGAGCAGAATGTTCATGATCACGCCAGCCGACAGAATGAACACCCGGGCAAGCGCCGGTTTGCTCTCCACCCACCGGTTGGCCGGCACGGACTTGGGCCCGAACGGTGCCATCGCGTTGGCATCCCACAGCGCACCGGGCACGTCGGCCGGCCGTGACGGCGCCTCGCCAAGTGAACCACGATCGCTCGCGCCACCCTCGATGCCAGCCAGCGCCTCATCGTCTCGCGATGCCATGCGTACGTAGCCACCGAGCGGAATGAGCGACACGCGATAATCCGTTTCGCCGTACTTCACGCCGAAAATGCGGCGTCCCCAACCGAGCGAGAATACGGGCGCGTACACCCCACACAACTTCGCCGCCACGAAATGGCCCAGCTCGTGCACGAACACGACGAGCCCGAAGACCAGCAGCGGCGCGATATAGACCGACAAGGACGACATATCCGTCACGACTCCTGAGCGATGCGAACCTTCACGTGCTCGCGCGCCGCCGCGTCAGCCGCCAACAGCGCATCGAGCGAATCACCGGGGAGCGCCGCCAGGTCGTGCAACGCCGCGGCCACCCGCTCGGCAATGCCTCCAAAACTGAGCGATCCGGCGAGAAAACTGGCCACGGCTTCCTCGTTGGCGGCGTTGAACACCGCCGGCGCGGCTCCGCCGGCTCGCCCGGCCGTGATGCCCAACCCCAACATCGGGAATTGCTCGTGCCGCACGGGCTCGAAGGTGAGCCCGCCAGACGCCGCCGGATCGAATGATGATACGCCACTGTCGGGCACGCGTTCCGGCCACGTGAGGGCGTAGAGGATGGGCAGTTCCATGCTCGGCACCCCCATTTGGGCCAGCACGCTCCCGTCCACGAATTCGACGAACGAATGGATGATACTCTGCGGATGCACGACCACGTCGATGCGGTCGTATGGGACGCCGAACAGATGGTGCGCCTCGATCACCTCGAGGGCCTTGTTGGCGAGCGTCGCGCTGTCGATGGTGATCTTGCTGCCCATCTGCCACGTGGGATGCTTGAGCGCATCGGCCCGCGTGGCCCGGGCGATCTGCTCGGCAGGCCACGTGCGGAACGGCCCACCCGAGGCCGTGAGAATCAGGCGCTTGACCTCGTGCGGCTGACGACCGGCGAGACACTGCAGAATGGCCGAGTGTTCGCTGTCCACGGGGACGAGTGCCGCGCCGTGTTCGCGCGCCGTGCGCGTAACGATGTCACCGGCCACCACCAGCGTTTCCTTGTTGGCCAGTGCCACCCGCTTCCCATGCCGCAGTGCGGCCAGTGTGGCCGGTAACCCGGCGGCACCGACGACGGCGTTGATCACCACCGCCGCGTCGGGGTGCGTAGCCGCCTCCACGAGGCATTCCGGCCCGCGTCCCCAGGTGGCGGGAGCGTCGGGACATTCCTGCACGAGACCGGCATAGACCGGAGCGAATTGCGCGACCTGTTCGGCCAGCCCCGCGAGGTTGCTGTTCGCCGTCATGGCAACCGGCACGAACCGGTCGCATTGCCGCGCGAGCACGCGGAGCGCGCTCTTGCCGATCGATCCCGTGGCGCCAAGCAGCGCCACACCGATTGGCGCGGGCGCGGCACCGGAAGGGGACGCTGCGTGCGGTCCAGTGGAGGTCATCGGGCGCCGGGTGCGGGAATAAGCAGCAGATCGTACAATGCGTAGGCGGCGGGCAGCACGAAGAACAGCGAGTCGAGTCGATCGAGCACGCCGCCATGACCGGGGAAGAGGGTGCCGCTATCCTTCACACCGGCCTCGCGCTTAAGCAGCGACTCCGCCAGATCACCGATCTGCGCGATGACGCTGATAGCGACCCCGAAAATCACGATGCCGGTCGGCGTGAAGGCCAGCTGCGCCTTGGGCACCAGGAGGCCGTAGGTAAAGGCGTACGTCGCAGCCACCGTCACCAGCACGCCGCCGACGGCTCCGGCGACCGTCTTCCGGGGGCTGACGCTCGGCATGAGCTTCCGGCCGCGGATGAGGTTTCCGCTGAAGTATGCGCCGCTGTCGCTCGCCCACGTGAGCACGACGGGAAAGAGCACGGCCAATGCTCCGGCGGTGTCACCGACGGCGTAGTTGTGATAGCGCAGCGCGTATCCGAAACTCAGCGTGGCGCCGGTGTAGAGCACGCCGTACACGGTGGTGCTCACCGCCGCGAGGGGCTTGCCGTCCACGCCACGCAGCCAGATAGCAGCGCCCAGTATGGCCACGACGCACGACACCCACACGTACAACGGGATCGTCAGCACGCCAAGGATCTGGCCATGCACGGCAATGGGGATGCACGCCGACAGGACGATCCCGATCGCGGACAGCGGGGCTGCACCTCCTTCGCGGGCCAGCCGATAGAACTCCCACGCGGCGATCCCGGACATCGCGCCGAGCAGTGTGGCGAGCGGCGCACCGCCAATCCAGATGATGCCGATGGCGAGCGGTGCAGCGATGAGCGCCACAATGGCACGACGTCCGAATTCGTTCACGACCTGGGGGGAATTACGTGGTCACGCGGCCGAAACGCCGGTCGCGTCGCTGGAAGTCGCAGATGGCCTCGTACAAGGCCGTGCGATCGAAATCGGGCCAGAGCACGCTGGAGATGTAGAGCTCCGCGTAGGCCACTTGCCACAGCAGGAAGTTGGACAGCCGCTGCTCACCGGACGTGCGGATCAGCAGGTCGGGATCGGGACACCCGGCGGTAAAGAGGCGGCTGCGGAACTGCGTTTCGTCGATCTCGTCGGGGCTGAGCACTCCGCTCTGCACGTCCCGCGCGAGCAGACGGGCCGCCCGCACGAGTTCGGCCCGTCCCCCGTAGGATATGAACAGGTTGAGTCCGAGTCGGGCACCACGGGCCGTGTCCCGTCTCACCCGGTCGACCGCCGTGGCCGCCGCCGGGCTGAGGCGATCGAGGTCGCCGTGCACGTGAACATGCACGCCCTGCTCCGCCAGATCAGCCGCCTCGCGCGCGATGTACTCTTCGAGCAGCGACATGAGCGCCGACACTTCGGTTTCCGGGCGTTGCCAATTCTCCTGAGAAAAGGCGAAGAGCGAGAGCCATTCCACCCCGGCCTCGAGGCACCCTTCGACCACGGCGCGCACGGCCTTCATTCCCGAGCGGTGCCCGAAAGGACGCGGCATGTGCCGCTCCCGGGCCCAGCGGCCGTTGCCATCCATGATGATGGCAATGTGCCGTGGTACCGCCCCGTGCACGCGGATGCGCGCCAACAGATCCGACTCGATGTCAGTCATGCAGGGGGCGGTGACGGTGGGGCACAACAGGTGAGTCCGCAAGCGCGGACTCACACGGCCATGACTTCGGCTTCCTTCGTCTTCAGCAGGGCTTCGAGCTTGGCGATCTCATCGTCGTGCACCTTCTGCAACTCTTTCTCGGCCGACTTCTTCTCGTCTTCCGACACGCCGTCGAGCTTCTTGATCTTGTCACGCGCATCGGTGCGCGCATGCCGGATGGCGATCTTGCCGTCCTCCGCGAGCTTGTGCAGGATCTTCACGAGCTCCTTGCGACGCTGCTCCGTCATGCTGGGTAGCGGCACGCGGATGATCCCGTTCTGGTGCGCCGGATCGAGGCCCAGATCGGACTCGCGGATGGCCTTCTCGATGGCCTTGGCCTGACCCTTGTCGAAGGGTGTAACGAGAAGGATACGCGGCTCGGGCGCCGACACCGACGCGACCTGGTTGAGCGGCAGGAACGAGCCGTACGCCTCGACCTTGATCGTATCCAACATGTTGGGCGACGCCTTCCCCGAACGGATTCCCGCGAATTCCTTCTTCGAGTTTTCGAGGGCCTTCTCCATGCCGGCCTTCGCGTCTTTCAGAATCTGAGATGTGCTCATGACACCAAAGTCCCTACGCGCTCGCCACGAATGGCCCGGGCGATCGCGCCTTCACGGTGGAGGTTGAGTACGACGAGCGGCAGCTGATTCTCCTTGCAGAGCGTAATGGCCGTCTGATCCATCACGCGCAGCTCTTCGAGCATCACGTCGCGGTAACTGATCGTCTCGTACAAGGTGGCATTCGGGTCCTTCTTCGGATCAGCGGAGTACACGCCATCCACGCTGGTGGCCTTGATGATCACATCAGCCTTCATCTGGATGGCCCGCAACACCGCCGCCGTGTCCGTGGAAAAATACGGATTCCCGGTTCCGGCGGCAAAAATGACCGTGCGCCCCTTCTCGAAGTGGCGCAGGGCACGACGCCGAATGTACGGCTCCGCCAGTTCTTCCATGCGGATGGCCGTCATGACGCGGGTGTCGAGCCCTTTCTTCTCGAGCACGTCCTGCAGGGCCATCGCATTGATGACCGTGCCGAGCATCCCCATGTAGTCGGCGCCGACACGATCCATTCCCATCTGCGAGAGCTGGGTGCCGCGCACGATGTTGCCGCCGCCGATCACCAGGCCGAGCTGCACGCCCATGCGGGCGACATCCACGATCTGGTCGGCGAAGAAGCCGATGCGTTCAAAATCGAAACCCACCCCCCGATCTCCGGCGAGTGCTTCGCCGGAGATCTTGAGGAGGATGCGCTGGAAGCGCAGCCCGGACCCGCTCGGCGCGTTCGCGCTGGGTGCGGTGTCGCTCATGGCCGCTTACTCGGCGCCGAGCTGTAGACGGGCGAAACGCTCTACCGTGATCTCCCCACCCGCCTTCTTGCCGTGATCGGCGACGAGCTGGGCGATCGTAATGCTCCCATCGCGTACCCACGCCTGCGGCATGAGCGTCACGTCCTTCAGGAACGCCTCGACCTTGCCGGTGGCGATCTTTTCGATCATGGCTTCGGGCTTGCCCGTCTCCCGCGCCTGCCCTTCGGCCACGCGCTTCTCGGCCTCGAGCTTGTCCGCCGGCACGCCGTGGCGATCGACCGCGAGCGGCGCCGCTGCTGCCACATGCTCGGCGATATACTTCGCGAGTTCCTTCGTCGCTTCGTGGCCAGCCACCGCCGCCGACGACGCGGTGATCTGCACGATCGTCGCGAGCTTGCCGTTGTGGTGACGGTACATGCCGACCTGCCCCGTGGCGCCGGCGTCGAAACGCGCGGTGCGCTTCACGTTGACCGCTTCGCCCGTCTTCGCCGCGGCGGCCTTCACAAACTCCTCGACGGTCTCGTTCGGGCTGCCCGTCATGGGCTCCGCGAGGAACGCTTCGATGCTACCGGCGGACGACTGCAACCGATGCGCGAGGATCGCGTCGACGATCTTGCCGAAGTCTTCGTTGCGCGCCACGAAGTCGGTTTCGCAGCCGACTTCCACCAGGGCGGCCGACGTCCCGTTGTTGAAGACTTCGCCGGCCACGATGCCCTCGCTCGTCGAGCGGTCGGCGCGCTTCTCGGCCTTGGCAATCCCCTTCTTGCGGAGATACTCGACGGCCGCGTTCATGTCGCCGTTGGTCTCTTCGAGCGCCTTCTTGCAATCGCCAATACCTGCACTCGTGCGCTGGCGGAGTTCCGCCACGTCCTTGGTCGTGAATGCCATCGTCGGATCCTGTCTATCGCTAAAGGGTGCGTTATCGATACTGGGAGGGTCCTGCCGTTGCTACAACAACGCCGCCGGAAGATGCCGGCGGCGTCGCATTCCTGCATCCCGGAAGGGGGCCCCGTGAACGGGGTGCTCCGGATTCCGTACGTCAGGCCGGTGCTTACTCGGCGCCTTCGGCCGGTGCCGCGTCGTCGCCGCCCTCAGCGCCGGCATCGCCGCCCTTGAGGCGCGCCGCAATGGCTTCGGGCTTGGCACGGCGGCGGCGCGGACGACCACCACGGTCGTTGTTGCCACCGCGGTCACCACCGCCACGGCTGTCGCGGCCGCCACGATCACCACGGTCCGCGCGCTCGGCGCCGCGGTCGCTGGAGAACGTGTAGGCTTCCTGCTCCTCTTCCTGCGGACGGGCCGGCGCCTCGCGACGGGCCTCGTCAATCGTGTCGGCGACGACCTTCGTGATCAGCTCGACCGAACGGATCGCGTCGTCGTTGCCGGCGATCGGCACCGTGATGAGGTCGGGATCGGCGTTCGTATCGACGATGGCGACGATCGGCACCCCGAGCTTGTTGGCTTCGGAAACGGCGATCCGCTCCTTCTTCGAGTCGATGATGAACAGGAGCCCCGGGAGGCGGTTCATCGTCTTGATGCCCGAAAGGTACTTGGACAGCTTCTCGCGCTGACGCGACATGAGCAGCTGTTCCTTCTTGGTGTAATTGGCGAGCGAACCGTCTTCGCTGCCGGCCTCGAGCTCCTTGAGCTTCTTGACCTGCTTCTTGACCGTCTGGTAGTTGGTCAGCATGCCGCCGAGCCAGCGCTCGGTGACGAACATGCCGCCGCAGCGGGTGGCCTCGTCACGGACGATGGCCGCAAGCTGACGCTTGGTGCAGACGAAGAGCACGTTCTCGCCGCGCAGGACGACCTCGCGGACGAGCTTCTGCGCCAATTCGATCTGGCGGAGCGTCTTCTGCAGGTCGATGATGTGAATGCCGTTGCGCTCGGCGAAGATGAACCGGCGCATCTTGGGGTTCCAACGACGGGTCTGGTGCCCGAAGTGAACGCCCGCGGCGAGCAGCTGCTCGAGGGACGGAGTGGCCATGCGTGGAGTACCGGAGTGTGTTGAGTTCGGCCGCGGCCGTCACCGCCGTTGGCGACCGCTTCCCCAGGGAAACGGCACACGCCACCAGCTCGGACCGCGTGAGAGATATGCTGGACAACCAACCGGGGCCGAAGCCCCGGCCGGTGTGGCTTAGCGCTTCGAGAACTGGAAGCGCTTACGGGCGCCAGCGCGGCCCGGCTTCTTGCGCTCGACTTCACGCGCATCACGCGTGAGCAGGCCGAACTCGCGAAGCTTCTTCTTGTTGCTCTCGTCGACCTTCACGAGGGCGCGAGCCACCGCGAGGCGCACGGCGCCCGCCTGCCCCGACATGCCGCCGCCATCGAGCGTGGCCTTCACATCGTACTGACCGAGCGTGTCGGTCAGCGTGAACGGCTGCTGAATGGCCGACACCAGCGTCGGACGCGGGAAGTAGTCACCCAGCGTGCGCCCGTTGACTTCCCACTTACCCGTGCCCGGGGTGAGATACAGACGGCACACCGCTTCCTTGCGACGGCCGACGGCGTTGATCTGTTCCGACATTACTTGGCCTCGGCGGCGGAGAAGGTGAGCTTGGCCGGGCTCTGCGCCACATGCGGATGTTCGGCACCGGCAAAGACGCGGAGCTTGCGACGGAGCACCTGACGACCAAGCGTGGTCTTCGGGAGCATGCCGTAGACGGCCTTCTCGATCACGCGCTCGGGGTGCTTGGCCAGCATCGTGGCGAAGGGCGTGTGCTTCTCGTGGCCCATGTAGCCCGTGTGGCTGAAATAGGTCTTCTGCTCGGCCTTGCGGCCGGTAACCTGCACCTTCGACGCATTGATCACGATGACGAAGTCACC
>DCZC01000189.1:16006-16141 GCA_002331565.1 Gemmatimonas sp. UBA2094
TGCCGCGGATGATCTTCGCGACTTCCGACGCGAGCCGGCCAAGGACCATCCCTTCCGCGTCGACGATATACCACCGACGGTCGATATCCTTCGGGGTCGCGCTGTAGGTCTTCATGCTAACGTGATCCGTGCGTG
>DCZC01000189.1:16343-16534 GCA_002331565.1 Gemmatimonas sp. UBA2094
CGTGTTGCGGAGAAGCCGTGGACCGAGGACAGATGCCCGCGGGTCGGCCCCCGGCAAAGGGTTTGACAGCCGAAAATCGTCCCGCCCTCGCAGGACGGACGCCCGACCCGGCCGCGCACCGGCCCCCGGAACTGCACGGGATATGCCGGATTACGTCGAAAATCGGGACAGACTCGTAGCTTACACAGCTC
>DCZC01000160.1:0-1744 GCA_002331565.1 Gemmatimonas sp. UBA2094
TCGAGCGTGCTGCTTACGGCGGTCGCCTGCGGCCTCGGCGACCTGCACGCGCAGCCGGCCGCACCGCCCGCCATCATCGTGCTGCGCGCCGCGCGACTGATAGACGGCACCGGCGCCGCGCCTCTCGCACCGGCGATGGTGCGCATCGAACACGAGCGTATCGCCGCCGTGGCGCGCGAGCTGACGGTGCCCGCGGGCGCGCAGGTCATCGACCTCGGCGACGCCACCCTGCTGCCGGGGCTCATCGACCTGCACACGCATCTCACCGGTGACGAACGCGTGCACTGGGAAGATGCGCTGCTCAAGACCACGCCCGCGCACGATGCGCTCTGGGGGGCGCGCAACGCCCGCGTGACGCTCATGGCGGGCTTCACCACCTGCCGGGACATGGGGCCGACCTGGCCCTTTACCGACGTGGCGCTGCGCAACGCCATCAACGAGGGTCTCGTACCGGGCCCGCGGCTCGTGGTGGCCGGTAATTACGTGTCGTCCACCGGCGGAGCCGGCGATGCGCGGCAGTTCAGCCCGTACGTGGACGTGCCCATCGTACGCAATCTCGCCGACGGCCCCGACGAGGTGGTGAAGGCCGTGCGGACCAACCTCAAGCAGGGCGCCGACTTCATCAAGATCCTCGCGACCGGCGCCGTGCTGTCCAAGGGGATCAGTCCGGGCGCGCAGCAGTATTCCGATGCGGAGATTCAGGCGGCCGTCACGGAAGCCCGTCGATGGGGGCGCAGCGTTGCGGCGCACGCGCACGGCGCGGACGGCATCAAGGCGGCGATCCGCGCCGGTGTGCGCACCGTCGATCATGGCTCCTACCTCGACGACGAGGCGATCGCGCTCATCAAGGCGACGAATCGCGGCACCTTCTACGCGCCCACGCTGTATACGTCGGCGGCAATCGAGCGCCCCGACAGTCCCGTGCCCGAGAGCGAGCGCGTGCGCTCGCGTCAGGTGAGCGCCATCAAGGACGCCGGCTTCCGCCGCGCCCTCGCGGCGGGCATTCCCATCGGTTTCGCCACGGACGCGATGGTCATTCCGCACGGGCAGAACGCCAGGGAGTTCGGTGAACGCGCACGGCTCGGTGAGCCCGCCATGGCGTCCATCGTGTCGGCCACGTCGCTCAACGCGGAAATTCTCAGGCTGCAGGATCAGATCGGCAGTATCACGGTGGGCAAGTTGGCCGACCTCATCGCCGTTCCGGGCGATCCGCTGCGTGACATTCGGCTGATGGAGCGGGTGCGCTTCGTGATGAAGGGCGGGGTCGTGTTCCGGCACGACCCGGAAAAGTGACCGTGAAGTTGTGCAGGGGATGACGATGGCCGGTCTTTGCGGCGGACCGTAGCTTCCGCCCATCGGTGGAACGCACTCGGACCCGGTGGGAGGATGGCATGAACGGTGGGGCGGTGATCTTTGCGGCAGACGTGGACCGGGTCGCACGCTTCTACGAGGTGATGCTGCAGATGTCGCCGGTGCACGTCGAACCCGGGCTGCGCGTCATCGCGTCGGACCGGACGGAGCTGGTGATTCACGGCGTGCCGCCCCACGTACTGGCCCCCGTGCCCGAGGGGGCCGTGCCGGCGCCGCGCGAAGACACGGCCATCAAGCTGTTCTTCGCCATTCCCAGCCTGGCCGCGGCGCGGGAGATGGCGCCCCTGCTGGGCGGGTTCGTGTATCCGGTGGAGCGTGAGTTCACGGCCCGGCGCTTCCGCGCCTGCAACGCCTGCGATCCGGAAGGGAACGT
>DCZC01000160.1:2027-3616 GCA_002331565.1 Gemmatimonas sp. UBA2094
TGGCGCTCAAGCTGTACGACCTCCGTCGCGAAGCCGTAATGCGTGAATCGCGTAGTGCCGTCGTGAGCAAGTTTCTTCCGGCCAGCTGGGAAGACGTGCTGGCCGTCACGAAGCCCGATCATCCGCTCAACGCGGCGTTCCGTCAGTGCAGCACGTACTGGGAAATGGTGTACTCCATGGCCCGTCATGGCGTGATGCACGGCGAATTCATGATGGAAAGCAGCGGGGAGGGGTTGCTGCTCTTCACGCGCATCGAGCCGTGGCTCGAGCAGTACCGCGCGCATGTCGGCAATCCGCTCGCGTTCCGCAACGCCGAGTGGGTCACCAAGGAAACGGAGCTCGGCCGCCTCCTCGCCGAGCGGTTCCGCAAGCGGGTGCAGGCTCACCTCGAGGCCGCGCGCGCCGCGCAGGCGTAACGCACCGACCGGCATGGACGGAGTCGTACTCACCACCGCGCGACTGCGGCTCCGTCAATTCACCGGCCACGACGC
This sequence comes from Gemmatimonas sp. UBA2094, assembly GCA_002331565.1. Taxonomy (GTDB): domain Bacteria; phylum Gemmatimonadota; class Gemmatimonadetes; order Gemmatimonadales; family Gemmatimonadaceae; genus Gemmatimonas. The sequence continues at coordinate 2,519 of DCZC01000160.1, forward strand.
GGCGTTTCTGGTCGCGCTGCTCAACGACCCCGACTTTCTCCGCCACATCGGCGATCGCGGGGTGCGCAGCGAGACCGACGCGCTGGGCTATCTCGCGGCGGGGCCACTCGCGTCGTACGCGCAGCACGGCTTCGGCCTGTGGTGCTGCGAGCGGCTCGACACGGGACAACCCATCGGCATGTGCGGGGTGTTGCGCCGCGAGACGCTGCCACACCCCGATGTGGGCTATGCGATGCTCCCCGAGGCGCGTGGCCACGGGTACGCCCGCGAGGCAGTACTCGGGGTACTGAGCTTCGCGCGCGACATCCTGTGTTTGACCCACGTGGTGGCCATCGTCTCGCCGGCCAACGAACGCTCCCTGCACCTGCTCGATACGCTCGGATACGAGCGGGCAGAGATGGTGGTGATGTCGCCGGGTGCCCATCCGGTGTGGTTGCTGCGGCCGCGCACATCCCAGTCCTGATTCCTGTTCGCAAGCGAGGAGCACGTGTCGACCACTATCCCCGGTGTCCTGCGCAGTGCCGTCCTGTCGGGTCTCCTGCTCGCCCCGCCGCTGGTGGCGCAGGACCGCGACGCCGTGCCGGCCACGCCCAACTGCAGCAGCTGCGCCGAGTGGAACGTGCCGCACGCGCCGGTGAAGCTGTTCGGTAACAGCTACTACGTGGGCACCAACGGGCTCAGCGCGCTACTCGTGACCTCGCCCGACGGGCACGTTCTCATCGATGGGGCGCTGCCCGAATCGGCGCCGCTCATCGGACGCAACATCGAAGCGCTGGGTTTCCGTCTGCGCGACGTGAAGCTCATCCTCAATTCCCACGCGCACAACGATCACGCCGGTGGTATCGCGTGGCTGGCCGCGCGCAGCGGGGCCACGGTGGCCGCGATGCCCGCGAGCGCGCGCTGGATGGAGCGGGGCAACAGTACCGCCGACGATCCGCAGTTCGGCCTCAACGCGCCGTTTCCCGCCGTGGCCAGAGTGCGGGTGATCGCCGACGGCGAGGTGGTGCGCGTGGGACGCCTCGCGCTCACGGCGCATCGTACGGGAGGGCACACCCCCGGGGGCACCACATGGACGTGGCGCTCGTGTGAGGGCGCCGT
>DCZC01000160.1:3929-4439 GCA_002331565.1 Gemmatimonas sp. UBA2094
CGCTGCCGTGCGACATCCTCGTGATGCCGCATCCCGCGGCCGCCCAACTGTGGGAGCGGGTGGCGAAGGGCTCGGTCGATGATCCGCAGGCGTGCCGGCGTCTCGCCGTGACGTCGCGCATGGCGCTCGACAATCGCCTCGCCACCGAAGCCGCGAGCCCACCGGTTCCGCCGGCCGCCGAGGCGTGGTGGCGATACGTGCAGGTGCTCGCGCACGATTCGCTGAAGGGGCGCGATACCGGTTCGCCGGGACACGAAAGCGCGGCGCGCTATGTCGCGCAGCAGTTCGCCGCTGCGGGGCTCACGCCCGGTGGCACTGACGGCTGGTTCCAGCGCGTCGATTTCGTGGAGGTCCGTCTCGAGGCTGCAAGGGTGGCGCTCGCCATGCGCGAGGGCAGCGGCGCCTGGACGCCGCTGACGGCGGGGCGTGATCTGCGCCTCGCGCCGCGGCCGTCCACCGCCGACGTGGAAGCGCCGTTGGTCTTTGCCGGGTACGGACTGTCGCTGCCGC
>DCZC01000069.1 GCA_002331565.1 Gemmatimonas sp. UBA2094
GACGGGCGTCTCAAGAGCGGTCGCGACCAGGAAGACGGGGTGCTCGACCTGTCGCAGGAGGACGGCGGCCGCGCGGACGCCGACGGACGTCCCTTGCGGGTACTGGTTCGCGAAGGGCGCCGCACGCGGTTCGTGCCGCTCGTCGATGTGGATTGGTTCGAGGCCGACGGCAACTACATCCGCGTGCACACGGGCGGCGAAGAGTACCGCACCCGAGGGACCATTAGCGCCATCGAGACGGCGCTCGATCCGCGGCAGTTCGTGCGCATTCACCGACGGGTGGTGGTGAACATGGATCGCGTGCGCGAGATGAGCCCGCTGCCCGGTGGGGACGGCCTGCTGGTGCTCGGCGACGGGTCCACGCTGCGGCTGTCGCGCACCTATCGGTCGCGGGTGCGCTAGCCGGTACCGATGGAGCCGGCACGGATACCGAAAACCGATGGCCGTCACGACGGTGGCATGGCTCGTCCCCCGCGGTGTCGTCGAGGCCGGTAACTAGGACCAGCCGGTACTACCCGTAGTAGAGATACCGGTCGCAATGCCAAGGCGCGGCCGCGTAACGCGGTAGGTGAGCGATACGATCGGGATTGATTTTAGTGACGAATACGGTACCATTGCTGTTCGCACTGCTGAGGGTGGGCCCGACGCGCCGGGAGGCAAGTGGCTGCGTCCCATCCCACCTCGTGAAGCCCGTGCCGTAACCGATTCGAACCCCATGCCGCGACGTCTTCCCCTGTCCCGAGGACAGGGGCGATGCCCGGCATTATGCAGTCCCGGTGTCCCCGGCCCCGAAGCATCCGGAGCCACCGGTTCGCCCGACTGTTGGCAGCCCCCACAGCTGTCCAGCCGGGAATGCCTCGTGTCGCGACGCAGCGCACCCGCCTGCGTCGCGGCGTGGGGTCCTATCTCCCCCCGTTTCCGGCATATGTGCGCCGAGGGCTGAGCATGTCGAGACTGATGCGGTGGTTGTACCGGTTCCCCGCGGCGGTCCTGTTGTTCCTGTTGCCGAGCATGGCACAGGCGCAGGGTCCCGCCGTCATCACGGGCCAAGTCAAGAGCGAGTTCGGTGATCCGCTCGAGAACGCCAACGTCTATATCGTGGAGCTCGCCTTGTCGGTGGGCACCAACGCGACGGGCAAGTACACGATCACGATCCCGGCGGACCGCGTCCGTGGGCAGGCGCTGCAGCTCCGCGCCCGCGCGATCGGCTACAAGGCCGAGCTGAAGCCGCTTACGATCCGTGCCGGCAACCAGACGATCGACTTCGCGCTCCAGAAGGACGTGAACCGTCTTCAGGAAATCGTCACCACGGGCGTGACCGGCGCGACGGAGCAGAAGAAGCTCGCGTTCTCGGTGGCCCAGGTGAGCGACAAGGACATGCCGGTTCCCGGCTCCAATCCCCTGTCGCAGCTGCAGGGCAAGGTGGCGGGTGCGAACATCGTGTCGGCCTCCGGGCGCCCCGGTACGGCGCCGGCCATCATTCTCCGTGGCCCCCAGTCGATCAACGCGTCCGGCCGCGGCCAGGACCCGCTGTACATCATCGACGGCGTGATCTCGCAGGGTGGCCTGCAGGATATCAATCCGCAGGACATCGAAAACATCGAAGTCGTGAAGGGCGCCGCCGCGTCGTCGCTCTACGGCTCGCGCGCCGGTAACGGCGTCATCCAGATCACCACCCGCTCCGGCAAGAACCAGTCGGAAGGCGTGCGCTTCCGCGCCCAGATGGAGTACGGCCAGTCGGACATCGAGCGCGAGTACAAGTATCCGACCACGCACTTCATGCTGATGGACGAGACGGCGTCGCGTTTCTGCGTGACGGTGTCCGGTGTCCCCGACTGCTCGCGCACGGTGGACATCTATCAGGAAGCGTTCCGCATCAACAACGACGGCGGCGACTATTCGCTCCCGCCGGTGACGTTTGCGAACGACGGCGGCATTTCGCGTAACCCGGGCGCCATCAATTCGCGGGCGCTCTATCAGGTCAATCAGTTCCCGAAGGCCTACAATCCCATCGCGCAGTTCCTGACGAACGGGCAGGTGGTCAACTCCACGCTCGACGCGACGGGTCGCGTGGGTCGCACCAACTTCTTCGCCTCGGTGAACCAGCTGCGGCAGGAAGGCTCGGTGAAGCTGATTCCCGGCTACACGCGCAATTCCATGCGCCTGAATGTCGACCAGCAGCTGGGTGGCAACATCAACTTCTCGCTGCGTTCCAACTATTCCAGCGCCAACGACTACAACAACGGCGCCGGCTGGTTCGGTCTCACGCGTCAGCCCGCCAACGCGCAGCTGTTCGCCACCGACTCCAAGGGACGCCTGTACATCCGGACGGTGGCGCAGAATCAGGGCGCGCAGAACGTCAACCCGGCGTACAACTCGCAGAACTTCCAGCCGCTCAACCGCATCGACCGCTTCGTCGGCAACGGTACGGCCCGCTGGACGCCGCTGTCGTGGCTCGACGGCGAATTCAATTTCGGCTTCGACGGCCGCAACAACTTCCAGGAGTCGCAGCAGGATCGCGGCTACCGTACGTCGGCGCTCAGCTCCACCAATCTCGGCTCGATCAGCCGCAGTGCGGGGCGCTCGTATTCGCTCAACGCCTCGGGTAACCTGTCGGCGCGCCGCAACTGGTTCTCCGATGCGCTCTCGTCGCGCCTGACGCTGCGCTACCTCTACGAGACGCAGGACGCGCGCTCGCAGAGCACCGGCGGCAACAACCTCGCGGTGCCCGGCCTGCAGGATCCCGACGCGGCCATCACCGACTTCTACACGTCCGGTGGCACGTCGACGGTCCGCCAGCTCGGCTTCTTCACCAACGTCGATCTCGATTACAAGGGCCGCTACATCGTCGGTGCGCTCGTGCGCCGCGACGCCGCCTCGCTGTTCGGCGCCGCCAACCGCTGGCAGACCTACGGCCGCGGCTCCTTCGCGTGGCGTCTGTCCGACGAGCCGTGGTTCAACGTGAACCAGATCTCGGACCTCAAGTTCCGCTACTCCGTGGGTCAGGCCGGCAATCGCCCCAACTTCACGGCGCAGTACGAGACGTTCACCATCGGTGCCGGCGGCGCGCTCAATCCGAATCAGCTCGGCAACAAGAACCTCCGCCCGGAAGTCTCCACGGAGACCGAGTACGGCATGGATCTCGAGCTGTTCGGCAAGTACGGCGTCACGCTCACCAAGTCGCGCAACGTCATCGACGATCAGCTTCTGCAGCCGCCCCCGCCGGCCGCGGCCGGTTTCGCCAGCCAGTGGACGAACGCGGGCCAGCTGACCAACAACACGTTCGAAGCGTCGCTCAACGTGCCGATCATCGCGACGCGCGCCGTCGACTACTCGGTCCGCTTCAACTTCGACCGCACCACGTCGGTCATCACCCGCCTCGACATTCCGGAGTACTTCGTCGAAGGGACGATGTTCAAGATCGTGCAGGGTGGCTCGATGGGGCAGATCTACGGCCGCCGCTTCGTGCGCGACTGCAGCCAGCTGCCCGCCGACTTCCAGGCGCGCTGCGGCACCGGGCTCGATTATCAGCGCAACGCAGACGGCTTCATCGTGTACGTGGGCCAGGGCAACACCACGGCCGACGGCATCACGAAGAACCTGTGGATGACGCGCGTGCCGGCGGCGCAGGCGCCGTGGAAGGGTGGCACGTCGGGCGAGCCGCTCAGCTGGGGCATGCCGATCCTCGAGCGCGACGCCAACGGCGCCGTGCCGGTGCTGCCCGTGGGGCAGGCGCTCCCGCGCTTCCGCTGGTCGGCCGCGCAGAACTTCCGCTACAAGCGCCTCACCGCGTATGCCCTGCTCGACGCTACGGTCGGCAAGGACGTGTGGAATCAGGGTCGCCAGTGGTCGCTCGGTGACTTCATGCACCGCGACACCGATCAGTCGGGCAAGTCGGTCGCCGACGCGAAGCCGCTCGGCTACTACTTCCGCGCCGTGTCCACCGGTGGCATCGGTGGTCTCTACGACGTGCTCGGCCCGAACAACAACACGGTCGAAGACGCCAGCTTCGTGAAGCTGCGTGAACTGTCGATCGGCTACCGCCTCGGTTCGATCGCCGGCGTGGGCAACTGGCAGCTGGCCCTCATCGGCCGCAACCTGATCACGTTCACGAAGTACACGGGCTTCGATCCGGAAGTGGGACTGGGCGGTGGCCAGCTCGGTTCGGCGGTGCTCAACGCCAACGACGGCTACACGTTCCCGAACCTGCGCCAGTTCACGTTCTCGCTCAGCACCAGCTTCTGACCATGCGGTTCACGGCGCGTGCGGGGTGATACCCGCGCGTGCGTGAACGGCCTATAGAGGATATTCGATGCGTAAGCATGTTTCGAAGTTCATCGCGGGCAGTGGGATGCTGCTGGGGCTCATGGCCTGCAGTGGCGACTCACTGAACGTCGTGAATGTCAACGACCCGGACGTTGCCCGCGCCTACGCCACGCCTGCCGGCGTGGAAGGGGTCGTGGCCGGACTCGGGGTGCAGTTGAACAACACCCAGCGGGCGACCGAATCGGTCAACACGCAGGCGCGCATTCTCTCCGGAGAGAACATCGCGTCGGTCGCCAATTTCGGTATGGCGGCCCGTTCCCAGGTTCCGCGTTCGGTCATCTCCAACGAACTGGGCAACGACAACCAGGCGGGCAATCTGGCGAACTTCAACCAGTTCTCCCGCGTCACGCGTACGGCCTCGAACGCCATCGCCGCCGTGAACCGCCTCATTGCCGGTGGCAACACCATCGGCAGCCCGGCGCAGGATGCGCGCGCCAAGGCCTTCGCGTACCTCATCCTCGGGCAGGCGCTCGGGAATCTGTCGCTCGCCTACGATTCGGCGGCGATCGTGACCCCGGTGACCCCCAGCGATGAAGTGCCGGGCCTGTCCGGCGCGGCGCAGGTCAACGCGGCGGCGCTCTCGATGCTCGACTCGGCGATCGCCATCGCCAACTCGCCGGCCGCGACGACGGGCGCCAGCGGCTTTCCGCTGCCCACCACGTGGATCAGTGGCGTCGCCCTCACCCGCGACGGATTCGTGCGCCTCGCGCGTTCGTTCAAGGCCCGCTTCCGCGCCGGTGTGGCCCGCACGCCGGCCCAGCGCGCCGCGGTGAACTGGGCGTCCGTGATCGATGATGCCACCAACGGCATCACGGCCGATTTCAACATCACGCTCGGCGGCACCACGGGCTGGTCGGCGGCGTACGACTTCAACCAGATGTATGTCACCGGCGGCTGGCACGCCGTGCCGTATTTCTACTACGGCATGGCCGACGTGTCCGGCTCGTACGATGCGTGGCTCGCCTCGCCCGTCGCGTCGCGTCGCGCGTTCACGGTGATCACGCCCGACAAGCGCTGGCCGGCGGGCGCCACGCGTGCCGCGCAGCAGGCGGCGGGTCCCACCGTTGCCCTTCCCCCGGGCGTGTACTTCCGTAATCGTCCCACGGGTGAAGATGTGCCGCTCGTAGGCCCCGGCGATTCGCAGTACGACCACCGTCGCTACGGCGCGCAGTGGCTCAACTCGGTGCAGGGGGCGTACACGGACATGTCCAAGACGGAAATGGACATGCTCGCGGCCGAAGGCTACATCCGCGCCGGCAACCTGGCGGCGGCCACCACGCTGGTGAACGTCACCCGTGTCAAGAACGGACTCGATCCGATCGGCAGTGTGGCCAGCGCCACCGCGCCCTATTCGACCGACCTGTCGAAGTGCGTGCCGCGGGTGCCCGCGGCCCCGAGCTTCACGTCGACCGTGTGCGGCAGCCTGCTGGAAGCCATGAAGTACGAGAAGCGGATGGAAACGGCCTACACCGGCTACTTCATCTGGATGGCGGACAATCGTGGCTGGGGCGACCTGGTTGAAGGGACGGTCGTGGAATGGCCGGTGCCCTACCAGGAGATGCAGGCACGACAGAAGACCTATTACAACGGCACGAACCGCGCGCCGAAGGGCACGTACGGGTTCTAGCATGACGGAGCACGGAAACGTTCACACGCCGTCGCGGTCTGCGACCGTGGCGCAGAAGTCGGTGAGCGTTGTCTGTGCGCTGGCGTTGGCGTTGCAGATCGGGTGCTATTCGTATCACCCGGTTCAGTCTGCGCCGCCCGCTCCCGCTCAGCAGGTGGGGGTCGTGATCAGTGATCGCGGCCGGATCCTGCTGGGCGACCGAGTGGGAGCCAATGTCGACCGGATCGACGGGAAAGTGATCAGTCGGCAAGGTGGTGCGCTGGTGATCGACGTGTATCGCGTGACCGATCTGCGGGGCAACGCGGCTACATGGACAGGCGAGCGGATTACGATTCCCGAGGAAGCCGTGCTCGGATATCGCGCTCGGAAGTTCTCGGTGTTCAAGACGCTCCTGCTGGTTGGTATTGTCGCGTCGGCCATCATCACGTCGCTTGGCAAGACGCTCGATCTCTTCGGAGACGAGCTCGCCGAGCGTCCGGGTGACGGGCCGACACAGTCCTGAGCGGCTGCGCGTCAGCGCGGTCGTCTCGCTCAACGATTCAGTTTCGCTTCTTCTCGGAGTCCTTGCCTCATGCGGTTCTCCCGATTTGCCGTTCTAGCTTTGGCAGTGACGACGATGGTCGGCTGCAGTGAGCCCAGCGATGCGCCCACCACGCCGAACATCCCGCCACTCGCCTACGTGCGCTACATCAACGCGGTGCCGGATACACTCAACACCACCGTGCGCTTCATCGATCAGGTGGAGTACTCGCCCATGACGTTCGTGAACGTGCCGTTCCGCGGCCTCGGACAGGGCAACTACCAGCCCACCGCGGCCGGCAACCGCAAGTTCCGCGTGTTCACGGCGGATATGACCAACTTCTCCGTCGCCGGGAACACCACGGTGCTGGTGGACACCACCATCACGTTCGAAGCGGGCAAGTACTACACGCTGCTGCACTCGGGCTTTGCCCGTACCGGCTCGTCGCCGCGTCAGCGCATCGTGGTGCTCAACGACGTGTTCCCCACGGTGACCAGCGCCAACATCGCGCTGCGTGCCATCCATCAGGCGTTCGGTGTCGGTGCGGTCGATCTCCACGCCGCGGCCACCACCACGGCGGCGCTGTCGTCCGCCACGCGCCTCGTGCCCAACTTCGCCGAAGCGGCGGTGTCGCCGTACGTGACGGCGGCGGTCGGCCCGCTCGCG
>DCZC01000204.1 GCA_002331565.1 Gemmatimonas sp. UBA2094
CGGCGCGAGGCACAGCAGCGCCCCCGCGCCGGAGCGAATCCCCTGGGGCAGTTCGGAGATGGCACCTATGGACCGGTGCCGCCATGGCCGGAGCGCCAACGGCGCCGTCGGTTGCTCGTCGGCGCGGCCGGCGAGATCACCGGCGGCCACACGCACGTCGGCGGGCGATGTCTCCGACACGGCATACGCGCCGCGATACGGATCGAAGTACGGATAGCGGAGGACCGGCAGCGTGGTGGCCCCGTCGCGCGTGGGCGTGAGCAGGAAGTCGAACTCCTTGAACCCGCGTACGAGTGACCCGCTGGTATCCACCTGAATACGCTCATTGCCGGCGACCACCGTGGCCCACGACACTTCGACGGACGGGCGCGGAAAGAGCCGTACGTTGCCGGTGCCGGCGATACGCACGGTGAGCACGAGTGGATCACCGACACGGGCGGTGGAGGCATCGAGGCGCGTACTGGCCCGCAACACGCCCACGGCCCCCGTGTAATCGGCCGGACGGCCTTCTACCGGCAACGGTTTCACGACGAGTTGTGCGCTTTCCGCGCGCACGACGAAGCGCTCTTCGCGACTGAAATAACTGGCCGACTGCGGGAGACTGTACGTGAGCTGCGGCGAGGGCACGCGTATCGTGCCGGCCGTGACGCCGAACAGGGCGCGCTGGAAGACGTGCGCCTCGTACGACAGCGCGCCACCGTATCCCCGCGAGGGGACACGGGTGGGCGTCCCCAATTCGTAGGCCAGCAAGCCACGCAGTTCGGGCGGCAGGAACTCCGGGTTTCGGCGCAATCGCCCACGGGCCTGCTCACTCAACAGCACCGCCACCTGATAGGTGACCTGCTGGCCGACGTATACGCTGTCGGGAAATGCCGCCGCATGAAAATCGATGGGCCGGTTGCCCGTGCTGCGGATGCGCTGCATGATGGCCGTCGGCGAAGGCTGCGCCCGCGCGGGCACGGCTCCGCCGGTGCCGGCGACGAGCGCACACCACGCGAGCAGCAGCTCGCCGCCGACCCGTCGGGTCGATGCGTTGCGAACCGTCACCAGTCTTTCCCGCCTCGGGGTACGCGTCCCTGTCGCTGCTTGCGGCCCTGCACGTCTTTTTCTTCGCGCGCCGCGCTGTTGAGCAACGCATCGGCCTGACGCTGGTCGAGCCCGCCCTGCGACTGCGGCTGCGGCGGATCGTCGTTCCGGTTGTTGCCGCCGCCACCGCCCCCTCCACCGCCGCCGCTCTGGGGCGGCTGCTTCCTGAGCGCGAGTTCGTAGTTCCATTTGGCGTCGGCATACCCCGGACGTTCCATGAGGTACGCCCGATACGCGTCCCGTGCGCTGGCAAGTTGCTGGTCAGCGTCGGGGCTATCGGCCATGCGTCCCTGCTTCAGTGCGGCCAATCCCGCGTTGAAACGGGCACGGGCACGCACATCGCCTTCGCTGTTCTTCCGCACGGCCTCGAGCATCGCCTGTGCCTCCTGCAACGAGTCCGCGCCGAGGATGGCGGTGCCGAGATTGTACACGGTGCGGGCCGACGTGTCGCCCTGCGCGACCATGGCGCGGTAAGCCGCGATGGCGTCGGCAACGCGCCCTTCCTTGAACAACGCCGCGGGGTCGGGCTCCGCAGCACACCCGAGGAAGACCGTGGGTACGAGCACCAGCAGCCACGAGAGCATCGCCGGCGCCGCCGCAGTCGCGGCTGGGGCAACCAGCCGCCAGGAATCGTAGACAAGCAACAGCAGGGCCGGCACGAGCAGCCAGAGGAAGCGCGGCACGTGATCCTCGCGTGTATCGACCGAGCGGCGCGCCGTGCGCAACGCCCTGAGGGCGCCGCGGATGCGCGTGGCCTTGTCGGAGGCGTCAGCGGGGATGAAGGTGCCGCTTGCGGCCGTCGCCGCCTTTTCCAACAGCTCGGGGGAGTAGCGGGTGACCACGACATTGCCTTCCTCATCGGTCTTGACCGTCACCGACGAACCGTCGCGTACGGGAATCGTGCTGCCCCGCGCCGTGCCGAAACCCACGGTCACCACGCTCACGCCCTTCGCACCCGCCTCGCGCGCCGCGGTTTCGACATCCTCCACGGGGTCGAACGACTCGCCATCGGTCATGACCACGAGCGCGCGATCAGCGCTGCCGTCACTCGCGAGCAGCAGCTCGGTTCCCTGCCGCATGGCCTTCGCGATGGAGCTTCCTGCCTGTCCCACGACACTCGGATCCAGATTCTCGAGGAACAGCTCGAGGGCACCGTCGTCGCTGGTGAGCGGTGTGAGGATGTAGCTGCGTCCCGCGAAGGCGATGAGCGCGACGCGATCGGCCTGCGACATGGCGCGCAGCCGGCGCACCTCCTGCTTCATACGCTCGAGCCGGTTGGGCTTCTCGTCGGGTGCCATCATGGAGAGTGACGCGTCGAGGGCGATGGCCATGTCGATCCCGCGCGAACTCACGGGCCCGCGCGCCAGCCCCCAGCGCGGGCCGGCCATCGCGAGGCCGATCAGCGCGGCGGCCGTCATCAATCGCCACGTCCGTCGCCGTTCCCCGTCTTCGCGCATCGGCACGAGTCGCGCGAGCGCCGTGGCCTCCGCGTAGCGCGCCAACCGGCGCTCGCGTTGCACGGCGCGCTGCCGGCGCAGCCACCCGACGACCAGTGGCAGCACGATGGCGAGCAGCGCCCAAAAGGGTGTGTCGAGCACCAGCGGCGGAAGATGCTCACCAAGCGAAACGGTGAGCGGCATCAGGGGTTTCATACGCGCGTCACGGAAGAATGCCGCGGCGAGCGCGGATCCAGAGTTCACCGAGCAGCGCGACGACGCCGAACAGGAGCGGCCAGCGGAAACGCTCCGTATAGCGGATGAACGCCTTCGCCTCGACCGCCGATCGTTCCAGACGGTCGATCTGTTCGTAGATAGCCTGCAGCGCCGCCGCGTCCTTGGCGCGGAAGTACTTGCCCCCGGTGGTGGTGGCGATTTCGGTAAGCAGCGGCTCGTCGATTTTCACCGGGCGGTTTTCGTAGCGCAACCCGAAGAGCCCGCGCCCGACTGGAACGGGAGCCATACCCTCACTGCCGACGCCGATGGTGTAGATGCGGATGCCGAATGTACCGGCCGCCTGCGCCGCCGTACGCGGATCGATGGCGCCACGGTTGTTCTCGCCGTCGGTGAGCAGCACCATCACGCGGGACCGCCCGGGCGAGTTGCGCAGGCGATTGGCCGCCGTGGCAATCGCGGTGCCGATCGCGGTGCCGTCTTCGAGCTGGCCGACCTGCAGATTATCGATGGCGGCGAGCACTACGGGATAGTCCGTGGTGAGCGGCACCTGGGTCAACGCTTCGCCAGAGAAGGCCACCAGCCCCACGCGATCGGTCTTGCGGCCCATCACGAAGCGCTTGAGCTTCTCGCGCGCGACTTCCATGCGGTTCTGCGGCTGGAAGTCTTCGGCGAGCATGGAGCTCGAGATATCGATGGTGAGCGCGATATCGATGCCGTCGCTGTTGACCCGTTCGGCGCGGGCCCCGGATCGGGGTTGCGCGATCGCGACGATGAGACCGGCCAACGCGAATGCCCGCAGCCGCGGCAGCCACTCTACGTAGCGCAACGACGGGCGCGGCCCGCCGGCGAGGACCGCCAGACGGGAAAACGCAATGGTACGCTGTCCGCCTTCACGCCGGCGCTGCCACCACAACCAGAGCGGCACGAGTCCCAAAAGCCCCAGCACCAACGGATGCGCGAAGCTGAAGCCGAGCACCGAGAGGGCGCTGAGGCGGTCGAGCCAATAGGCGCCGAGGCCGAGCGAGTCGGCCGCCATCACGCGCCGGCCCCCGCTGTGGGGCCACGTGGCG
>DCZC01000140.1:0-929 GCA_002331565.1 Gemmatimonas sp. UBA2094
GAGTGCGTGCAGGTGTGCGGCGATCACGACGCGCTGCGCATGACGCGCGAAACCGAAGAGCTCAACGCCGAGCTCACCACCGCGCAGGTGTTCTCGCGGCTCCTTCCCGATACGCCGCAGAAGTACCTCGGCCTGTACAACGACGACGACATCACCAGCTCCAAGGACGCCACGCTGCGCAACCACCTCATGGTGCGCCGCAACTACGAAGCGCTGGTGAGCGGCGACGGCGCCTGCGCCGGCTGCGGCGAGAAGAGCGTCCTGCGCTCCATCGCCAGCATCACCGAGGCGTACATGCGCCCGTTGTACCACAAGAAGGCGGAGCGGCTGGTGGCCAAGGCCGAGCGGCTCGAGCAGGAGGGCGCGGCGCTGCTGGCGGCGCTCGCGGCGGCCGACGCGGCCGACCATCGGCGCTTCCGCACGGCGTTCATCCACATCGTCATGGGACTCGGCGGCGAGAACGACGCCGACACCGCCAAGCGCATCGCGGGCTACGAAGCCACGCACGGCCCCATCACCGACGCCCAGATCGTGGGCGGACTTGCCGCTGTGCTGCGGCAGGACGCGTTCAACCATCGCGACCTGCAGGCCATCGACGGGCGCCGCGCCAACGGCATGAGCGTGATGATGATGGGCGCCAGCACCGGGTGCAACACGGTGTACGGCTCCACCCCGCCGGCCAACCCGCATGCGTACCCGTGGATGAACTCCCTCTTCCAGGACGGCGCAACGATCTCGTGGCTGATGGCGGAGAGCGTGATCGTGGAGCACGCCCGCCGCTCGGTGGCGCCGGAGCGGCTCTCCGACGCGCTGCTCACGCGCACGCGCGGGGTGATGAGCGAGGAGGACTACTTCCACCTCACGCACCTCGACGACACGCTCATGACCGATCAGGAAGTGCGCGAACTGCCCAAGGTGTGGGTGGTGGG
>DCZC01000140.1:1242-8345 GCA_002331565.1 Gemmatimonas sp. UBA2094
TCCAGCACCATGCTGGGCGGCTACGACATGAACCAGTTCGGCGTGGCCTCGCAGGGCAAGCTCACCGAGAAGAAGAACGTGGCCGAAGCGTTCACCAGCGGCCACGGCTCGCCGTTCATCGGGCAGGTGTCGGTGGCCAACGCACCGCGCATGTACAAGGCCATGCTCGATGGCCTCGAGTACCGCGGCACGGCGTTCTATCAGTGCTACACCACCTGCCAGCCCGAACACGGCGTGGGCGACAACATGAGCGCCGACCAGGCGAGCATGGTGCGCGATTGCCGCGGCGTGCCGGAGTTCGTGTACAACCCGCGCAAGGGCGAGACCATTCAGGAGGCGTTCGATCTCAAGGGCAACCCGAGCATCGACCGCGACTGGTGGCACACCAAGTACGCCAGCAACGGTGAGGCGTACACCTTCGGCGTGGCGCACTGGGCGCTCACCGAGGGGCGTTTCCGCAAGCACGTGAAGGGCATTGCCGAGGCCGAGGCGGCGGCGCTCACGCCCATGCACGACCAGCTGTACTTCGTCACGCAGGACGACGTGACGTATCGCCGCGTGTTCGACGAATCGCACCGCAGCTTCATCCCCAACTTCGGCTGCTACATCAAGGCCGAGGTGAAGGGGGCGTTCAAGTACTACGCGGTGACGCGGCAAATGGTGCTGTTCGCGGTAGAGCGCCGCAAGGCGTGGCGCATGCTGCAGAGCAAGGCCGGTATCGCGAACAAGGATTACGCAGCGCAGCGCGCGCTGCTGGCGCGTATCGACAAGGGGGAGTTGAGCCTGGAACAGGCGCAGGCGAACCTGCACACGCTGTTGGGCGAGCTGATCGGCTGACGTCGGCGATCTCCGTGTGGGCGGCGACGCGTCCGCACGGAGATCGCGGCTCCGACAGCTGGGCGGCGACGCGTCCGCACGGAGATCACCGAGGCCGGTGAGGGCATGGAGCAGTTCTTGTGTTGAAGGTGGCAGGGCTCCGTGCACTCACCTTGCTCTGCGATCTCCGTGTCGTCGCGTTTCCTCGAGGCTGCCGGCGACGCGCTCGCGCCCATCCACGGGTTCGTATCCGTTGACGATGCGCTGCACCCCGTCGATCAACCGATCGAAGCCGAAGTTGATCAGGAGCCCCGTGCGGTATCCGCCCAATCGGAGATAGGTGAGGAGCTGCCGTGCATGGGCATCGTGGGCGCGTTCGGAGCATTTGATCTCCACAACGACACGTTCGTTCACGAGCAGGTCCAGACGGTAGCCGACCGGTACCGTGTGGCCATCGAAGGTCACCGGCAGCACCCATTGGCGCTTCACCGAAAGCCCAGCTTGCGTCAGTGCGAGGGCAAGAAATTCCTCGTACGCCGCTTCGAATATGCGCGTGCCGAGCCGACGATGAATACGGATCGCCTCGCCGATGATGATGTGCGTGATGTCGTCATCCGTCATGCACGGATCATCGTGCAGTTCGTCAGTCGGTCGTCAGCATCGCGCGTAATCCCGGCACAGCGTGCGACGGAACGCGTCCACACGGAGATCGCCGAGGCCGGTAAGGGCACAGAGCACTCCCTTTTTTGGAGGTGGACCTTCTCCGTGCCCTCACCTTGCTCCGCAATCTCCGTGCAATCGCGTTTCCTCGAGGCCGGCGGCGACGCGTCCGCACGGAGATCGCCGAGGCCGGTGAGGGCACGGAGCGCTCCCGTTTTTGGAGGTGGACCTTCTCCGTGTGCTCACCTTGCTCAGTGATCTCGGTGAGTTCGCGTTCCATCAAGGCTGACGGCGACGCGTCTACACGGAGATCGCCGAGGCAATCCGGCCATCGTGGAAGCAGCGCCCGGACGCTGGCTCCTGGTGGTAACGCAGTAGCTCAGCGCCGCCCTGACAGGACGGTGCGGGTGGTGCGGTAGGGCTGCATCTCGCGTCCCCAATCCACGCCGATGTACTCCACCTCCACGTTGGGACCGTCGACGGTTACCACGAGGAAGTGATGGGGATTGTCACCGGCCGAAAGCCCCGGGCGCACGAGATGCTGCACCTGCACCGAGTCGCCCGCCGACGTCCGGCGATAGCGCGCGAAGTCCGGAGTACCGGTAAACGTGTAGATCGGCGCGCCGCCGCCGCCGCTCACGATGTGATCGAGGCGATGGTCGCCCGACGCATCGCGGTAGCGCTCCACGTAATGCTCGAACAGATGCTCGTGGCCGGTGAGCAGCAGGCGCACGTGATGCTGGCGGAAGAGCGGCATGTATCGCCGCCGCACCGCCTCGGTGGGCCGTTCCACCACCGGCCCGCCGTGCGGCCCCGACGACAGCGCCGGGTGATGGAAGAACACCACCACATGCTGATAGCGCCGGCGGTCGAGCCCCTCGAGCTGCCCCTTCACCCACGCGTACTGTGTCTCGTCGTCGGCGATGTTCGAATCGAACGCCAGCACGAAGGTGTTGCCGTAGCCGAACGCGTACGTGGGGTACCCGGCGAGGCGTCGTGTGGCCCCGTCGGCGGGGATCAGCTGCTGCATGGCGCGCAGATAGTTCTGCAAGCCCACCTGCCGGCCGGGCGCATCGAGCTCGGCGGCCGACGTGACATCGTGATTCCCCGGGGCGAGGAAATACGGCACGCCGCCAGCCGTGGTGATGCGATTGATCAGCCCCACGAAGCTCACGTTCCACTGCGCCGGGTCGCGCCCGTTCACCACGGCGTCGCCGCTCTGCAGCACGAACTTCACGGGAAACGCGCTGCTGTCGCGCGCCGCGATGGTTCGCAGCATCGACTCCACCACCAGCGAGTGTTCGTACTGCTCGGCCACGCCGTCGCGCCGACCCCGGGTGTCACCGTAGGCGATGAACGAGAAGCGGTTCGCATTGGCCGTCGCCTCTTCGGCCGGGAGCGGCCGACGGGGTTTGGCGATGGCGACGACGGTGTCCTGGCGGACCGGAGACACCGTTTGCTGGGCGTGGGCCGAGGCGGCGCCCAGCACGAGGAGGAGCGGGAATATGCGCATGCCCCAATGTGGCGCGCGGGCGGGAGGGTGCAAGCCGTCCATGAACGGCGACTCACCGGCACCACCTTGGTGGTACACACGTGCATCCAACTGGTCGGCCTCTGGCGCGGCTGAGCGTCTAGGCGCGCTGGGCTGCGCTCAGGAACTGCTTGACCCGCATCGCGAAATTCTTTACCCTGTATTGTGCGCGGCGATTTCCCGACTTGACGGGCCGCGCACCTCTTCGGAGGCCATACCGTCTAAGTCGCAGGCACGCGCCTCCGACAACCGGTCGGGGGCGTTTTTTGTTGCCGGCCACCTCCGACTCGGTGGCTACCGCGCAGAAGACGACGAGAACAGGCGCAGGTACACGTCCAACGCACGGAGACACGATGTCGAACGATACTCCCTCCACGACCCATATTCGCGCTGGCCGCTTCCCATGGGAGCGTTTCCGGTACGATCCGGAAACCGGGACATCACGCCGGGAATGGTTGTGCGCAGATTGCGCGATCTGGCACCACGAAGACGATGGTGGGGAAGGCGAGACACAGCGATTCGTAGCGGGCCAACAAAGGCAATCAACCTGCCGAAGTTTCCCGTCGCCCTTCTTTACGCATGCGTATGTGGCGACCCCTCAGCCACCGTATCGCAAGAAATGAGCGCGGGCGGAGGTTCGACGCGAGACGCGCTGGCTACCGTTGGCGCCGGAACCCGCGAGCCCGTGCGACAAGTGCGCGTACTCGGGCACGAAGCTTTTGTCGCAACGTGGGAAGCGGCTGGGCGAACGGTTGGCTCGGGTACGGGAGTTCCTCCGGCCAGTCGGTCAGCGGCAGACCCTGCTGGACGCGCATCCACGCCGCCCACGCCCTCATGGCAGGGCGTCCCTGGACGATCCATACGCCGACCGGCGCACCACTCGATTCAGCGTGCGTCTCGTCTTCTTGTCGAAATGGTCTGTGCATGGCTGGATCCTGCGCTCAGGGAGGTGACCGCCTTGGCTGTACCGCGGTGCATCGCGCGCGGTGCTCGGCGGCGGTCGTCGCGCTCGGTGCGTTGGCAGCAACCTATGCCCACCATACGACATTCAACGAGGAACCCCCACAACGGAGACCGTTGCAGGGGTTCGACGTGGATCAGAGCGGGCGACCGGACTCGAACCGGCGACGTCCAGCTTGGGAAGCTGGCATTCTACCAACTGAATTACGCCCGCGAGGCGCTACCAAACTGAAAGTAGCGCGGGGGACACGTCGTGACAACGGGGCCTCGCGCCCTCGCCCCGCGTAATCGCTCCGCACGGTCGCGGCGAACTCAGCCGGGCACCTCCACCCAGTCCCGCCCGATCCGCCGAGACGCGCCGTACAACAACAGCGCCGCCAGCGGATAGAACCCCAGTCCGTAGTACAGCGCGTATCGCATCGACTCGGCGCCATACGTCGGCGCCAACCGGTCGGAAAGAAATCCGAAGATCCAATACCCCACGCCGGTGCCGAGCAGGCTGTTCACCAACAGGTACAGCGCGTTGGCCGTGCTGCGCATGTGCGCGGGCACCAGGTGCTGAATGGCACTCACGATGGGCCCGAACCACGACAGCGTGAGCGCCTGCGGTACGACGAACAGCACCCACGCCCACACCGGTGAACGGCTGTTCATGGCGGCATAGAAACAGGGGAGCGACAGCACGAAGCAGACCGCCGGCGTAAGCGGGTACGCCGCCTTGTTCGTCCCGCCGAAACGGTCGCTCAGCGTGCCGCCGAGCCAGATGCCGGCCATGCCGCCTACCAGCGTGATGCTGCCGTAGAACCACGACGTGCCGGCGAGCGACATCCCCATGCTGCGCATGAAGAACGACGGCAGCCAGAAGGCGAGACCATAGCCACAGATCGACGCGCTCGTGGCGCCGAGCGCCAGCAGCCAGAAGGTGGGCTTGGGTCCCACCACCCGCAGCACATCGCGCACCCCGGCCGGCGGTGGAGCCGTCGTATCCGCGCGCGCGTCGAGCCCGCCGCGCACGGGGTCACGCACCACCAACTTGAACAGCGGGGCCAGCAACACGCCGGCGCCGCCAACCACAACAAAGGCCACGCGCCAGCTCACCGCTGCCGCGATGAGCCCGCCGAAGAGAATTCCCATCGCCGAGCCCACCGGTACGCCGAACGAGTACGCCGCGAGCGCCCGCGCGCGCTGCTCGCGCGGGAAGTAGTCGCTCACCAGCGAGTACGCCGGCGCCACGCCACCGGCCTCCCCCAAGCCCACGCCCACGCGGGCCAGAAACAGGCTCCAGAAGCCGCTCGCCGCACCGCACAGCATGGTGAAGGCGCTCCACAGGGCCAGCGCCACGGTCATGATCCACGACCGGCTCATCCGGTCGGCCAGCCACGCCACCGGCACCGCCACGGTGGAGTACAGCATGCCGAACGCGAGCCCGCCCATCAGCCCCAGCTGCGTATCGGTGAGCCCGAGGTCGCGCTTGATGGGTTCCTTGAGAATGCCGAGGATCTGGCGATCGAGGAGATTGCACGCGTAGGCGGCGATGAGCATCGCCAGCACCAGGTAGCGGGAGCGCGACGGGGTCGCGGTAGCCGGGGGAGTGGGCGACGGAGCAGCGAACGGGGAAGCCATGCGCGCAATGTGTATCGGACGAGTACGTTCAGGCCATGCCTCCGACGCCCGCCTCGCCGCATCTGCTGGTCATCGACGCGCAGTCGCTCGCCGCGCGCGCGGCCCACGTGGCCGGCGACGACGCGGTGGCGGGTGTGCGCCTCTGGTGTCAGATGGCGCGTGGTACGGTGCTCGACGTGCAGGCCACGCACGTCGTGGCGGCGTGGGATCACGACGGCCCCACATTCCGCCACGCGCTCTTCCCCACCTACAAGCACCGGCGTACGGGAGCGACGCGCGCCAAAGTGGCGCCCATCCGCGCCGCGCTGGAATCGTCGGGGCTCGTGAGCCTCAGCGTGGCGGGGTTCGAGGGCGACGACGTGGTGGCGTCGGTGATGGCCATGTATCACGTCGACCTGCCCGTCACGCTGCTCTCCAACGATTCCGACTTGCTGCAGTTCGTGAGCGACTCGGTGCAGGTGGTGAGCTACATGGGCGTGGGCAAGGGCACCGACGGCCTGCGCGTGCGGAAGTGGGCGGCGGCCGATGTGCACGCGCGCTTCGGCGTAACGCCGGCGCAGCTCCCCGACTTCAAGGCCATGTGCGGCGAAGACGGCGACGACATCCCCGGCATCGCCCGCATCGGCAAGGATACCGCCGCCAAGCTGCTGCGCCGCTGGCAGTCGCTGGAGAAGGCGCTCGAGGCCAGCGAGTTCGTGAGCCACCGCGACGTGACGGCGAAGCTGGCGGGGCAGCACGAGCACGCGCGGCTCATGCGCCAGCTCACCACCATTCGCACCGACGCCCCGGTACCGGCCTTCACGCTCGGCGCCTGTGCCGTGGACGCGATCAGCTGGCCCTCGGGCACGCAGGCGCGCGTGAGCAGCGCGGCGACCACCACGGGGCCGGTGAACCGCTCGGCCGCCGGCCCGGGGCTGGAGGACGTGCCCTGGCCGGACACGCCCTGAACGCAAGAAACCCCAGCCAGCGACGCTGACCGGGGTTTCGAAGAGCCACAGATCGGGATTGAACCGATGACCGCCCGATTACGAATCGGGTGCTCTACCACTGAGCTACTGTGGCGATAATGCGACTGCACCTGCGAGGTCCTGCATGCTCTGGCGCGGACTCGAACCGCGACGCCTTGCGGCACCGCCCCCTCAAGACGGCGTGTCTACCAATTTCACCACCAGAGCGAGGGGTCCCGGCTTGCACCAGGAACCTGCAACCCACCTACAACCGAGCCAACCTGCTGACGGGAGCGACGGGGCTCGAACCCGCGACCTCTCGAGTGACAGTCGAGTGCTCTAACCAAACTGAGCTACGCCCCCCTTGCCTGCCGAAACAGGCCCTGCACCTGCAACCTCGTTCCAGTAGCTCCAACGGGAATCGAACCCGTCTCTCAACCTTGAAAGGGTCGTGTCCTAACCGATAGACGATGGAGCCGAAGCCCGCCGAAGCGACCTGCACCTGCACCAACATAGCGGTAACGGGATTCGAACCCGTGTTCCAGCCTTGAGAGGGCTGTGTCCTA
>DCZC01000165.1 GCA_002331565.1 Gemmatimonas sp. UBA2094
CCCCACGTACCCCGCAGCCAACCCCCAGACGAGGCCCAGCACGAGGCGTCCACCAGCCCACCATCCCACGATCGCACAGCTCGCGATGGCCACCAGCACCATCAGCGCGAACTGCTCGACGGGGAGCAGGAGCCGGATCGTTCCGGCAAGAAGCGCGAGGGCTGGCGGCCAGGCCGGTGCGGCGGTCACGACGACCATCAGCAACANNCCACACGACGTACGCCGCCGCGGCACCCCAGACGAGGCCCAACAGCAGGCGTCCACCGGCCCACCACCCCACCACCGCACAGGCGGCGATCCCCACCAGGACCAGCAGCGCGAACTGCTCGACCGGCAGAAGAAGCCGGACCGTGCCGGCCAGCAGCGCGAGGGCAGGGGGCCAGGCCGGTGCAGCGGTCACGACGACCATCAGCAACATGCCCAGCACGAACCACCGCCACCCACGCTCCTGCGGAGCTGCTCCTTTCGGCGCAGTCGCGGCGTTCCCCGACGCGACCGCCCCGTTCATGCTCAGGCCGTCTGGCCCTTCACGTACGGAAGGAGCGCGAGGTAGCGCGCCTTCTTCACGGCCTTCGACAGCTGACGCTGATGACGCGCATCCACTCCGCTCAGGCGGCTCGGCAGGATCTTGCCGTAGTCCGTGATGAAACGGGCGAGGAGACGGTCGTCCTTGTAATCGACGTAGCGGATGCCCGCTTCAGTGATCGGGCAGGGCTTCTTCTGGCGGCGCATGGGTTATTCCTCGTCGTCGTCGTCATCGTCGCTCGCGCGACGGCGCGAGGCGAGCTCTTCGTCGGAGAGCTTGGGCGCGCCAAGCTCGTGCTCATACAGCGTCACCAGGTAGCGCACCACGCTCTCTTCGAGCTTGAGCGCACGCTCGAACTCGGGAAGCACGGCCGGCGCCGCGGTGAAGTTGCTGATCACGTAGTAGCCGTTCTCGTGACGGCCGATCTTGTACGCGAGCTGACGACGGCCCCAATGCTCGATCGTCGCCGGTTCGGCGAGGTGGAGCAGGCCCTGCAGCTTTTCGAGCTTTTCAGCAATGGTCGCATCTTCGAGCGCACTGTCGAAAATGTAGACGGCTTCGTACCGCCGCGTGGGATTACGGCGGATCTTGAGCTTTGCCACTCGGCAATCCTCCCTGTGGTCAGAGTGCCACCCGCAGTGCCGAGCCGCGGGCGGAGGGTATGGCGGACCGCCCCTAAACCTCGGGACGTTCCGGATGAGCCTTGTACGCTAGTCAGGCCAGAGGGGCTGAGCAAGCCGCTCCTTCATTTCGGGGGGCATTCACGTACGTGCTGACCGGGTATGCGCGCATGGCCCCGTCGTAAGGCCGGATGAGCGCCTGAGCCGCGGCGCCCGGCGTCTTTGGATCGAGCCAGACGTCGTATGTCCCGCTCGACAGGATCAGCGGCATCCGGTCGTGGATAGGCGCCATGGTGTCGTTGGGCTCCGTGGTGATGAGGCAGCAGCTCACCAGTGGCTCCGCATCGGGCTGCCCCTTGGGCACCCAGGCCTCCCACAGCCCGCCGAAGCAGAACGGGGACTCGTCGGCCAGCTGGATGCACCAGGGTTGCTTCACCGTCTGGCCGGCACGCACTTGCCACTCGTAAAACCGGTCGGCCGGGATCAGCGCCCGGCGAGCCCTGAAAGCCGCCCGGAAGCTGGGTTTGGCCGCCACCGTGTCGCCCCGCGCATTTGCCAGCTTGTTGCCGATGCCCGGATCGCCAGCCCAGAACGGAACCAGCCCCCACCTCGCCATGATCGCGCGCCGGCCGGCGGCATCCTGCAGCACGATCGGCACCGCCTGCGACGGCGCGACGTTGAAGCGCGGCTCGAGGTCGGGGAGCGCGACACCCAAGGGCAGGGTGCCCAGTCGGGCGGGATTCCCGAAGCCGTAACGGCCGCACATGGTGGGCGCTACTGGGGAAGGGTTACTTCGTCCCGCTCGCCCGCTGCAGGTACAGATTCAGGCTGCCGAAGCTGAGCTTCGACTTCATCTGCACCATGATGCGGCGGTCGTCGTCGGTAATCCACACCTCGGCCTTGCCGTTCTGACTGAAGATGCCCTTCGTCTGGAACGTGGGTTGCAGCACGACGGTCTTGAAGGTCCCGGCGGGAACGGTGACCGTTTCGCGGCGCAGGACGCGGATGCGCACCGGATTGCCCTGCGCCTTGAAGTAGCGCGGGAACTCGTATGACTTGCCCACGTCGAGCGAGAGGGTGCGCACGAAGTACAGAAACGACCCGTCATCGAGCGGGTTGGCGACGGTGGGCTCCTCGTCCTTGTCGCCCTCCCGGAACATGCCGCGCTCGGGGAAGATCTCGAAGCGACGCTTTCGCTCGTAGCTCCCTTCGTCCACGTCCTGGTGGTAGCGGAGCGAGTTGAGCGTGGCGACGTCGAACCAGCTTTCGTACACGTCGTTCACGCGGTACAGGGGGATGCCACCCTTGATGGTGAACACGGTGTGCCACGCGGACCGGCCGCGTACGCCCGTGAGCTCCTTCACCTCCATGCTGCCGCTGCCCACCTTGAGCGAGCCGAACTTCACGTCGTAGTCGAGTTTCTCCCCCACCGCGAACGGCACGGGGGTGGCACCGGCCGGCGTGCCGGGCTGCCCCGCCATCGGCGCGCGAGCGGCG
>DCZC01000174.1:0-3186 GCA_002331565.1 Gemmatimonas sp. UBA2094
GTCGGCGTCGTGGGCCGTGGCGCGCGCGGCGACGTGACGCTGACGGCCTACGTTGTGGCGAGCGGCATGGTCGTGGCCGCCACGTCGGACGGCCGCACGATCCTCGCGCAGCAGTCGAACATCGCCCCTGCGGTGCCCCGCCCGCTGCGTACCGGCGCGGTCTACAAGGTGAGCTTCACCGTCGAGGCCCACGTCGTCACCGAGGACGGCGCGACCGTCACGAAGGCCACCGACTTCTGGATTCGGGAACTGGCGCGCGACGTGGAACCCACGCCTGAGTCGCTGTCGGGCATCGACCTCGGCAGGGCCATGCGCGCGATCCAGAATGCGCCCCGCCGCCACCTGTGGGACTTCCGGTGATGCAGTCGCCCGAGGCGTTCTATCGTGGCCGACTCGACCCCGAGTACCCGCCGCACGTTCGCCTCGGGTGGCTGTCGGCCGAGGGCCAGCAGACGAACTTCCGCGTGCTGCTCGACCTCGCGGAACAGGTCGGCGGCCCCCTCCGAGGGCTGTCGGTTCACGACGCGGGCTGCGGCCACGGCGACCTGTACCCGCACCTGCTCGCGCGCGGCGTCGGCCCGTACATCGGCACCGACTTCATGGCCGAGCCGCTGGTGGTGGCGCGCGAGCAGCACCCCGGCGTGACGTTCCAGCGCCTCGACCTGCTCACCGACACGCCGCCCACGGCCGACGTGACGCTGGTGTGCGGCACGCTCGCGTACCACACTCCCGAGAACGTCGAGAAGATGCTGGAGCGGCTGTGGCGTGTCACGACACACACGCTGGCCTTCATCGCGTGGTGGGACTTTCCGAGGGGGCGGCCCGACACCGCCGCCGTGCGCGACACGCAGCACCGGATCGAACAGTTCGTGCGCCGCCACGGCTCCCGGCGAGGCCGCAATACCGCCTACGGCGTGCCCAACGAAGCCATGCTCGCCATCGCACGGTGATACGATGGCCCGCGAGAGGACTCGGATGCCCCTTTATTCCTACAAGTGCAAGGACGGCCACACGTTCGACCTGCCCGGCCGCATGGACGGATCGGACGCGCCCACGCGCTGCATGGTGTTCGTGGATCGTGACGACCCCTCGCGCCGCTGCGACGCGGCCGTCGAGCGCGTGATCGCTGCGCCTGCGCGGGTGTTCCCCGGCGCGGATTCGTGGAGGCGGTGATGGCCTGCGCCAAGTGCCGAGAGGCAGCGATGCTGCGCCGACGCCTCGGGGCGCTGTCGCCTGCTGAAGAGGCCAGCGTCAAGAAGTGGGCGGCGCTCCACGAAGCGTGGGTGCCGTGGGTCGCCACCGGGGCCATCGTCGCCCTGTCGGTCTGGTCGGCCTACCGCGTGGACGGGCGGCGACCTCGGCGGGTGTTTGGGAAGTAAGCCTTGACACGGCGGCTTGTGGAGTGGTACAACCCTCCCACAACGTCGCCAAACGGCGAAGAAGGGACGGGCAACATGGGCACTTTCGGAGCGTACACCGAGGACCGCATGGCGGTCGCGCAGACGATCCTCGCGCAGTTGGGCGGCGCGGGCCGCCTCGCCATGATGGTTGGAGCCAAGAACTTCGTCAGCACGCCGAACAGCGTGTCGTTCAAGTTGGGCGGCGGCGCGAAGAAGGGGATCAACGGCGTCCGCATCACGCTCGACCCGAGCGACACCTACACCGTCCAGTTCCTCAAGATCAGCCGCGCCAGCGGGCGGGTGAGCAGCATCGGACTCCCGGCCGCCGCCCCGCGCGTCGTGGCCGAGTTCACCGACGTGTACGCCGACCGCCTCATGGACGTGTTTGAGCAGGCGACCGGCTTCTACCTCACCCTCACGCCGCGCCGCTAAGGGGGCACCGCATGGGCACCTTTTCAGCGATCACAGGTCGGGCCGAAGCTGCTGAGTTCGCGCCCCGAAATGCAGCCGGGCAGACGGCAGACGAAGCGTACCAAGAGGTCGCGGCGCAGGTGGCGGCCGTGCTGCGTGAACTGACGGTCGGTGATGGGGAGCGTCACAGCCTGCTCGCGCTGCACGCAGCCAAGCAGGGACGCCAACGTAGGGATTGGGGCTATGTGGGCGACCTCTCCACGGTTCTCCACTACCTAGAAAGCGCCCGCGACTCTTTGCGCGGCGAGTAACAGGGGGCACCGATGGGAACCTTCAGCGCGATCACCGGCAGCAGGCAGCCTGTCGCCCTTCCTGTGCCCGCCGAAATCACCGTCGAGGGCAAGCGGCACAAGTTGACCGAGCGCCAATGGCGCGCGCTGGTCCGGTGCGTGCGGCACTTTGAGCGGGACGGCGATGCGCGCGAGGTCTTTCAGCGCGCGCTGGTGGAGCAACTGGCCCGCAAGGGGCTTGGCACCGCGTTCCTAAGCAGCATCGACGCCTACCGGCCGACCGAGTGGAACCGGCGTGTCGGCGCGGCGCTGTACCCCTTTCGACCGTACCCGGCGGTCGTAGATGCCGTGCGCGCCATCATGGCCGAGCGCGCCCGCATCATGGCAGGTGGATGATGGGAACCTTCAGCGCGATCACAGGCCGCGACGAATGGGCGCACGACGCCCTGCGATACCTCTCGGAGTACCCCGGCTTCTACTGGCCCGCGAAGGCGATGAACAAGGTCGTCGCAGCGGGCGGCGTGCTGCCGCTGTCGGCGCTCACGCCCGCCGAGCGTAAGCGGATTGAAAAGCGGTTCGTGGTGCGGCAGGGGCGCGGCAGGCCGCTGATCCCCTACACGCGCCGCGAGCATGGCCGCATCGAAATCACGGCGCGCGGGTGGAAAGAACTCCAGCGGATCGCGGACGCGCGCCCGTACATCGGGCGGGACGGGCTGGACTCGCGCCCGCGCGAGGCGTGAGCATGGGCACCTTCAGCGCCTACACCGAGGGCAAGCCCGCGACCGCGCTCCCCGATGGCTGGTATGTCGCCAGCATGGACAACGGCATTTATGCCGGGCCGTTCCCGCTGCTTCGCATCGCCAAGCTGTACGCGAGCGACCCCGAGGGCACCTTCAAGGAATACGGCCGCCTGCTCCACGACCAGCGGCGCAGTTGGATCGGCAAGCGCGACGACCTGATCCGCGCGCGGTTTGACACCGTGAGCCACGATTGGGTGCCCGAGGAACCGCAGGCATGGTGGACGACCCCACGCCGCAGGCGCGCAAGGGGCGGTGAATAATGGGCACCTTTTCAGCGATCACAGG
>DCZC01000174.1:3349-3784 GCA_002331565.1 Gemmatimonas sp. UBA2094
TGGGCACCTTTTCAGCGATCACAGGGCGCACCGACTACGGCCCCTTCGGGCAATGCAAGCACGTCCGTATCTACTCGACCGGCAGCGGCTACGGCCTCGGGAAAATGCGCCGCCACCGCTGCACACGTCCAGCGACCGGGCCAGACGGCTACTGCACGCAGCACCGCAAGCAGCACGAACGCGAAATGGCAGGGCGCGCCTAGCGCGACGGCAGCACAAGCCACAGGCCGGTGCCGATGGCGGCGACGCCCAGCCCGCCGAGGCCCATGCGTGCCCCTACGCTGCCTTCTGTGAGCACCGGAGCGATGGCGACGGCCACGGTGCCCACCACGCCCAGCGCGAACCCCACAGCGGGCCGTAGGGCGCTCGGCGGGGGCGGCGGCGGGGTCGCCAGCACGTCCTCCAGCTTCTTCTGCATGGCGGCCATGCCCGCAG
>DCZC01000119.1 GCA_002331565.1 Gemmatimonas sp. UBA2094
GTAGCACCCGCCATGGCGCCGAGCAGTTGCGCCGCGATGTGCGCGAGCCCCGTGGCGAGCGGATACACACCCGCGACGACATTGGCCACCGACACGGCGGGATTGAGTTCGCCGGGGGCACCGAGCGCGGCGGCAACCATGCCACCCGACATCACCGCGAAGGCCCAGCCGGCGGTGATGACGATCCAGCCGCCGTTGTTGCCCTTGGTGTCGGTGAGCAGCACGTTGGCGACGACCCCGTTGCCGAGCAGCAGCAGGATGAGCGTGCCGAGGAATTCGCCCAGAACAGTGGCGGGCATGGCGGATGGCGGTGGGATGGACGGAGCCGCAGGGAGTCCGCGTGATTGTACGGGCGGGGCGCGATTTGCGCGAGCAGCGACGCGGGGCGCAATTTCCGGCATGCACACATCACTGGCTCGCCGTGCCCTGTCCGCCCTGATGCTTCTGGGCGCCGCCGCCGGCCTCCCCGACATGGCCCGCGCCCAGGTGCGCACCGCCGATCCTGCGGTGCGCGGCCTCCCCCTCAGCGCATTTCCGCGTCTGGTGAAGCTCACGAAGCACGTGTACGGCTACGAGGAGATCCGTCAGCCGGGTTTCACCACCGTGAGTCTCATCGTGATCGGCAAGGACGGGGTGCTCATCGCCGACGGACAGGGATCATCGGCGGCAACGCAGACGATGCTCGATCGCATCAAGCGCATCACGCCGCTGCCGGTCAAGTGGTACGTGGTGGGATCCGACCACGGCGATCACACCGCCGGCAACAACGTGCTGCCCACGGGGCTCACGTGGGTGGTGCACCCCACGTCGCTCGCGCAACTCAAGCGCGACTCTGCGTCGGCTACCGCCTCACGACCGGTGATCGTGCCCCCCATGGCGATGACGGGCAAAGTACAGACGATCGACGTGGGGACCACCGAAGTGGTGGTGCGCTTCGTGGGGCGTGCGCACACGGGTGGGGACCTCATGGTGCACCTGCCGCGCGAGCAGATCCTGTTCATGAGCGAGGCGTACCTCAACCGCGTCTTCCCGGCGATGCGCAGCGCCTACCCGAGCGAGTGGGTGCGCACCATCGACGCCGCGCTCGCGATCGACCGCGTGAAGCGCTACATCCCCGGCCACGGCTTTATCGAGACGGGAAAGCGATCGCGCGAAGAACTCGTCACCTTCCGCGATGCGATTACCGGCGTGATTGCCGAAGCCACCCGCCTCAAGACCCTCGGCATCAGCGCCGACGAGGCCGTGAAGCGCGCCAACTGGGGCCCGGTGGGCGCGTGGTTCCTCGCGGAGCAGCAGGCGCCGATCGCGATACGGCGGGTATGGGCGGAGATCGACGGGCAGCTGCGACCGTAACGGCGGCAGGCGTTACGACTGCCGCCGTTTCCCCCTCACCTTTCAGTTCTCAGTGCTCAGTTCTCAGTTCTCAGCGCTGAGCAGTCTCGCCGCGCCGCCCGCCATTCCTCCCGCTTGTATAGCCGGCAGCAGCAGCGCCACCGCCACGATCGCCGCGCCTGGCAACTGGAAGTTGCCGCCGAGCATGTTGGCGAAGCCGAGAATGTTGCCGCCGCGTGCGCCGATGTACGCCAGCAGCAGAGCGCACGCCAGCAGTGCGCTGCCGAATCCGATACGGAAGGCGCCCGTATCGCGCAGCGCCACGCCGATGAGCAGGCCGGCAACGGCCGCGCCCCACATACCACCGAACGCCTGGGCGGCGAGTTGCAGCACCACGGCGGCAATGAAGATCGTTCGCTTGGTCATGGTTCGGCCTCAGCGGGTCAGCGTGAGTGTCGCGCGCACATCCGACGCGGCGAGATCGGCGGCGGTACGCGGCGTGCGCACGCTGTCGAGCTGGCCGTTACCCCACATCGCGAGCCGGTCGAGATAGCGCGGGCTCGCCGGGTTGCCGCTCTGTCCGCCCGGATACACGGCGCGGATGCGCGGCGTCGCACCGAGCTCGGCCACCATGCGCCAGCTGGCGCCGAAGTTCGCGCGTCGTGAGCCGGTACTCGGGTTGAGCGTTCCGCGGCCACCGTCGATCGGTGTTGCGGGGGCGGAGAAGCCGTCGAGACGCAGCAGATGGCGCGGCATGGCCGGTGCCACCTTGCCCCACGTCCACGGGGTCTTGGCCGGATCGCCGAACTCCACCACGAGCGAGTCGAAGGCCGAGGTGAGCGCGCGGGCCAGCAGTCGGTCACGGTCTTCCCGCACCTCGGTGGTGCGGCGGTCGTCCCACCATGCATTCGCGGAGTCACCGATCAGCTGCAGCAACCGCGACTCACTGGGGCGCACCACGGCCGCGTCCTTTCCTGCCGGGATGAACTCGTCCCACAACAGGCTCATGGTGCGGGCCATCGCCGTTTCGAACAGGCGCGCGCCGGTGTTGTCGCGCGTATAGCGGCGGTCCCACCTGCGCAGCAGCCCGGCCGCGGCCGCCAGCGACGCACTCGCGTCGGCTTGGCCCGCGCTCACCTCCTCCGCCGCGATGAACGCCGGCACGATCGAGTCTGTTAGCATCAGCGAGTTG
>DCZC01000168.1:0-31036 GCA_002331565.1 Gemmatimonas sp. UBA2094
TGCGGCGCGCGGCCTCGGTGGTGGTGACCGTGAAGGCCGCCGACAGGCGTGCCGTGGAGCGCGTGGAAGCGTGCCTCCGCGAGGCGGCGCCCGATGTCCCGATGGCGCGCGTTCACCTCGTGCCGGGGGGCGTGCGACGGGCGGCGGATTCCGGTGGCGGCCCTCTCGGTGTTTCTGAAAATGCCCAGGCCCACGACACCGGTTGGCTCGCGGGGCGCTCGCTGTTGCTCACGTCGGCAATTGCCGATGCCGAAGCTTTCGAACGGCAGGTCGTCGCACAGGGCGTGCGGTTGGTCCGGCACCTGCGCTTCCCGGACCACCACGACTACAGCGATCGTGACGTGAGCCGGTTGGTGTCCGAAAGCCGCAACACCGACGGTGTCCTGTGCACCCTCAAGGATGCGGTGAAGCTTGCCTCCCGTTGGCCTCGCGAAGCTGTGCCCCTTTGGTATGTTTCACAGACACTCGTGATTGATCGAGGCGCCGAGGTCCTGCAGCAGGAATGCCTTCGGGTGCTGGCGGCGCGCGCGGTCACGATTCCCACCGCCGGGTTATCCGGCTAAACAGACTCCCCGACAATGGCCATCGACCTTCTGCGACTGCCGACGGACAGCATCGTCCGTCCGGACAAGGATCGGTTCCTCAACGAAGAGAATCCCTTCGAAGCGATGATGTCGCGCTTCGATCGCGCTGCCGAACTGCTCGACCTCGAGCCCGGCATCTACAAGATTCTGCGCAATCCCGAAAAGCAGCTCATCGTGTCCGTTCCCGTCATGCTCGACAACGGTGACGTGGAAGTGTTTACCGGTTACCGCGTGCTGTACAACACCTCGCGCGGTCCGGCGAAGGGCGGCATCCGTTTCGACAAGATGGTGACGCTCGAAGAAGTGAAGGCGCTCGCGGCGTGGATGACCTGGAAGTGCGCCGTGGTGAATCTGCCGTTCGGCGGCGCCAAGGGCGGCGTGATCTGTGATCCGCTGTCCATGAGCGTGGGCGAACTCGAGCGGGTTACGCGTCGCTACACCAAGGGCATCATCTCGCTGCTCGGCCCCGACACCGACGTGCCGGCGCCGGATGTGAATACGAACGAACGTGTCATGGCGTGGTTGATGGACACCTACTCGATGCACGTGGGACGCACGGAGAACGCGGTCACGACCGGCAAGCCGGTGGAGATGGGCGGTTCGCTCGGTCGTAAGGAGGCGACGGGCCGCGGGTGCATGCTCGTGACCAAGGAGGCGCTGCAGCACCTCGGCATGGACATCAAGGGCGCTACGGTGGCCGTGCAGGGCTTCGGCAACGTGGGTTCCATTGCGGCGAAGCTGATGGCCGAGCAGGGGGCGCGCATCATCGGCGTGAGCGACCGCGCGGGCGCGTTCTACAATGCGAAGGGTATCGATGTCGACGCGGCCATCAAGCACGTACAGCAGCATCGGTCTCTCGAAGGTTTCGCCGGCGCCGACCCGATCGATCCGGAGGAGCTGCTCACACTCGAAGTGGACGTGCTGGTGCCCGCCGCTCTCGAGAACGTGATCACCACCAAGAATGCCCCGAAGATCCGTGCAAAGGTGATCTGCGAAGGGGCGAATGGGCCCACGACCGCTGCGGCCGATCCGATTCTGGACGAGAAGGGCATCTTCGTGATCCCCGATATCCTCGCCAACGCCGGTGGGGTCACGGTGTCGTATTTCGAGTGGGTGCAGGACCGCATGGGCTACTTCTGGAGCGAGGCGACGGTGAACGAGCGTCTCGGCGACATCATGAACCGCAGCTTTGCCGATGTGCTCCAGCTTTCGAAGCAGCATCGGGTGAACATGCGTACGGCGGCGTACATGCTGTCCATCAGCCGCGTGGCCACGGTGCATCGCCTGCGCGGCATCTACGCCTGATCGGTGCGGCGTAGTGCGCGTTTCGATCCTCGTCATCGGCCGGCCTCGTCATTCGGGGCTGGCCGATGCCATTCGGGACTATGAAACGCGAGCGGCGCGTTACTGGCCGCTCGAGGTGATCGAAGTGAAGGAGGAGCCCGGGCGGGGGTTGTCCGGTGACGCCGTTCGGGAGCGCGAGGGCGCCCGTCTCGTGGAGCGCCTTCCCGCTGAGGCGGTCGTGGTGGCCTGTGATCCGGGCGGTTCCGCGATGGATTCCGAGACGTTCGCACGCTGGCTGCAGGAGCAGCGCGACTCGGCTCGCAGCGTCTGCTTCGTCATCGGTGGAGCGCATGGATTGGGCGCTGCCGTGCGTGGCCGCGCCAATCGTCGGCTCTCACTGGCGCCATGGACGCTGCCGCATGAGGTTGCACGTCTGGTGCTGTCCGAGCAGTTGTATCGGTCGGGCACGATCAGCCGCGGTGAACCGTATCACAAGTGACCGAGTCGGCTGAGCTGGCCGGGCACCGTACCCCGTGACCTTTCGCGATGAACTGTCCGTGACGCTCAGCAAGGTGGAACCGGGTGCCAGCCCATCGTCGGCTGCCGACGACGCGCTCCAGATCCGTCGTGTGCCGTTGGGCGGGAGTGCCTTTTCGCAGGCCCTGCAGCAAGGAAGGGTCGGCGGCAGTTGGTACGCACCGCGACCGGTCATGCCGGCGGCCTGGGCGGCGCATATCGCGGCGGTGCGGGAGAGCATGCAGCAGACGGATTGGCTCACGGCGCTGGCGCCCGCCTTTGCCACTACCGGCGCGGCCGCGGAACGGTTGGCGCAGGCCGCCGCCCGCGGCGTCGTCGTGACAACCGGTCAGCAGCCGGGACTCTTCGGTGGACCGACCTACACGTGGACCAAGGCGCTTGGCGCTCTCGCCTTCGCGAACGAACTCGAGCGGCAGACCGGTGTTCCCGTGGCGCCGGTATTCTGGGCAGCCAGCGATGACGCCGACTGGGCGGAAGCAGCGGTGACCCATGTGGCCACGGCCCGGGGACTGCTCACGGCGTCGCTGGCCGGGCCCGCCACGGAAGGGGTCGCGCTGAGCGACGTACCCCTGGGGCCGTTGGCAGCGGCGCGCACCGTCCTCGCGGCCGCGTGTGGGTCGACCGCCCATCCGTCTGTTCTGGAGTTGGTGGACGCCGCGTACGTACCACACGCGACGATCGGCGCCGCGTACGTCCAGTTGTTGCGCGCACTGCTCGAGCCACTCGGGATTGCGGTGCTCGACGCCTCGCATCCGGCGCTCCGCATGGCGGCCGACGGCTTTCTGCGCCGCGCGCTCAAGCATGCGCCGGCCGTACACGAGGCGCTGCGTGCCCGGGTGCAGGAAGTCGAACAGGCAGGTTTTTCGCCGCAGGTGGATGTGGTGGACGGGCTGTCGCTTGTGTTCCGCACACAGACCGTCGACCGGCAGGGTGAGGTGCAACGGGAGCGCGAGCGGGTCCCGCTCGGCGACGCGTCCGCGGCGGCGCGTGAGGCGGAACGGGGGACACTCGGGGCGAACGTGCTGCTGCGTCCCGTCCTCGAGCGCAGCCTGCTGCCGACCGTCAGCTACTGTGCCGGTCCCGGCGAATTTGCCTACTTCGCGCAAGTGGAGCCCGTGGCGCGGGCACTCGGGGTGGCCGTGCCGGTGGTGACGCCGCGCTTCGCCTGCGAAGTGCTGGAGTCGGAGATGCTCGCGCGCCAGCAGCGCCTCGGCATCGCCGACGCCGATTTGCGGGACCCGCACGCGGCCGAGCGCCTCGTGGCCCGCAGTCAGTTGGATGAGACGGTGGCCGACTCCATGGAACGTCTTCGCGTGGCGCTCGAGACCCAGGTCGGGGCCATGCGCGACGTCGTGGCCGGGGATGACGCGCCGGTCGCCGACGAGGTAGTGCAGGGGTTGGCGCGCGATCTGTCGCATCGGATCGATCGATTCGAACGTCGGGTTTTGTCCGGCGTGAAACGCCTCGAGCACGAGACAATGCGCGATGTCGCCGCGATCCGCGCAGCCGTGCGTCCCAACGGTCAATCGCCGGAGCGCGTGCTCAACCTGGTGCCGCTGCTCGCCCGGTACGGCGTCAGTGTGCTCGAGCGCATTCGCGAGGCGGCGGTGCCGCACGCGCGCGAGCTCGTGTCAGGCCCGCACGTGCCTGCGTGAGCGCGTATGAGTGACGGGAGGGGCGGCCGCGCCGCATTCGTCGTTGCGGCCGGCATTCTCATCAGTCGGCTGGTCGGCCTGCTGCGCAACACGGCCTTCGCGTACTACTTCGGCGCGGGGGCCGCCTCCGACGCCTACAACGCTGCGTTCCGCATCCCCAATGCGGTACGGAATCTGCTGGGCGAAGGCACCCTGTCAGCGGCATTCGTGCCCGTCTACAGCCGATTGCTCGGGCGGGACGACACGGCGGGCGCCCGTGCACTGGCGAACGCGGTGCTCGGGTCACTGCTCGCCGCCGTGAGCATCCTGACGCTCGTCGGCATTGCCACGGCCCCGTGGCTTACGGCGGCACTCGCGGCCGGATTCGATGAACCGACCCGCGCCCTCACGACACGTCTCACCCGCGTGCTGTTCCCGATGACCGGGGTGATGGTGCTGAGCGGGTGGTGTCTCGGCATCCAGAACTCGCACCGCCGCTTCTTCTGGAGTTATGCAAGCGCGGCGCTCTGGTCGATGGCGCAGATCGTGCTGCTGCTGGTCGGCGGACCGCGAGCGGCCGACGCTGAGCAGCTGTCGTGGTGGCTCGCGTGGGCGACACTGGCTGGTTCCGTGCTGCAGGTGGCTGCGCAATTGCCCGAAGTCTTGCGTCTCACCGGCCCGCTGCGTCCCACCCTCGCGGTGGCTAGCGACGGGGCGCGGCAGGTGTTGCGCAACGTGGTCCCGGTGGTCACGGCGCTCGGCGTGGTGCAGATCTCCGGTATGGTCGATCTGCAGATCGCATCGTTTCTCCCCGCGGGTGCCGCGACGAACATCACGTATGCCAACACCCTCGCGCTGCTGCCCGTGTCGCTGTTCGGTGTGTCGGTCGCTGCCGCTGCGTTACCCGAGTTCTCCCGTGATTCCGGGGCACTGGCCCTCGAGTCGCTGCGTGAAAAGCTCCGCGGCGGCTGGCAGCGCATTCTCTTCTATGTGATTCCGAGCGCGGTGGTGTTCATCGTCCTCGGCGATTACTGCGTGGGGGTGCTGTATCGCGCAGGCCGCTTCGGGGCCGCTGAGCAGCGCCTGGTGCATACCGTGCTGGCCGGATACGCCGTCGGCCTCGTGAGTTTCGGGTCCGTCAAGCTGCTCGGCTCGGCGTTCTACGCGATACAGGACTATCGCACCCCGCTGCGCGCATCAGTGTTGAGCATCGTCGTGTCGGCCGTGGCTGCTGTGGGTATCGCGGTGCCGCTGCGCCATTCGCCGTACGCGACGGCGGGTATCGCTGTGGGATCGGCCCTGGGGTCGTACGTGAATCTCGTGGTGCTGGCCACCGGCTTGCGGGAGCGGCTGGGCGCGCTCTACACGCCAGCGATGTGGCAGGGGACCCGTCGGATCCTCATCGCCTCGGCGTTGGCCGCCGTGACGGGTACGGCGGCGCGCCTGCTGCACGGTTACTTTGCTCCGTCGCTGCATGTGCGGATGGCGGCCTTTCCCGTGCTCGGTGCGTTCGGCGTGACCTATCTGGTGAGTGCCTGGTGGATGGGGTCGGCAGAAGCGGCGCGTTGGGTACGGCGCCCGGTTCGCCGCAGGCGCGGCGACGGAGCGGAGGTATGAGCGCGGACGACGACCGTCTGCCGGATACCACAGCGCCGCAGTCGATCGACGATCTGCCCGTGCCCGACGACGAGTGGACGCGCGCGGCACTCGCGCGGGGCATGCCGCTGGCGGTCGCACGACGACTGCCACACCTGCCGGAGTCCCCGGGGGTGTACCTCTGGAAGGATGCCGATGGCGGGGTGCTGTACGTGGGCAAGGCGAAGCGCCTCCGCTCGCGCGTGCGAAGCTACTGGGCGCAGGACCACGATACCAGCCCGAAGACGCGAGGCTTGCTGCGCAAGGTGCAGGACCTCGACACGATCGTGGTTCCCAGCGAGTCGCATTCGCTCATTCTCGAAGCGACGCTCATCAAGGAGTACCGTCCGCGATTCAACGTCGCGTTGCGTGATGACAAATCGTATCCCTACATCAAGGTGACGGTGCAGGAACCGTTTCCCCGTGTCATCGTCACGCGGCGATTGCAGGAGGACGGCGCACGGTATTTCGGCCCGTATACGGATGTAGGCTCGATGCGCCGCGCGCTCAATGTGGTGAAGCGTATCTTCACGGTACGCTCGTGCCACTACGCGCTGCCGCGCGAGGCCCCGGAGCGACCCTGTCTCGATTACTTCATCAAGCGGTGCAAGGCGCCCTGCGTGGGGTATCAGACGACCGGGGACTACCGCGCCATGATCGACGAAGTGGTGTGGTTTCTCGAGGGGCGCACCAGCGACGTGATCTGCCATGTGCGCGATCGCATGATGGAAGCATCGGAGCGTCTCGACTTCGAACGGGCCGGCGAGCTGCGCGATGCGTTGCATCATCTCGAGAAGATGGAAGAGCCCACCGTCGTGCTCGAAGTCGAAGGTGGTGATCGTGACGTGGTGGGATACGCGCGCGATGGCGAGGATGCCTGTGTGGTCATCATGCGCATCCGTGGCGGGAAGCTGCTCGCACGCGATCATCGCCTGCTGGAGCACGCCGAAGGCGAGGACGATGATGCCGTGCTTGGCGCCTCGTTGTCGCAGTGGTATCGCACCGCGGATGCGCGCGCGGCTGACCTGCTCGTCCCCTTCGACTTCGAAGACCGTGAGGCGCTGGAGTCGTCGCTCGACGGCACGCGCATCCGGGTGCCGCAGCGCGGGCCGCGGCGCGCGCTGGTCGATCTGGCCGACAAGAACGCCCAGCACCTGCTCGAGGAGTTCAAACTGGCCTCCCTCGAAGCCGACGAACGGGCGGCCGACCCGGTGTACGAACTGCAGCGCGAGCTCGGTCTGCCACGACTGCCGCGATCGCTGGTGTGCTTCGACATCTCGCATGCGCAGGGCACCGACGTGGTGGCGAGCGCGGTGTGGTTCGAGAATGCGCGCCCCAAGCGCAGCGAGTACCGCAAGTTCAAGATCCAGGTTTTCGAGGGGAACGACGACTTCCGCTCGATGCACGAGGTGGTGACGCGATTCTTTCGCCGCCGCCTCGACGAGGAGAAGCCGCTGCCCGATCTGGCCGTCATCGATGGCGGCAAGGGGCAGCTTGGCGCCGCCCGTGAGGCCCTCGACGCACTGGGCGTGAACCAGATCGGTCTCATCAGCCTCGCCAAGAAGGAGGAGGAGATCTTCCTCCCCGGTCGCAGCGAATCGGTGCGGCTGCCGCGCCGGTCGCCGGCCTTGCGCATGCTGCAGCAGGCGCGCGACGAGGCGCATCGGTTCGCCGTGACCTTTCAGCGGCAGAAGCGCGCGGCGCGTACCATCACGTCGGAGTTGCTCAAGATTCCGGGGATCGGTCCCAACAAGCGGCGGGCGCTGCTACACGTGTTCGGCAGCGTGCAGGGCGTGAAGGAGGCCTCGGTTGAGGCGATCGCTCGCGTTCCCGGTTTCGGCGAGACGTCGGCGAGGAAGGTGCTGACGGCACTGGGGGTCGAGGTGCCGGAGTCGTCCGATCCGCTCCTGCGTGCCGCAAAGCTGTCCGATCCCGACCGCCCGGACACGGGTGAGTCGGTCCCTGTCGTTCCCGACGATGCTCCCCTCCCGTCCCCGCCCGAACCCAACGCATGACGACCGCATCCTGGACTCTTCGCTGCTCCGCGTGCGATACCGAAGCCGCCTTCGAACGTGCTTCGCTGTGCACTGCCTGTGGCCAGCCGCTCTTCGCCCGCTACCAGTCCGTTCCGGCGGGCACTCCGCTCGCCCCGCGATGGGATATGTGGCGGTACGCGCCGTTCATGCCCTTGCTGGGGGGTGAGGTACCGGTGTCGCTCGGTGAGGGGCTTACGCCACTGATCGAATCGACGTCGCTTGCGGCCGCCGTCGGGGTGCGAAAGCTCTTCATCAAGGACGAGGCACAGAATCCCACCGGATCGTTCAAGGCCCGCGGTATGAGCGCCGCGGTGACCCGCGCCAAGGCGGCGGGGGTACCGGGGATCGTCGTTCCGACGGCCGGGAATGCCGGTGCCGCGCTGGCGGCGTACGCCGCGGCCGCGGGGCTCAAGGTGCGGGTGTACGCACCGCGCACCACGCCGCGGCCGATTCTCGACACGATCGAGGCGTTCGGGGCGGAGCTGATCCGCATCGACGGGCATATCGGTGATGCCGGGAAGCTCACGTTGGCGTACGCCGCCGAGACGGGCTATTTCGCCATTTCCACGCTGCGCGAGCCGTATCGCGTGGAGGGGATGAAGACCATGGGCTTCGAGCTCGCCGAGCAGTTCGGCTGGCGCGTCCCCGATGTGGTGGTGTATCCGACCGGCGGCGGCGAAGGGACCGTGGGTATCTGGAAGGCGCTGCAGGAACTCGCTGCGGGCGGCTGGTTGTCGGGCGGGCGTGTGCAGCCCCAGTACGTGGTGGCGCAGGCGGCGGGGTGTGCGCCGATTGCCCGTGCATTCGATGCCGGAGCGGACAAGGCGGAGCCGTGGGTCGACCCCATCACCTACGCCAGCGGCCTGCGCGTGCCGTCGCCGCTCGGTGACCGCCTTGTGCTGCGCATTCTGCGGGAGACCGATGGTGTGGCCGCGACGGCCTCGGAAGATGCGATCCGCGAGTGGACGTATCGCCTGGCGTGTGCCACCGGCATCGACGCCGCCCCCGAAGACGGCTGCGCGCTGGCGGTGTTGCGCGACGCGGTGGCCGCAGGCCGGGTGAGGGCGGACGCCGAGGTCGTGGTGTTCAATACGGGAAGCGGCGCGTCGTACCGGGCGTGAGGCGCAGGGTGCACCCATGGTGTTGCGAGCGTCCGAAGTCCATGAATTTTATTGACTTCCGGCCTCACGCCTCGTAGTATTTCTCAGGTGGGCGGCGACGCATCCGTTGCCGCCCGTTTGAGTTATCGGGGGAGGGTCACCGGGCCGCTTCCCCGTTTTCGTCCCGGGTCATGGTTCGCGTCACGCAAGTCGAACCGGGGACCATTGCCGATCAGGTCGGCATCGTCCCCGGCACCGAGCTCCTCGCCGTCAACGAACGGCCGTTGGAGGACTTCCTCGATTGGGAGTTCCTGACGGCCGACGAGGCGTTCGTGGTAGCGGCGCGCCTGCCCGATGGCAGCGAGGTGGAGTACGAGATCGAGCGCGAGCCCGGCGACTCCATGGGGGTCGAGCTGGCGCCGCCCACCGTGCGCCGCTGCGCCAACCGCTGCGAGTTCTGCTTCATCGAGGGGTTGCCCAAGGGACTGCGCAAGGGCCTCTACATTCGCGATGACGATTATCGTCTCTCGTTTGCGTACGGCAACTTCGCCACGTTGTCGAACGTGAAGGAGCGGGACATTGCGCGCATCCTCGAGTACCGGCTGTCGCCGTTGTACGTCTCAGTGCACGCCACGCCCTGGGAAGCGCGCAAGGTGCTGCTCAATAATCCGCGGGTGCCCAACATCCTCGAGCAGCTCACGCGACTGGCCGACGGCGGCATCCAATTCCACTGCCAGATGGTGATCGTGCCGGGCCTCAACGATGGCGAGGTGCTCGAGCAATCACTCACCGACCTCTGGCGTCTCGACGAGGCCGTCTTGTCGGTGGCGCTCGTACCGGTGGGCGTGACGCAGTTCTCGCATCTCTACACGGGGCAGCCGATGGACGAGGCGAACGCCCGGATGCTGTTGGACGCGGTGCACCGCTGGGAAGCCCGGGCGCTCGAAGCGCGTGGTGACCGCTGGGTATTCGGGTCGGACGAACTGTATCTGCTGGCCGGCGAGCCGCTCCCCGGTGTGGAGCATTACGGCGAGTTCTCGCAGATCGAGAACGGCGTCGGGGCCGTGACCTCGCTGCGCGCACGCGTGCGCGACGGTTTGCTGCAGCTGCCACGGCTCGACGGGCGGCGCATCGGTGTGGTGACCGGCACATCCATGGCACCGCTCATGCCCGAACTGCTCGAGCAACTCACCGAGGCCACGGGCGCAGAGTTCCTTCTCATTCCCACCGAGAACTCGTTGTTCGGACCGACGACCACGACGGCCGGTTTGCTCGTGGGCGCCGACATCCGCCGCGCGCTCTCGGATCGGACCGATCTCGACCTCGCACTCATTCCGGCAGAATGCATCAACGACGACGGGCTCTTCCTCGACGAAGAGCCGTTCATCGCGGTGCGCGAGGCCCTGCCCATGCCCGTGTATCCCTCGTACGACTTCATTGACGCGCTCGTGCCCGAAGGGGATGCGGCGGTCGTTCCCGCTGCCTGAATTTCCGCATGAGCCTTCCAGTCGTTGCCATCGTCGGACGCCCCAACGTGGGCAAGTCACACCTGTTCAACCGTATCATCGGCGAAGCCACGGCCATCGTGAGCGACGAGGCGGGCACCACCCGCGACCGTCACTTCGGCGAGGCCGAGTGGGCAGGGCATCACTTCTGGCTGGTCGATACGGGCGGGCTCGTCGAAGATTCCGACCTGCCCATGGACCTGGCAATTCGTCGTCAGGTCATCGAGGCCATCGACGAGGCCGATCTCATGCTCTTCGTGTGCGACGCGAAAGTCGGGGTCCATCCGAGCGATGCGCGCATCATGGACCTGCTGCGTAACTCCCAGAAGCCGTGGCTGCTGGTGGCCAACAAGGTCGACAATCCGGAGAGCACCGACTTCTACGAGTTCTATCGACTTGGCGTAACCGACGTGTACCCGGTCTCGGCGAGCAACGGCAAGGGCTCGGGTGACCTGCTGGACGCCGTGGTCAATGCCATCCCCGAGACCAACGAGGAGCGCCCCGAGGCCATCCGCGTGGCGGTGATCGGTCGCCCCAATGTGGGCAAGTCGAGTTTCGTGAACCGGCTGCTCGGCGAGGACCGGCTCGTGGTGAGCGACATGTCGGGCACCACGCGTGACGCCATCGACGCCCCGATGCGCTACAAGGAGACCGATCTCATCTTCGTCGACACGGCTGGGCTGCGCCGGCAGTCGAAGATCGACGACGGAGTGGAGTTCTATTCGTCGCTGCGTACGCGCCGCGCCATCGACTCGTCCGATGTGTGTGTCCTGATGATCGACGCCACCGAAGGGTTGCAGAATCAGGACCTCAAGATCGCCACCATGGCGTGGGAGGCGGGACGTGGGCTCATCCTCGTGATCAACAAGTGGGACCTGTACGAGGACAAGACCGACAAGAGCGCCGACAAGTTCCGCAAGGAAGCCATCGACAAGGCGCCCTACTTCAAGTTCGTGCCGTTTCTGTTCACCAGTGCCGTGACGGGCCAGCGGGTCACCAAGGCCCTCGACCTCGTCCTCGAGGTGCAGGAGCAGCGCACGCGCCGCATCACGACGTCTCAGGTGAACGATGCGCTCGAGGAGATGGTGGCCCGTCGTCAGCCGCCGCAGGCCGCGGGCCGCGAAGTGAAGCTCAACTACGCCACGCAGGTCGAGATCGAACCGCCCACGATCGCCGTCTTCGGCAATCACCCCGAGGCGATCCCCGAGCACTACATCCGCTTCCTGCACAACGGATTCCGGGAGAAATGGGGCTTCACCGGTTCGCCGCTGCGCATCATTCTCCGAAGAAAGAATAGTGATCGGACTTGAGCTCCCGCTTTGGACGCTCGGCGCAGCGTATCTCGCCGGGTCGTTTCCCACCGCGTACCTCGTTGGCAAGGCCAACGGGGTCGATCTGCGCACGGTCGGTTCCGGCAATCTCGGCGCGACCAACGTGTACCGGACGCTCGGGTGGCAGTGGGGGCTCTTGGTGTATCTCGTCGACGGGCTGAAGGGGCTACTGCCGACGGTCCTGCTCCCCGGCGCGGTCGGCGTGGCGGGCGGCTGGCCGTGGGGGGTGCTGCTCGGCGTGCTCGCCATTGTCGGACACGTGAAGCCCATTTTCCTCATGGGGAAGGGGGGCGGGAAGGGGGTGGCGACCGCGAGCGGCGTGTTCTTCGCGCTCGCACCGGTGGCTGGCGCCTGTGCACTGCTGGCGTTCGCGCTGACGGTAGCGGCCACTCGCTACGTGTCGCTCGGATCACTTATCGGTGCGCTGGTTCTGCCGGTGGCCATGATGGCGCAGGCACGCGCGATCACGCCGCTCAGCCTCGTGGGTGCGGGTATCGCCGCCTTCGTGTTCTACACGCACCGCGACAATATCCGTCGGCTCATGCGCGGCAACGAACGCAAGCTCGGTGGCGACAAATCGGTGCAAGAGGGAGGAATGACATGATTCCGAACACCACTGCGGCTGCCATGCGCTGCGCCGTAATTGGCGGAGGAGCGTGGGGGACGGCCATTGCTGACCGGCTCGCGCGCAACGGTCACGACACGGTGCTGTGGGCGCGCGAGAAGGATGTGGTGGAGGCCATCAACACACGCCACGAGAATCCGCGTTTTCTCGCCGACATTCCGTTGTCGCCGGCGCTCGTCGCGGCCGCTGACATGTCGCAGGCGCTACGTGGCGCCCAGCTGGTCGTGTATGCGGCGCCGTCCCACGTACTGCGACCGGTCGTGGCGAGTTGCGCCCAGCACATCGGCGCGGGGACCGTGCTCTCCGTGGCCACCAAGGGCATCGAGCGGGAGACGCTCGCCCTCATGACCGAGGTCGTGGGCGAGGCCGCACCCGGGCATCCGGTCGTTGCCGTGAGCGGACCCAGCTTCGCCGCCGAGGTGGCGAAGGGGCAGCCTACTGCCGTCGTCGCGGCGTGCGCCGATCATTCGGCGGCCAAGCTGGTTCAGGGCGCCATGAGTGCGTCGGCCTTCCGCGTGTACACCAGCGACGATGTGGTGGGCGTGGAACTCGGTGGTGCGCTCAAGAACGTGATGGCCCTGGCGACGGGAATTCTCGACGGCCTCGGTATGGGTTTCAATCCGCGCGCGGCGCTCATCACACGCGGTCTCGCCGAGATGACGCGGCTCGGCGTTGCCCTTGGTGCCAAGGCCGATACGTTCGCCGGTCTGGCAGGGCTCGGCGATCTGGTGCTCACGTGTACCGGAGCGCTGTCGCGCAATCGCGCCGTCGGGGTGGCCATCGGCATGGGACAGACCCTGGA
The DNA here is from genome assembly GCA_002331565.1 of Gemmatimonas sp. UBA2094. GTDB lineage: Bacteria > Gemmatimonadota > Gemmatimonadetes > Gemmatimonadales > Gemmatimonadaceae > Gemmatimonas. The sequence continues at coordinate 13,074 of DCZC01000168.1, forward strand.
TGAGGCCATTGCCGGCAAGGACACCGTGGCCGAAGGCGTGCTCAACACCCAGAGCGCCAAGGCCCTCGCGGACAAGACGGGGGTGGCGATGCCAATCGTCGACGCAGCCCATCGCATCCTGTTCGACGGCTGTGCTCCGCGTGATGCGGTGGCGGAGCTCATGGCGCGCGAACTGCGCGCGGAGCGCGACTGACCATGGCGGCCGCGCGCGGCGAACTCGTGCAGGAGTTCTACTCCATCGGCGACGTGTGCACCCTCACGGAGCTCAAGCCGCACGTGCTCCGTTACTGGGAAAGCCAGTTCAAGCTGCTCAACCCCGCGAAGAATCGCAGCGGCAATCGCGTGTACTCGCGGCGTGAGGTGGAACTGATCCTGCTCGTGAAGCATCTGCTCTATACCGAGAAGTACACCATCGACGGTGCACGGCAAAAGCTCGACGAGCATCGCAAAGGCGGTTCCCTGCGTCCCGCCGCCCGGGCGGCGCTGGAAGTCGAAGCCCTCGAAAGCATCGAGCGTGAACTCGCCGAGTTGCAGGCTATGCTCGACGACGCCGCACGCTGATTCCCCCATTCATCCATGCGCCTCCTCCTCAGTAACGACGACGGCATTCTCGCGAAGGGACTCAGCGTCCTCGAGCAGGCCGTCACGCCGCTCGGCGATATCCACGTGGTCGCCCCCGACCGCGAACAGAGTGCCACCAGCCACTCGCTCACACTGCATCATCCGCTGCGCCCCGTACGCCTGGGCGACAAGCGCTGGCAGGTGGACGGGACCCCCACCGACTGCGTCATGCTGGCCTGTGAAGCGCTGCTCGAGAAACGTCCCGAGTTCGTGTTGAGCGGCATCAACCACGGCCCCAACATGGGCGAGGACGTGCTCTACAGCGGGACCGTGGCCGCCGCGATGGAAGGGCTCGCGCTGGGCATTCCCGCCGTAGCGCTGTCGTTCGCGGGCAGCGTACTGCGCGCGGACGCCATTCTCGATACGCAGGTTTCGCAGATTCGTGCCCTGGTGTCGCACCTCATGCAGCTCAAGACGTTCCCGCCCGACACCCTGCTCAATGTCAACCTCCCCGCCGTCCCGGGCCACGAGATCAAGGGTGTGCGCCTCACGCGACTCGGCCGCCGGGTGTTCAGTGATTCCATCACGAAGATGAAGGATCCTTGGGGCCGTGAGATTCTGTGGATCGGCGGCGGCAGTGTGGAGTGGAGCGGGCCGGAGGACTCAGATTTCCGCGCGGTGCACGATGGGTACATCTCGGTGACCCCGCTGCACCTCGATCTGACACACCGGGACATCCTCGACGCGGCGACGGACTGGTGGCAGGCGCCGTAGAGCCGGAGTTCCGCGGCGCACGTCGTCGGCTGGTGGAGGCGCTGCAGGACAAGGGCATCAAGGATCTCGCCCTCCTGCGCGCCATCGACAGCGTCCCACGTCACCTCTTCGTACCGCCCACGGTAAGGCATCGGGCGTACGAGGATTCGGCGTTGCCCATCGGCAATGGCCAGACCATTTCGCAGCCATACGTGCACGCGCGCGCAGTGGAGCAGTTGATGCTCACGGGGGGCGAGAAGGTGCTCGAAATCGGCACCGGCTCGGCCTACCAGACCGCGTTACTCGCGCAGCTCGCGGCGCAGGTGTTCTCGGTCGAGCGCTATCGTGAACTGCTCGATCGCGCCCGGGTGATTCTGCAACAGGCCAACGTGCGCAACGTCTCGCTGTCGCTCGGCGACGGCACCCTTGGGTGGCGTGAGTACGGGCCGTACGACGGTATCGTAGTGAGCGCCGGGGCCCCACAGGTGCCGCAGGCGTTGGAGGACCAGTTGGCCGAGGGGGGCCGCCTCCTCATTCCCCTCGGTGACAAGGAGGAGCAGATGCTCACCCTGTTCGTGAAGCGGGGCGGCCAGCTCGAGCGGCGTGACATCACCTCCGTTCGCTTCGTCCCCTTGATTGGAGCGCAGGGTTGGCCTGGGTAGCCCGCGGCGACGATCCCCTGCGGTGACGCGGCCCCTGTTCGCCACCAACCGCTGATTACATTGCAAGGATGACGTTAGCCCCAGCCCACGACTCGCTCGCCGCCCGCGTCGCAGGTGCGCTGCGTGACGTTCCGGATTTTCCCGCGCCCGGGATTCTCTTCAAGGACATCACCCCCGTGCTCGCCGATCCGCAGCTGATGCGTGACGTGGTAGAGCGGATGTGCGCCCCGTATGCCGATGCCGGCATCACGCACGTGGTGGGTGTCGAGAGCCGCGGATTTCTCTTCGGTATGCCGATGGCCCTCGCGCTTGGCGTGCCGTTCGCGCCGGCGAGGAAGCCGGGGAAGCTGCCGTGGCACACGGCACGCGAGGAGTACACGCTCGAGTACCGGAACGATGTCCTCGAGATGCACGAGGATGCCCTCGCGCTTGGCCGTGGCGCCGATGTGCCGCAACGTTCGCGGACGCTCGTCGTGGACGATGTGCTCGCCACGGGTGGTACGGCGGCGGCGACGTGCCGACTCGTGGAGCGACTGGGTGGCGTGGTGCAGGGGGTCGCCGTGCTCGTCGAACTCGGTGTCCTCGGCGGCCGGGCACTGATGCCCGGACGGAGCGTGACGGCGGTCCTGACGTTCTAGGCGAGATTTCGTATAGTTAGGTGCGCCGCGGGTCACCGCGGGTGTGCCGGACGCCCCCGTAGCTCAGTTGGATAGAGCAGCAGTTTCCTAAACTGTTGGTCGGAGGTTCGAATCCTCTCGGGGGCACTTTGGGGATGAGGCGGGTGCCTTGTCGCGGTGAATCCCATTATGTTATCGGGTTGTAGCTCGTACCCCACCTTTCACCGTTGGCATATCCGCATGGCGCAGGCGACCCGTAACGCAGCAAGCTCCTCGGCCTCCTTGAGCGACGACCCGATCGAGTCGGTCTCCACCTGGTTCCAGGGGAACAGCAAGCCGATTCTGATGGCGGTCGGCGGCGCCGCCGTGGCCGCGGCGGCTGTGATGCTGTACCGCAGCAGCACGGCGTCGACCCGTGAGAAGGCATCGGCCGCGCTGTACGCGGCGCAGACCCCATACGTCGAGGGGAAGTTGCCGGAGGCGGAAAAGGCGCTTGGTACGGTCGTCACGCGGTTCGGCAGCACGGCGGCCGGCCAGCAAGCGGCGGTCCTTCTGGCCCAGGTGCAGTTCGACCAGAACAAGGTCGACGAGGGGATCAAGACGCTTGAGCAGGCTGTTGGCGGCAGTTCGGCTGAGTTCAAGTCGAGCATCGAGGGGCTGATTGCCGCGGGCTACGAGCAGAAGAAGGATTTCGTGAAGGCGGCCGAACATTACGCGAAGGCCGCGTCGGCCTCGCCGTTCAAGTCCGAGAAGTACAACCAGCAGGCCAACCAGGCGCGGAGCCTCATGACCGCCGGCAAGGACGCGGACGCGCTCAAGATCTGGGAAGAACTGGCCAAGCTCGACGGCGAGCCGATTCAGCAGGAAGCGAGCGTTCGCATCGGCGAACTGCTCGGCAAGAAGTAAGGCCAGGGCGTCTGGCCCGGTTCGACCGGGCGACACGAAATCGGGCGGGTTCCTCGGCGGAACTCGCCCGATTGTGCATTCCGGTTCGAATGTGACACTCACAGGGCAGTAGCTTGCGGCGATGGCGCCAGTTGCGATCTTTTACGACCCGGAAGTGTGCGTATAATACATGTTATGTAAACCGACGGTCGTGGATAACCGTGGGAAACTTGCCTGTAGAAATCGGGGCCGGATGTGGGAATCTCGTGTAAGTCCAGTTCCTTGAATCGTTTGCATCGCTTCTGCTGAGTCGAAATGTCATCTGCCGGTCACGGATTGTTGTTCTGTCCACCTGTCCACATGGCTCGTCGTGTATTTCTTCGGGGTTCGGAGCGGCGAACAAAAACGGCGCCCTGAAGGCGCCGTTTCTGTCAGCCGCCATGGGCATTCAGAGGTCGCCGGTGACCCCGCGGAAGACCACGCGGCCCTCACCGCGTAACGTCGGCTTGACCCCTGCCGAGCCGGTGTCCGATCCCAAGGGACGCAGCTGGACCTCGAGGACCCGGCCCGAACTTGTCACGATCGGCACCGTGTCCGAGGTGACCTGTCCCCAGGATGCCAGCAGGGTTGCCGTCGCTACGGCGCCCGTGCCACAGGCGAGCGTCTCCCCTTCTACACCACGCTCGAAGGTCCGGTAGCGCCAACGTCCATCCGCCAGCCGGGAGACCCAGTTGACGTTCGCACCGGTCGGTCCCGCCGCCGTGTGCCACCGAAGCAGGGGGCCGCGTCCGGCCACGTCTACCGCTTCGGCGTCGTCGCACAAAATGACCAGATGCGGGATCCCGGCGATTACGAAGCCGATGCGCTGCTCGCCGGCCTCGGGTTCGATGGCGCTCTCCGGGCGGATATCCGTGACCGGCTGAAAATCGATTTCTGGCAGGATGCCCTGGCCTGCCGGCCCACTCAGGCGGCTCGTGATGAGCCCAGCCCCCGTGGTCAGGCGCATGCCGTCAGCGGACGCCATGCCGAGCTGCGCCGACAGCGCGGTCGAACACAAGGTGGCATTTCCGCACAGATCGGCGGCCGTGCCGTCCTGATTGTAGAAGTGAATGACGACGTCGGCGCCACCGCTGGCCGGCTCGAGCACCACCAGGCCGTCTGATCCTATCCCATTATATCTGTTGCAGATACGACGTATCGCCTCAGGTTCTGTGACAACGTCGAGTGGCACCTCACGCCCGTCGAAGAAGACGAAATCGTTGCCCGAGCCGGTCATCTTCGTGAACGGCAGTCCGCTCAGTGGCTTGGTCATCAGTAGCGCCCGGTGATTCCCCACCAGCGGAGGCGCCACACCATCCAGATGGCCTCTCGCACGATGCGCTTCGACATCTTCGAGTCGCCTTCCGTACGATCGTGGAAGACGATCGGAATCTCGGCGATGCGAAAACCGCGCTTCCACGCCCGGAAGCTCATCTCGATCTGGAACGCGTAGCCGTTCGAGCGTACCCGGTCGAGCGGAATCGCCGACAGCACCTCGCGGCGGAAGCACTTGAAGCCGCCTGTCGCGTCACCGAGCCGAAGCCCCGTAATGGCACGGGCATAAATGTTGGCACCGTACGACAGGATGAGGCGGGTCATCGGCCAGTTGACCACGGTCACCTTCCCGTCGCGGTAGCGCGACCCGAGGACGATATCGGCACCGTGGATGGCCGCCAGAAACTCCGGAAGGTGATTCGGGTCGTGCGAGAAGTCGGCGTCCATCTCGAAGACATACGCATAGTCGCGCTCCAGCGCCCAGCGGAAGCCGGCGAGGTAGGCCCTGCCGAGACCTTCCTTGCCGGCGCGGTGCAGCACGTGCACACGCGAATCGGCCGCCGCCAGCTCGTCTGCCAGTCGACCGGTGCCATCCGGCGAATTGTCATCGACGACCAGCACGTCGAGCCGCGGATCCTGTTCGAGGATGCGCGGCACGATCCGGGTGATGTTGTCGCTTTCGTTGTACGTCGGCACGATCACCACCGCGCGTTCACCGAACGCGAGTGATCCCCGAGCCGGGGCTTTCATAACAGTCATCATACGATCGGTATGGGGGGCAGGCGAATTGCCCCATGCGGAAACATAGTGTGGATCGGCAAGGAGTTGCGCGCCGCCAGCGCTCCCGTGGCGTTCCGGAGTCGGGAGCCTTCACGGAGCGCCACGTGGCCGGTCCCGCTTGCCGCCGAGCCCGGCCCGCTGCGCGGGTGTCATGAGTAGCAGACCGACCAGCCCCGGGAGCACTTCCAGACTCGTGAGCCACACGCGCGAGGTCGCGCCGAGGATGGCCGCATCCCCCTGCCCCGCGGCGCCGCCGGCGATGAGCAGGGCACTGAGCGCCAGTTCCCGAAAGCCTATGCCACCGGGGGCGAACAACGCCAGAAAACCCACGAGGTATGACGCCGCGTAGATGGCGATGTACAGCGTTGCGTTGGGGACGAGCGGGAGGACCCCTCGCGCGAAGCAGGCGAAGGCGAGCCCGTACCCGACCCAGGAGCACGTATTGAGCAGGGCCGCGAGCCAGACGTCGCGATTGCGCAGATGCTGCTCGGCGACCGGGAGCCCCCGCTTCAAGGCGTAGCGGTCGAGGATCGTTGGCAGAACGAACGGCAGCAGAATGACCCCGACGATGAATGCGAGGGCCGCAACCAACGAGACGCTCTGCAAGCCCGGCGAGACGGCGTCGAGGAACCGCCCACCGAACACGACCGCGACGCCGAAGCCGGCGCCGATATTCAAGAGCGTCCCCAGGATCGAAGCGCCGATCGCCGCGACTCCCGAGACGCCCTCGCGCGACGCGAGCAAACCCATGGCCCCGATCGACCACACCTTGCCGGGCACGTAACGCCCGAGATTGGAGACGGTCCAGATCTGGACGGCCCTCCCGTACGGCAACGAGCCACCCCACCCTGACAGCAGTAACCGCCAACTTTGTACGAGCATCGCGTAGGTGCCCAGGACCAGCGCGCTGGCGGCAAGAATCCACCCCCAACGGATGTGCAACGTCCGGGCGGCTCGCTCGACTTCTCCCCATTGCCGGTACAGCACCCACCCGATGAAGCCGAAGGTGAGGCTCAGCAGCAGCGCCCGCACCATGGGCGAGCGCATCACGCGCGCGACGTTCATGGGCGCCGTGCCCCGAGGCCGGCAGCATTGGCATACAGCGCCAGATATCGGCGCGCGACGGCGACCGGCGCGAAACGCGCCTGCATCTCGGCTCGTGCGCAAGACCCGAGGCGCTCGACAGTGCGGTCGTCGGCCGTGACACGCGCGATTGCCTCGGCGAGCGCGCCGATATCGCCGCACGGGACCAGCGTGCCACCATGCTCAGGGCGTACCACGTCCAACAGGCCGCCATCAGCGTAGGCCACCACCGGAGTGGCGCAGAGTTGGGCCTCCACGGCTACGAGGCCCAGTCCCTCTCCCCGTGACGGCATGATCACGGCACGGGCTCCGCGGTAGAGCGGAACCAGCGCGCCTTGCGGCAGCAGGCCGCGCCACTGGATGCGCGGAGCGACGTGCAGGGTCGCGGCGAGCGCCTGGAGCGCCTCACGATCCGGGCCGTCGCCTACCACCACGAGCGTGTGATTCGCGAGCGCCGGCAAGGCGAGGGCCCGAAGCAGGTCTGCCAATCCTTTCTGCGCATTCAGCCGGCCGACGAAGAGCACCCCCTCCCGCTGCCCGTCGGCGCCGGCGACCGCCGGAAGTGCATCGAAATGGCGGACATCGACCGGCATAGGGGCCACCTCGATGTCACCAGCGGGCGCGAGGCGGTGCGCCAGGTCGGCCAACCAGCCGGACACGGCGGTGCGGATGACCGCTTCGCCGAGTACCGCTCGCATGACGGGATGAACGACGGGCTTGTTTTCGGCGAGTCGCACGTCGGAGCCGTGCATGGTCAGCACCCGTGCAGGATCACCGGCGCGCGAGGTTTTGAGCAGCGCGAGTCCCGACGGGAACCACCAGTGAACGTGCACCACATCGAACGGATCGCCGCTCCGGCGTGCGTGGTCGAGGCAACGCCGCACGTGGCGTCGCGTGGCGGCCAGCAACTGCAGGAGGGCCAGGCGGCCGCTCCACGAGCCGGCGACCGTTTCAGCCATCGTACCGGTGTAGGCGAGGGTCATGCGCGCGTCGCTGGCGTAGCGCACGCGATCGATCCGGACGCCTTCCAGCGTGTCACTGGCCGGGAGTCCGGAGGCGCCCGGCGCGACGATGTGGACGCGGGCCCCCTGCTCCTGCAGCGCCACCGCGAGCCGCAGAACGAACGAGCCCGCGGCGTCCCCCTCGTGCCGTGGGACATTGTGCGTCACGAAGAGGATCCGGGGCGCGTGTGGCACGCGAGCGGGCGCGATCGTCAGGCCGGTTCGCGCGCGGCGTCGCGCGTCGCCCCTTGTTCCTCGGCTTCCATCTGCATGGCGGTCAGTTCGCCAAGTTCGCGGCGCATCTCGCGCACCTCGGAGCGCTGCTGCGCGATCTGCTCGCCGAGCAAGCCGGTTGCGAAGAAGACGGAGCCGAGCACGAGACACGTCTGAATGACCGTCCACGCCCACCGCTGTCCGTCTCCGGTCACGAGCAGCCACGCGAGGGCCCCGAGTCCGGCGAGAACGCCGATGGTAAACAGCGCCGCACCCAGCATGCCGAATGCCAGCAGGGGCTTCTGGCCGAACCGCAGTTCGAACCAGACGGCCACCATATCCAGCACGCCGATGGGAATTCGGGACAGGCCGAATTTCGAGCGACCCGAATGGCGCGGATAGAGCGGAATGGGTACTTCGGTGACCGTGAACCCCTGAGCCGCCGCCATCACGATCATGTAGCGATGGAAATCGGGGCGCATGGGAAGCGCGGCCATAATTTCGCGGCGGTAGGCCTTCACGTTGTTGAGATCGCGTACCGGCACGTGGAAGAGCGACCGGCTCAATCCGTTGTAGATGCGGGACACGAACGCCTTCTCGTACTTGCCCTGCTTGAAGCCGGTGACCATGTCCGACTCACCGGCAAGGATGGGCCCCACCAGGCTCGGAATATCCTCGGGCTTGAACTGCAGGTCGGCGGGGTAAAACACCAGGATCTGCCCGCGCGCGTGCAGGTAGCCGGTGCGCAGCGCCTCGGCGATTCCGCGCTGCGCCCGGTGTCGTACCGGATGCAGAAACGGAAAGCGCGCCCGCAGCTCCTGCAGCAGCGCCCAGCTGCCGTCGGCGGATCCGTCGTCGACCACGACGATCTCGTAGCTCGCCTGTTGAGCGCGGATCATGTCGGCGCAGAGCTCGACGAAGAGCGCGAGGTTACCGGCTTCGTCCTTGGCCGGGACGAGCACGCTGACGTCCACGGCCGGTCGATCGGCCGGGCGCGGCGCAACGTGGAGGGGACGGGTGCTCACAGCCATGCGGAGGGGGCGATTTCAATGAGCGGAAACGTACGGAGCGACGGGCAACCCGACCTCACACGCGCTTGCGCATGCGGGTGGGCAGCACACCCAACTGGTCACGGTACTTGGCCACAGTGCGCCGCGCAATCTGTACACCGGTTTGCTGCAGAATCTCGACGATCGCCTGGTCGGTGAGCGGGTTCTTGGGATCCTCCCCGGCCACCAGCTTCTCGATCTGATCCTTGATGCCACGGGCGGAGACGTCGTCACCGTCGGCGGTGGACAGCCCCGATGAGAAGAAGAACTTGAGCGGGAGCACGCCGCGGGGCGTCTGCACGAATTTTTCGTTGGTCACACGGCTTACGGTGGACTCGTGCATGCCCACGGCTTCGGCCACTTCGCGCAGCGTCAGCGGCTTGAGGGCCTGCACTCCGCGCTCGAAGAATTCACGCTGACGGTCGATGATGTAGTGCATCACCTTGAGCATCGTCTGTCGCCGCTGCTCGATGGCCTGAATCATCCAGTTCGCCGAATTGAGCTTGCTGGCGATGAAGTCCTTGCTCTCGGCATCGAAGCGCTTCTTGTCGCGGGCGATGTCCTGATAGGCGCGCGACAGCTTGAGGCGCGGCAGGTTGCCGTCGTTCAGGAAGATGTGATAGTCCCCGTCGATCTTCTCGACGACGAGGTCAGGAATGATATAATTGTCACTCCCCGCGCTGAAGCGGAGCCCCGGCTTGGGATCGAGCTTGGCGATCTCGTCGGCTGCCCCCTGCACCGCCTGCGCACTGATCCCGTATCGCTTGGCGAGTTCGCTCCAACGGTGCGCGATGAGTTCCTCGAACGCCTCTTCGACCAGCCGATAGGCCAGTGAGGCTCGATGGCCGGCCGCCCGCAACTGCAGTAGCAGACATTCCCGGAGATCGCGTGCGCCCACGCCGGGAGGATCGAGCTCCTGTATGATCTGCAGCATGCCGAGCATTTCCGCGTCGGAGAAGAGCGGCACATCGGCATCTATGTCACGTTCGTCCGCTTCCCCTTCAAGCACCTCGTTCACTCCGCGCTGGATCTCGTCCAGCGGACACGCCAGATAGCCGTCGTCGTTGATGTTGCCAACGAACTCGTCGGCGAGGAGCGTCTGCCTCGGCGAAAGGTCGAGCAGCGACAGCTGTTCCGTGAGATGGTCGGAAAGATCCCTGGTGTCGACGGTGACCGGTTCGAAAAATTCACGCTGCTCGTGCTCTTCGCGCTGACCGCCGGTTTCGAAGCCGTCGAGCAGGACGGCCTCCCAATCGACCTCGTCGTCGCCGCTCTTCTCGGGCTCCGGCTCGGCCGATGCTTCCGGCTCCGTCAGGTCTTGCGCCTCGGCGCTGGCCTCGTTGGCGTCCGTCGAATCCTCGTCCTCGTCCTCGGGTTCGACGAGTTCGAGGAACGGATTCGTCAACAGTTCCTGCTTGAGATGCTGCTGCAGATCGAGAAGCGGCATGTGCAGGAGGTCCATCGCCTGATAGAGGCGCGGATTGACCTTGAGTTCCTGCCGGAGCCCCGCGTTCTGTTGCAGCCCGGTCTTCATCAGGCCCGCACTCCTTCATCGGCTTCTGCGAAGCGCGCACGGAGCCGGGCCGAGAGTGTCGGGCCGAGATAGATCTCCGCCACCGTGTCGTCGAATACGAGTTCGCGAACGGTTCCGGAGACTTTCACGACCCCGTCGTACATGATGTACGCGCGGTCGACGATGTCGAGCGTCTGCTCGACGTTGTGATCGCTGATGAGCACGCCGATGCCACGGTGGCGGAGCCCAGCCACGATCTGCTGGATGTCGTGGACCGCAATGGGGTCGACACCGGCGAACGGTTCGTCGAGCATCATGAACTTCGGCTGCGTAACGAGCGCGCGCGTGATTTCGAGGCGGCGACGCTCGCCACCGGAGAGCTGATACGCGCGACTGTTCCGCAGATGCTTGATACTCAGTTCGTCGAGCAGCATTTCGAGCCGTTCCTTGCGTTCCGCCGCCGAGAGGTCGAGCGTTTCGAGGATTGCCAGAATGTTCTGCTCTACGGTGAGTTTGCGGAAGACGGACGGCTCCTGCGACAGATACCCGATGCCCTGACGAGCCCGCTCGTACATCGGTATCTTGGTGATGTCGCCGCCGTCCAGCTTGATGGCGCCTGTCTGGGGGGCAATGAGCCCCACCAGCATGTAGAACGTGGTGGTCTTGCCGGCACCGTTTGGCCCGAGCAGCCCCACGATCTCGCCCTGCGCCACCCGCACCGAGACGTCGTTCACCACCCGACGGCCGCGGTACACCTTTACCAGACTGTCGGCCGAAAGGACGGACGCGTCGGTAAGCGCCGCCGGCTGGCTCGTGCCGGTTACGACGCGATGTTCACCGGTGGCACGCATATCTCGGGCCAGATCGGCACGGACGTCCTGAAGGGCCGTCCACAGCGCCGGGACGACCTGCACGGTGGCGTCGGCGGAATCGCCACCGGCGAGCGGCTGGATGACACCACTCGCCGCCAGCCGGGGCAGCAGGGCCGCTGCCAAATGGTTACGGACCTCGTCGGGCGCAAGGGCGCGGCCTTCGCTGTTCCCCTCGATGAACCGTCGGGCGAGGAGTTGCATTGGTACGGCGCCCGTCATATCGGCACCATCCAAGATGGCGCCCATCACGATGGCCAGCGACCGGTCGCCATGCACGGCGCGCTCCACCATCGACGTCGCGTCGGTGGTGGTGGCAGTCGTACTGGAAGCAGACGGTTCAGTCATGGACGGCGACGGGAATCAGCGGGAGATAGGAGCGCGAGCGGCGGTGGTTTCGGGGACGAGGCCGGCGGACGACGTGGCGGTCGGGCCGGGGGCGTTCCCGCGGGAGGGGCGGTCCCCCGCCCGCGGCGAGAGGCCCGTGGAGCGGGGAGCGTGTCGGCAAGACTGTCGGGAGCCGGTTCGAGATACACTCCCGATGCCGCGGAATCTACGCGCACGTCACGCACTGCACCCGTGTCGAAGTTCACGTAGATGCGAACGCCTCGCACGTAATTGATGGCTGGGGGCGCCTGCCGTCCCTTCGAATTCGCGATGTGGAACAGTGAGCTCGCGTTGCCCAGCGCCCGGATCTCCTTCACCCTGGGGCCGGAACCGCTGTCTCGCGTGGCGGCAGTGGGTGCCGGTCGCGCGGGCTTCAGGCTGTCGGCCGCCGTACTATCGAAGAAGGCGAAAATGCTGTCTCCGCGCAGGACGTCCTTGTCCTTCGTGGTGATCTCGAGCGAGTCGGGGCTGCCGAGCGCCACCGCGTCCCCCACGGCACGCACCTCGCGCACCTGTCTGGCGGCCAGCCGGATGCGCATGGAGTCGGCCATCACATCCTGCTGCGGCGTGGTCGCCTTCGCGCGCCCCGCGCCGAAGGCGAAGGCCTCCTCGAGTTCCTGTTCCTTGAGCCGGATGTCGATGACTTCCGCATTCAGTACGAGGTCCGAGCGCGTGGCGACCGACTTGTGACGCGCGACGACGCGATCGAGTTTGCGCGCCTTGCTGAACATGTCGATGGTATCGCCGACGAGAGTGAACCGCTGTGCCGAGTCGCGGTTCACGATGCGGGCGCCGCGCACGAGGCGCGACTTCTCCGACACCTTGTCGAACGCGGCCGAGTCGGAGATGGCATTGATCTGCTCCCGATCGATGCGCACATCGCCCCACGCCATGAGGAGGGAGTCACCGGCATCCTCGAACCGGTTGGCTTGCACCGTTGTGGGGGCGGAGCGCCGTCCGGTGCTGTCCTTCTCGATCAGCGTGGCCGTGGAACGGCTCGGCGCGACCATGCGCGAGATCGGCCGCTCCGGCATACTGCGGAAATACTCGATGCTCGGACCCATGAACGAACTACCCGTCGCCGGCTGGGTCGCGACGACGTTGCCGTCGGCGTACAGGCGCCCTTCACGGGTGAAATAGGTAGCGTGCGTGGCCGTGATCTGCATCTTGTTCGGCTCCTCGTATACCACGTTGCCGTACAGATTCACGATACCGGCCGCCTGGAACTGCTCGGCGCTGTCGGCGCGGAGTCGATTGTTCTCTCCCTGACACCGGCCGACAAAGCCGCCGCCGATGAACGTGTTGGAAACCGTTTCGCTGATGCGGCTGTAGAGGAGCCGAGTCTCCGGGGGCGATTCCGCCATGTCCAGCACGCAGGGGCGGGACGCTGGCGGCTGTTTCCTGGGCGGCGTCTTCTTCTTCGCGGAATCCGCTTTGGCCTGGAGCCGCGCCGCCGAATCTGCCTTGGCCGTTACGACATTCGACGAATCGGCTGCCGCGGCCTTGGCGAGGCTGTCCCCAACGGGTTTCGCCGGGGCGACGGCCGCTGCGCCCTTGGCAAGGCTGTCCGCGATGGATTGCGCCGCGGCGCCGGTAGCCGCGCCCTTGGTGCTGTCCGTCGTGTCCGGCTTCGAGGGCGCTGGAGCGGCATTCCGACGCACGCCACGGCACCCCGCCACCGTCACCATTATGGCGATGGTCGCGAGCACGAGCGCTCGGGTGGGCGCGGACGATGTTCGACGGGAGGGGATCACGAGGTGGGGCTCAACGGGTGGGCACCTGCACCGTCGCGATGATCTTGCACGCCCGCATGCATCGGAAGTTGTTCAACTTCGGATCGGATTCGAAGCCGATACCGGAATGTTCGCGCTTGGGTTCGTTGAGCACGAACGCCGAATCGGAGAAGAACTGATTGCGAACCTGATCGAACACCAGTTGCTGGGAGGTGAAGCGCTTGCCGTCTTCGCGGACGACCACCACGTCCCCGCGCGCCTCGAGGCGCTGCAGGCGTGAGTTGTACGTCCCCGTTCGGGAGGTGAGCACGCCGTCCTTCACACCCTGCGACGTGTAGAACGTGAGATTCACGCGGCGCATTTCGATGCGCGTCCCGTCCTCGTAGAGGTACGACGTATCGGAGAGCAACTCTCCGTTGCTCACGCCTTTGTTGGTGAGCACGTGGCGCATGCCGAATCCCATCTGATCCGCTGAATCGGGCATGGTGGATGACTGCGCGCGCTTCATGGTCGTCGGCTGCTTCTGGCACGCCGCCGCGCTGCACAGCAGGAGTCCCAGCACGATCATGCCCAGCGGGCGTACCGCGGGGACCCGGGTCGAACATACGGCTGGCATCAGATTGTCCCCGCGCGCATGAGGTCGTGCAGGTGAACGACCCCCACCAATCTTCCGTCGGTATCGATCACGGGCATTGCCATGATGCCGTGTGTTTCCATGCGGTGAACGATCGCACTTCCCAATTCGTCGGCTTCGGCCATGCGGGGCGTTCGGGTCATTACGGTGGCAACAGGGGTGGACAGCACGTCGTCCTGCCGTTCGAGGAGACGTGTCAGATCCCCTGCGGTGACGACCCCGCACACCCGATCCTGTTCCACCGCGATCGCGATGCCCCGCCGTTCGGCCAGCAAGACGACGGCCTCGCGCATGGTTGCGGTCGGTGACACGGCGGGGAGGCGGTCACGCTCCATGACGTCGCTGACGCGCGTCAGCAATCGACGCCCGAGTGCGCCGCCGGGATGGAAGCGCGCGAAATCTTCGGCACGAAACCCCTTCGCCTCCAGCAACGCCACCGCCAACGCATCGCCGAGGGCCAGCGTCACGGTGGTGCTCGTAGTTGGCGCCAGATTGTGCGGGCAGGCCTCCTCCCTCACGAGCAGGTCGAGCGTCACGTCGCATGAACGCGCGAGACGCGACGTGGCGACGGCCGTCATTGCGATCATCTTCACGCCAAGGCGCGCCAGCGCGTCGATGAGCGCGAGGAGTTCGCCGCTTTCGCCGCTCTTCGAAATCAGGATGGCCACGTCGTCGGCGCCGACGATCCCGAGATCGCCGTGAACGCTTTCCACAGGGTGCAGGAAGACGGCCGGCGTTCCCGTGCTGGTGAAGGTGGCGGCCATCTTGCGGCCCACCAACCCCGACTTACCGACACCGGCGACGATGACGCGTCCTGTGCACGCCGCGAGCAGGCGTACGGCAGCGGCGAACGGTTCACCCAGCGACGATTCGCTCGCGCGCAACGCCTCGGCTTCGAGGGCGAGGACACGGCGACCGCTTTCCACCAGCACTGCGGTCGCGAGCGTGTGGGACGAGGAGGACGTGGGGGTCATTGTGGAACCTCGGAACTGATCACCGACACAACGGTCTCGGCGTCGGGATCTTCGCTGCGCGACTGTACGTACCGCTCGACGGCGTCGGCCCACTCGCCGCGCGCCTGCAGCAGCGCTTCGGTGAATTCGCGTACCGCGCCGTGTCCGCCGCGGGCGTGGAGATGCAGGTGGGCCGCACGGCGTGTTTCGGTGGTGGCGTTGCCTACCGCGACCGCGAGTCCCACGGCGCGCATGACGGCGAGATCCGGAAGATCGTCACCGACAAATGCCACGTCGTCGAGTGCGACGTTCCACGCGTCGCACAGGCGGCGCAGCGCCGGCAGTTTGCGGGCGTGACGGTCCTGGATGCAGGCATCAACGCGCAACTCGCGGGCACGCGTGGCAACACTTTCCGAGACCCGCCCGGTGAGAATGGCCACCTTGATGCCGCACTCGCGCAGCATGGCCATCCCGAGCCCATCCTGCACATCGTAGCGCTTCAACTCGAAGGACACAGCCCCGCCTTCGGGCATCGCACTGCCGAGATAGAGCCCGCCGTCGGTGAGCACGCCGTCGACATCGAAGGCGACGACCTGGATGCGCTTCGCCAGCGCCGGTTCGATACGTGGCGCGTGCACGACGAGCGGGGGCAATTCCGGACTCGCCATCATCGACGTGTGGCCCGATCCCAGATGTCGACGGCGCGCTGCACGAGCGCGGAGAGATCGTGCAGCGGAATCATGTTGGGGCCATCGCTGGGCGCCACATCAGGATTGGGATGGGTCTCCAGGAACAAGCCCTGCGCGCCAGACGCCACGGCCGCGAATGTGAGCGGCGGAATGAACTCGCGCGCGCCGCCGCTGGCGCCGCCCTGTCCCCTGCCCGGCTGCTGTACGCTGTGCGTGGCGTCGAAGATGACGGGAACGCCGCACGCGGCGCGCATGCGGGCGAACGCGCGCATGTCGACCACGAGATCGCCATAGCCGAAGAACGTGCCGCGTTCGGTCACGGCTAGCGGTCCGCGTTCACGACCCGCCAGCGCCGCACCGGCTTCCACCTTCCGGACAGCGCCCGTCATGCCTTCCGGGTGCATCCACTGCCCCTTCTTCACGTTCACCGCCTTGCCGGTGGCACCGGCGGCGACGAGCAGGTCGGTCTGCCGACAGAGGAATGCGGGAATCTGCAACACATCGACCACGTCGGCCGCGGCAGCGCACTGCGCGGCTTCATGGACATCCGTGAGAATCGGCAACCCGGAGGCCGCACGCACGCGGTCGAGCGCTGCGAGTCCGGCCTCGAGTCCCGGGCCCCGTACGCCGTCGACATTGGAGCGGTTCGCCTTGTCAAAGCTGGCCTTGAAGATCACACCGCCGGGTACCTGTTCCGCCAGCCGTGCCAACGTCTCCGCCACGCGCAAATTGAGCGTGTCGTCCTCGAGCTGGCACGGTCCGGCGATGAGGAACAGCTCGCTGGACGGAAAGAGCGAAGCGCTCACGGTGATTACTGTTTGCCGTGAGCGAGCGGCGCCGCCGCCGCGCTCGCTTCGGCGGCGCGACGGGCGTGCGCGGCCGCGACAAAGCCGGCGAACAGCGGATGGGGGCGCAGCGGACGCGACTGCAGTTCCGGATGGAACTGGCAGCCCACGAACCACGGGTGCGCCGGCAATTCGATCATCTCAACGAGCGAGTCATCGGGGGAGAGGCCACTGAGACGCATTCCCTGTTCGCTGAAGCGCTCGCGATACCGGTTGGACACCTCGTAGCGGTGCCGGTGGCGCTCGCTCACCTCGGACTGCCCATAGATCTCGGCGGCCTTGGAGCCGCGCTGCAGACGGCACGGATAGGCGCCGAGGCGCATCGTGCCGCCCTTGTCGGTAACTTCACGCTGCGAATTCATCAGCGAGACCACGGGATGGCCGCACTCCGGCGCGAACTCACTCGAGTGACTGTCGTCGAGGCCGAGCACATGACGGGAGAACTCGATGATGGCGACCTGCATGCCGAGGCAGATGCCGAAGAAGGGCAGCTGCAGCTCGCGGGCGGCACGGATGGCCTCCACCATGCCCTCCACCCCGCGCACGCCAAAACCGCCGGGGACCAGCAGCCCGTGATGGTGCGAGAGGATCTCGCGTGCCTTCTCGGGGCCCGTGAACAGATCGCTGGAGGTCCAAGCGAGTTCGACGCCGACGTCGTTGGCGATTCCACCGTGGATGAGCGCTTCCTGCACGCTCTTGTAGCTGTCGACGTAGTCGGTGTACTTGCCCACGACACAGATGCGGACCTTCTCCCGCGGATGCGTGACACGCTGCACCATGGTGCGCCACGCCGACAGATCGGGTGTGGGGGCGGTGAGACGCAAGCGCTCCATGACGCGATCGGCAAACCCCTGCTGCTCGAACACGAGCGGGATCTGGTAAATCGTGGGCACGTCGGGGCTCTCGATGACCGCGCCGAAGTCGACATTGCAGAACAGGGCGATCTTGCGCTTCACGTCGTCCTGCAGCGGCTTCTCGCTCCGGCAGATGAGGAAGTCGGGCTGAATGCCGATTTCCATGAGCTCACGCACCGAATGCTGGGTGGGCTTGGTCTTCACTTCTCCCGCCGCAGCGATGTACGGCACCAACGTCAGGTGGACGAAGATGGCGTTCTCCTTCCCCACCTCCCGACGGAACTGGCGGATGGCTTCGAGGAACGGTAGCGATTCGATGTCGCCCACTGTCCCGCCGATTTCCACGAGTACCACGTCGTTGCCCGGCGCGATGCGCTTCACCGCGTTCTTGATCTCGTCGGTGATGTGCGGAATTACCTGCACTGTGGCGCCGAGATAGTCACCGCGGCGCTCCTTGGTGATCACGTTCGAGTAGATGCGCCCGGTGGTGATATTGTTGGCCTGTGACAGCGGGCGGTCGAGGAAGCGCTCGTAGTGACCGAGGTCGAGGTCCGTTTCGGCGCCGTCG
>DCZC01000168.1:31231-64915 GCA_002331565.1 Gemmatimonas sp. UBA2094
TGACGAAGACTTCGCCGTGCTGGAACGGTGACATGGTGCCCGGGTCCACATTGAGATACGGATCGAGCTTCATCATGGTGACGCGAAACCCGCGTTCGACCAGCAGCCGTCCGAGTGACGCCGCCGCGATGCCCTTGCCGAGCGACGAAACGACACCGCCCGTAACGAAGATGTACTTCGGGGCGGTCGACTGACCCGTCGGCGCAATGGGATTGGACATGGGCGGGATCTCGTAGGAATCCTGGTGGGGAATCATGAAACCGCGTCGTGCGACGCGTGCGTAGAAGCGGTGAGTAAAGCGGACTGCGTTGCTGCGACGAAGTCATCCCATCGCGCGTTGGCGCGCTGCAGATCATCCTCGGTGTCGATGCCACCCTCGGTCGACGGCGCGTGCGCCACACCGATGGCGAGCCCGTGGGCCAGCGGCCGCAGCTGTTCCAGCCGTTCGATCACTTCGAGCGGATGCGGTGCCCACGCCACCCACTGCTGCAGGGCGTGCCGCGTGTAGGCGTACACTCCCACATGCTGCCGGACGAGCGGCGCAAGCCGCGGCGCGTCGACCGGATCACGGAGGAACGGAATCGGTGCTCGGGAAAAATAGAGCGCGCGCCCCTCGTCGGTGCAGACGACTTTCACGACATCCGGACGTGATTGCCAGTCGGCCGGCACCGGGATCGCGGCGGTCCCGATGGGCGCAACACGGCGCGCCACGATCGCTACGGCGCCAGCGAGCGCTTCCCCGGAGACGAAGGGTTCATCACCCTGCACGTTGAGCACGATGTCGAAGCGCTCGAAGTCGGGGTGCGCGGCCACTTCGGCGACGCGGTCGGTCCCGCTGGGATGATCGGCCCGCGTGTAGACGACCGGGATGCCGCGCGCGGTGCACGCCTCATGGATATCTTGATGATCGGTGGCCACGATCACGTGGTCGGCCACCTGCAGCGCGGTGACGCGCTGAAACACCCGGACGACGAGCGGTTCGCCTCCGAGGAGGCGAAGTGGTTTGCGGGGGAGCCGGGTCGCGCCGAGGCGCGCCGGGATCACCGCCAGGACAGGCATCGTCCAGTCAGTCGGGGCGTGGTTGCAGCAAAATTCACGCCAGTTAAGATACCCGGTCCGACGCGCCAAGGCAAACGCGGCACGGCACCGACCTTTTCGTCATTTTCCGTTCTTTTCGCGTCTTCGACCTTACGGCATGCCCACGTCCTGGTGGATCGGCTTCAACGCCTTGGTGCTCTTCCTGCTCGCCCTCGATCTCGGGGTGTTCAACCGGAAGGCGCACGCCGTCTCGGTCAGGGAGGCCCTCGGCTGGAGCGCGGTCTGGGTGTCGCTGGCCATAGGGTTCGGTCTCTGGATCGGGCGGACGATGGGCCGGCAGGCGATGCTGGAGTTCTACGCCGGGTATCTCGTCGAGCAGGCGTTGTCGGTCGACAACCTCTTCGTGTTCATCCTGATATTCGGGTACTTCCGCGTTCCGCAGGCATTGCAGCACCGCGTGCTCTTCTGGGGCATTCTGGGTGCACTGCTCATGCGCGGGGCGATGATCGGCGCCGGCGCCGTCCTGTTGGCCCGGTTCCACTGGATCATCTACCTGTTCGGCGCCTTCCTGACCTATACCGGGTTCAAGATGGCGTTCGGGGGAGACAGCAAGATCGAACCCGAGCAGAATCCGGTCATCCGGCTGCTGCGTCGCTTCCTGCCCCTCACCACGAAGGCACACGGAGACAAGTTCTTCGTGCGCGAGACGCTGGAACCGGGCGGACCGCTTCGTCGCGTGGCTACCCCGTTGTTCGTGGTCCTCGCGCTCGTGGAAACCACCGACGTGGTGTTCGCCGTCGACTCGATCCCCGCCGTCTTCGGGGTGACACGCAACCCGTTCCTCGTGTACACCTCGAACGTGTTCGCGATTCTCGGCTTGCGTTCGCTCTACTTCGTGCTCACGAACATCATCGGCACGTTCCACCTGCTCAAGTACGGGCTTGCGGTGGTCCTCGCGTTCGTGGGTGCGAAGATGCTGCTCGGCGAAATCCGTCCCATCGGGATCGGCGTATCGCTTGGCGTGGTGGGCGGGGTACTCGTGGGCAGCGTGCTGTTGTCGCTTGTCATCCCGCCGCGTAAGAATGGCGACTCGGGGGACTGAGCGCCGGCCCCTCTACTCGTTTCGAAACGCGTCAGCATGGAGATCACGAAGATCGGTGAGGGCGTCTCGGTGTCAGCGCGTTTCGATGGCCGCCTGCGGGAACGCCCGCGCCATGCGCAGGAAGTTCACGAGGATGGTGCGCCCGTGTTCGGTGAGGATCGACTCGGGATGGAACTGCACACCCCAAACCGGATGCGTCCGGTGCTGCAACGCGTGGACCTCGCTCGCATCGTCGGTGGCCACGGCCGTAACCGCAAGACAGTCCGGTAGCGAGGCGCGTTCCACCACGAGGGAGTGGTAGCGCATCACGCCGAAGGGCGACGGGATGTCGGCGAAGAGTCCCGTGCCGTCGTGCGCGAGCCGCGACATCTTGCCGTGCATGACCCGGCCGGCGCGCACCACCCGGCCGCCATACGCCTCGCCGATTGCCTGGTGCCCCAGGCACACCCCGAGGAGCGGAATCCGGCCACCGTACCGGCGGATCACGTCGACGGAAATGCCAGCCTCGCGGGGCGAGCACGGTCCTGGCGACACCACGATCGCCTCTGGCGCCATGGCGCCGACGTCGTCGACCGACACGGCATCATTGCGGTGTACCTCGAGGCGTTCGCCGAGCTCGCCGAAGTACTGCACGAGGTTGTAGGTGAACGAGTCGTAGTTGTCGATGACGAGGAGCATGGGTGCGCCGGAATTCAGGAACGCGGGTGGAACTGCTTGTGTACGCTCCGAAGATACTCACGATCCACATGCGTGTAGATCTGTGTTGTCGCGATGTCAGCGTGTCCCAGCATCTCCTGTACCGCGCGCAAGTCGGCACCGCCCTCCAACAGGTGGGTCGCGAACGAATGGCGCAGCGTGTGCGGAGAGACAGGCTTCTCGATGCCCGCTTGTTCGACGTATTTGCGCAAGATCTTCCAGGCCCCCATCCGGGTGAGCGGTTTCCCCTGACCGTTGAGGAAGAGAACGCCCTTGCCGGCCCCCCGCTCGAGCACGGGACGCAGTTCCCGCGTGTACACCGCCACCGCGCCGATAGCCGACCGGCCGATAGGAACGAGACGCTCCTTGCTGCCCTTGCCGAACACCCGCACGAGGCCGTCTTCGAGCAGGACGTCCTTCACGGCGAGACCGATCCACTCCGAAACCCGCAAGCCTGCGCCATACGCGAGCTCCAGCATGGCCCGGTCGCGGAACGCGAGCCGCTCGTCGAGCTGTGGCGCTGCGAGCAGTCGCGTTACGTCGTCCACCGAGAGGACCTCGGGAAGTGTGCGCCAGCGCTGCGGAGAGTCGAGACGCTCGGTAGGGTCGGCGTGTACGAGGCCTTCCGCGAGCAGCACCCGGAACCACGTGCGCAGCGCCGAGATGTTGCGGCGGATGGAGCTGCCGGCCAGCCCGAGATCCTTGAGATGGTACACGAATGCGCGGAGCGCCGCCGGCGTGATGTCGTGTGCGGTGGTGATCCCCTGCTCTCGCAAGTAGGCCGCGCAGCGGACGACGTCGCGGCGATACGCCTCGATGGTGCGCGGGGAGGCCCCTTGCTCGAGCGCCAGGGCGTCCTCGAATACCTGCAGGTGAAAACCGCGGCGCAGGGCGCCGACTTGGCCATCGGATGCGGGTGTGGGCGTGGAGTCGCTCATTGTCCGTCTTCTCCCGACGTGCGGCGGGCACGCCGCCGCCCCCAGAGCACGCCGCCGGCGATTACCACGATAGACGCTGCCACGAGCCCGATCGCTCGTTGCTGCTCGGCGATGCGCACCAGCAAAGCATCGGCACTGGCTCCCGCGCGGAACGCGAGGGTGCAGATCCCCCCGTACCAGACGCCGGAGGCAAGCGTCATGGCGATTGCCGCGCGCGCCGCCCCGATTCCGAGCGCACCGGCCATCGGTGGCACGAGGGCGCGCACGGCCGGGAGAAAACGACTCACCACCACTGCCACCATGCCCTGCGTTTGAAAGCGTTCGGCGAATCGATCCGCCGCGGATGGCGACACCACGCTCGGGAAACGGCGGATGAGCCATGGCAGGCCGTAGCGGTGCCCGAGGCCGTACATGAGCATCGCTCCCCCGACGTTACCAAGCATGGTGGCGCTCCACACGCCGAACGCCGTCCCGTTGCCGCGCGCCGCCACGAACGCGCCAAGAGCGATGACGGTGTCCGCCGGGAGTGGCGGAAAGACGTTTTCGGCAAACGCGGCAAGGACGAGTGCGCCGTACAGCAGCGGATCGGGTAACGTGGCCAGCCAGGCGAGAAGCGCGTTCATGTACAGCGTGGGCCGAATGCGTGACCGTTGCCGCGATCAGCTGCCATGAATGGTCGCCGTACACATCACGGCGAGCCCTTCCTCCCGACCGATCCATCCCATGCCTTCATTCGTCTTTCCCTTTACGAACACCTGATCATGCGGAATGCGAAGTGCGTCGCACAGCACCGCCCGCATCGCCTCGCGATGCGGCCCAATCTTCGGCCGCTGCGCGATGACCGTCACGTCCACGTTGTGAACGCGATACCCGGCATCCCACAGGCGCTGCACGGCGGCCTTGAGCATGACCATGGAGTCCTTGCCCTTGTTGGCGGGATCCGTATCGGGAAACATCTGACCGATGTCGCCGAACGCGGCGGCCCCGAGAATGGCATCAGTAACGGCGTGACAGATTGCATCACCATCCGAGTGGCCTGCGCAGTGTACGTCGCCGGGAATGTCGATACCCCCGAGTCGCATCGGCCCGCCCTCCCCGAAGCGGTGGGAATCGTAACCGATGCCCACGCGGGTGTTCACAATCACCGATTGGGGCGCGGACGTCACGCCGCCGCCGTGGCCGGAGCATCGGCAATGATCGAGTAGTCCTGCCGTCGGCGCGCCGGCGTGAAGCCTGCGTCGACGATGAGGCGATCGAGTTCGTCGGTGGTGGTGCGATGGGTGGTGTTGGCCGCTGATACGACGTTTTCCTCGATCATGAGCGAGCCGAAGTCGTTGCAGCCGAACTTGAGCGCCATCTGCCCCACCTTCATACCCATCGTCACCCAGCTCGACTGCAGGTTGGGCACGTTGTCGAGCACGATGCGCGAGATCGCCACGGTGCGCAGATACGTCGTCGCGTCGGTTTTGGGCATGTGCGACATGGTGGGGGTGTTCTCGGGTTGCAGCGGCCACGTGATGAAGGCCGTGAACCCGTTGGTGCGCGCCTGCAAGTCGCGCACACGCTGAAGATGCTCGATGCGTTCGGCGAGCGTCTCGCCGATACCGTACATCATGGTGACCGACGTTTTCATCCCGGCGTTGTGCGCCAACTCCATGATCTCGAGCCAGCGATCGGCGCCCGCCTTTTTGGGGGCCGCGATGTCACGCACCCGCTGCACGAGAATCTCCCCGCCGCCGCCGGGGATGCTGTCGAGCCCCGCGGCCTTGAGCTCGCGGATCACCTCGGTCGCATCCATGCGGAAGCGCGTCGAGAAGAAATCCACCTCACTGGGCGAGAACCCGTGAATGTGAATGGGGTGGTACCTCTTGATGTACCGCAACAGATCGAGATACCACTCGAACGGGATGTACGGATTGTGCCCGCCCTGAATGAGGATCTGCACACCGCCGAGCGCCTTCGTCTCTTCGATTTTCTGGCCGATCTGCTCGTACGACAGCGTGTAGCCCTCGCCATGCTTCGGCCGACGGTAAAAGGCGCAGAAGCCGCAGTCGGCCACACACACGTTCGTGTAGTTGATGTTGCGATCGACGATATAGGTCACGATACCGTGCGGGTGCTTCTGCTCGCGGACGCGGTCGGCTTCGAGGCCGAGCTCCAGGAGAGGCGCGTTGGTATAGAAATCGAGAAGGTCACGCATGACGGTCACGTGTATGGTGCAGAATGTCGGTCAGGCGGCGGGGAGGAAGGCCAGCGAACCGTCCGGTACGCGACCTGCCAGTACGAGTCGACGGAAGAACTCGGTGAGCCCCGCGAGATGCGGGTACGACAGCCGGTAATCGAGACCGGCGAAATACTCGCGGCACGTTTCGACGGGCACACCGCTGGCGAGCGCCGCTTGTGCCGACAGCTGGTCGAGGTGGGTGAGCCCCCAATCGCGCGAGGCGATGAGCGACGCGTGGGCACCCAACGCTGCATGCACCGGCGTGTGACGCTGCGCGACCCACACGGCGAACACGAACGGCAATCCCGTCCAGTTTTTCCACGCCGCCCCAAGATCCTCGATGACGGGATACCGCTCGGCCCATATGCCGCCGCGATTCGCGGCGTCGAACAGCTTGAGAGCGGCGTCGCCGATCACGAGGCGGGCGTCGTGCGCCTCGTCGCCGAACCGCGCAATGTCGCCCATCTCCGCGTCGCCCGGAACGAACTCCGGACGGCACTTCCACACGTGCTCGAACAGCAGTTCGAGCAGGTGCACGGAGGTCATGCTGCTGCGGCTCACCACGACGCGGCGCCCACCGAGATCGCGAGCGTTACGCTTGCTGAAGAGCATGACGCTGCGAACGGGGCCGTCACTGGTGATACCCAGCTCCGGGAGCAGCAGGAGCCGGTCGGCGTCCTTCGCGTACTCGACCGCCGAGACGACGCTGATGTCGATGTCGCCGCTGGCCATGAGGCGGTTGAGCTGCGTGGGCACCCCGTCCACCAACTCCCCCGCAAGCGGCACGATGCCGCGGTCGATGGCCCCGTAGACCGGGTAGCAGTTGATGTATCGGATGCGGCCCACCCGCAGCATGTCGCGCCCCGTGGTGGTCATGGTCAGGACGCGGCGGGCGCGAGTGCGTCGGCCGGCGCGGTGATCCCCTCGCCGGTATCGTCCGGGGCGAACTCGCGGATCACGCGATAGAACGAGTCCCGCTCGGCGGGCAGCTTCCCGGAACCGCGGATCAGCTGGAGCAACTGCGGCAAGGTCATACCCTGGGGCGTGTTCGCCCCGACGGCATGATAGATCTTCTCGCGCACCACGGTGCCCTCGATGTCGTTCACGCCGAAGTGCAGCGCGATCTGGGACACCGGGGTGGTAACCATGATCCAGTGCGTCTTGATGTGCTCGAAATTGTCGAGGAACAGCCGTCCCACCGCCAGATTGCGCAGGTCGTCGGCGCCCGTGGTGCTCGTGCCCTGGCGGCCGAGCGTGACGCCGAGCTCGTTGTCGTCGGGATGATACGCCAGCGGGATGAAGGCGAGGAAGCCACCTGTCTCATCCTGCAGCGTGCGCAGCATGTCGAGATGCTGCATCCGGTCCTGGATGGTTTCGACGTGCCCGTAGAGCATCGTGCAGTTGCTGCGAATGCCGAGTTTGTGCGCCGCACGATGCACGTCGATGTAATCGGTGCCACCGAGTTTCTTGTCGGCAATCTGTTCGCGCACGGCGGCGCTGAACGTCTCGGCGCCGCCGCCCGGCATGGTATCGAGGCCGGCGTCACGCAGGGCGAGGAGCACAGCCTCGCGGCTCATCTTTTCGATGCGCGCGATGTGCGCGATCTCGACGGCGGTGAGCGCCTTGATGTGCACCTGCGGGTGGCGCGCCTTGAGGGCGCGGAACATCGTCGTGTAGTACTCGAGACCGGCCTGCATATCGAGGCCGCCCACGATGTGAAACTCGCGCGTGATCGTGCCGTCGGCGCGGTCGGATTCGTCGAGAACCTGGTCGAGCGAATAGCGGTAGGCGCCCTCTTCCTTGGGCAGGCGCGCGTAGCCGCAGAAAACGCACGTCTTCCGCAGGACACAGATGTTGGTCGGATTGATATGCTGATTGGCCGCGAAGGTGACGCGGTCGCCATGGCGCGCGCGGTTGGCCGCGTCGGCCATGGCCCCGACTCCGAGGAGGTCGGGGCTCGTGTACAGCGTGACGCCGTCCGCAATGGACAGGCGCTCGCCACGAATCAGCTTTTCGCCGATCGGGCGCAGCGCAGGATCACGCAGCGTGTCGAGGTGGAACGGTACCGCGAGCGGCATCAGGACTCATCCGGGCTTCGGCACGGCGACATGCCGCGCATCACCTCGATATACGCCCCGACGGGCTTACCCGTGCCAGCGTCGGAGCGCGATCGAGACGTTGTGACCACCGAAACCGGAGCTGTTCGAGAGCGCGACATCGACCGTACGCGCCTTGGGCACGTTTGGCGTGACATCGAGATCGCACTCCGGATCGGGGGTGCTGTAGTTGATCGTGGGAGGAATCATACCGTCGCGCATGGCCAGCGCACAGGCGATGAACTCCACACCGCCAGCCGCGCCGAGCATGTGCCCGGTGGCCGACTTGGTCGAACTGACGGACAGTTGGTAGGCGTGCTCACCGAACACGGCCTTGATGCCCTTGATCTCGTTGGGATCGTTGAGCGGCGTGGACGTGCCGTGCGCATTGATGTACGTGACATCGGTGGGCGCCAGACTGGCGTCGCGCATGGCCTTGCGCATGGCCCGCTGCAACCCCTCGTGCGCCTCGGGCTGACCGGTGAGGTGGTACGCATCACCCGTGGCTCCGTACCCCACCACCTCGCCGTAGATGCGCGCGCCTCGCGCCAGCGCGTGCTCGAGCACCTCGAGCACCACCACGCCGGCGCCTTCGCCGAGCACGAACCCGTCGCGAGTCGCATCGAAGGGGCGCGACGCCGTTGCCGGCGAATCGTTCCGCTCCGACAGGGCGGTCATGTTGCCGAAGCCGCCAATCGCCATGGGCAATACGGACGCTTCGGTCCCGCCGCAGAGCATCACGTCGGCGTCACCGTACGCAATCGTGCGGAAGGCCTCGCCGATGGCGTGCGCACTGGTGGCACAGGCCGACATCGTGGCAAAGTTGGGGCCCTTGGCGTTGAAGCGCATGGACACCACCCCCGCCGCGATATCGGCGATGTACATCGGAATGAAGAAGGGCGAAATACGCCGGTTGCCCGACTGCAGCAGCACCGAGTGCTGGTCTTCCATCGTGGTCAGACCACCGATCCCGCTCCCGATGATGACCCCGAAGTCTTCGGGGACATATCCGCCCGGCTCCAGCCCCGCATCGCGCATGGCCTGCACCGAAGCGGCCATGGCGTACTGGGTGAAGAGGTCGGCACGCTTGGCCTCTTTCCGGTCCATGTACTGACCGACATCGAAGCCCTTCACCTCGCACGCGAACTTCACCTTGAAGTCCAACGCATCGAATCTGGTGATCAGCGCACCCCCGGATACTCCGCCCAGCAGCGACTGCCAGGTCGTCGCCACGTCGTTGCCGACGGGCGTGATCGCCCCAAGACCCGTGACGACGACCCGCCGCCGCATCAGCCCGCGACCTTCGCCTCGAGGTATGCGATGGCGTCACCCACGGTGCGCAGCTTCTCGGCATCCTCGTCCGGGATGTCGATGTTGAATTCCTTCTCGAACTCCATCACCAGTTCGACGATATCGAGCGAGTCAGCGCCGAGGTCTTCGATGAAGCTCGCCTCGGGGGTGAGCTTCTCGCGCTCAACGCCGAGTTCCTTCTCGATGATATCCTTGATCTTCGACGCGTTATCCGACATGGGAACGGTTCCTCTGAGTAGTTGGAGTGAGAATGGGGAACTTAGCCATGGCACGGCGTCACAGGGAGGGCCTGCCGGGAAGACCGGCCGGAAATCCCCCGCCCCGGACGCCCGAATCACATCACCAGGCCGCCGTCCACCACGAAGACCTGTCCGGTCACGTAACCGGTCAGGTCGGAGGCCAGCACCACGACCATGCCAGCGATATCGTCGGGGGTGCCGAGCCGCTCGAGCGGAATGCCCGCGCTCATGGTCGCCCGTGCTTCGGGCGTCATGGCCGCCGTCATGTCCGTCTCGATGAATCCGGGCGCAATGACGTTGGCCAGGATATTCCGCGAGGCGAGCTCCTTGGCGATCGACTTGGTCAAGCCGATCAGCCCGGCCTTGCTGGCCGCATAGTTCGCCTGTCCCTTGTTGCCGATCAGCCCCACCACGCTGGCCACGTTGATGATGCGGCCCCAACGGCGCTTCATCATGCCGCGCGTCGCGGCCCGGCAGGTCGCGAAGGCGCCTCGCAGGTTCGCGTTGATCACCGCGTCCCAATCGTCGTCCTTGAGCCGCATGAGCAGGTTGTCACGGGTGAGGCCGGCGTTGTTGACCAGAATGTCGAGCTGGCCGAAATCCTTCTCCACCCGCTCGACGAGCGCGGTGGCCTGGGCGACCTCCGTCACATCGGCCCCGTAGCCGCGCACATCGACGCCCGTCGCCGCGGCAATCTCGGCCGCTGCCTCGTCGGCCTTGCCCTGATCGCGCCCGGTCACCGCCACGCGCGCCCCCGCCTTGGCAAGCGCCGTCGCAATCGCGCGACCGATGCCACGCGTGGAGCCCGTCACGAGCGCCACCCGCCCGGTGAGATCGATTCGCAAACCCGCCGCCATAACGTGAGTGCCTCTCAGGAGTTGGAGGTAACGGACTCGATGAACTTCTCGACCTCGGACACCGTCCCGACGGCCATGGTCTTCACCGAAGGCGCGATCCGGCGCGCCAGCCCTGTGAGGACGGCCCCGCTGCCGATCTCCACGAACGTGGCGTCTGGAAAGCGATCGGCGAGCGTGCGCATCACCCGTGTCCACTGCACGGGCGCCGTGAGCTGCTGCACGAGCAGGTCGCGCGCCGTCGCCGCGCTGGTGATGGCTTCCGCGTTCACGTTGGCGACTACGGGCACCGACGGGTCATGCCACGTCTCGGCCTGCAGCGCGCGCGACAGCCCTTCCACCGCCGGCGCCATGAGCGGCGAATGAAACGCGCCGCTCACCGGGAGCGGAAGGCAGCGCTTGGCGCCCGCCTCCTTGGCGAGCTCCATCGCGCGTTCCACCCCGGCGACTTCGCCGGAGATCACCACCTGCTCTTCGCTGTTGTAATTGGCCGGTACGACGAGGCCCCGCTCGGCCGAGGCCCGGGCGCACAGGTCGTCGATGGAGGCTGTAAGCACGCCGAGGATGGCAGCCATGGCCCCGGGCCGTTGCACCCCCTGCTCGTACATGAGGGCGCCCCGACGGCGCACGATGCGCGCGGCGGCCCCCAGATCGAGCGTTCCTGCCACGTGGTACGCGGAAAACTCCCCGAGTGAATGCCCGGCGGCACCGGCGAGGCGGCCGCCCACCGTCTCCCGAATGACGGCCCACACGGCGGCGCTGTGCGACAACAGGGCTGGTTGCGCGTTCACGGTGCGCGTGAGCTCGTCGGCCGGGCCCTCGAAGGCCAGCGTCGACAGCGCGGCCCCGACGGCGTCGTCCACCACGTGGAATGCATCGCGGGCGGCCGGAAAGGCCTCGTAGAGATCCTTGCCCATCCCCACTTTCTGCGATCCCTGGCCGGGAAGCAGGAATACGTATTCCATGTCGATCGTAAAGCGAGAGGTCGATGATCAGCAGCCGGGGCGTCGCGCGCCCGATCGCGACGGGCTCAGAAGCGGGCGACCAGAGAGCCCCACGTGAAGCCCGCGCCGAAGGCGGCGAACAACACGGTGTTCCCTTCGCGAATCCGCCCCTGCTCCATCGCATCATTGAGCGCGATGGGGATAGAGGCCGCCGACGTGTTGCCGAAGCGGTCGACGTTCACGAACACCTTGTCCATCGGAATGCCGGCGTGCTTCGCCGTCGCTTCGATGATGCGCACGTTCGCCTGATGCGGGATGAGCAGATCGACATCGGCGGCCGTGATGCGCGCGCTGTCGAGCGCCCGGTCCGTTGCTTCGGCCATGGAGCGCACAGCGTGCTTGAACACCTCGCGACCAGCCATCTGGATGCAGGCACGGCCCGGTACGTCAGGCGAGACCTTCTCCGCCCCGCCGCCGGCTGGACGCCACAGCAGCTCGGTGAGCGCGCCGTCGGAGCGCATGAACGTGGAGAGGATGCCTTTTTCCCTCTTCTCCCCCTTGGCGCGACGCAGCACGGTGGCGCCGGCGCCGTCGGCGAAGAGGATGCAGGTATTGCGATCGGTCCAGTCAACGATGGCGCTCAGCTTTTCCGCGCCGATGACGAGCACGGTGTCGGCCGAGCCGCTGGCGATCATGGAATCACCCACAATTGCACCGTACAGCCAGCCGGAGCACGCCGAGGCGACGTCGAATGCCGCCGCGCGAGACGCACCAAGCGCATGCTGCACCTCGACAGCCTGCGACGGCAGCAGATGGTCGGGGGACGCGGTACCGACGATGATCACATCGATTTCGCCCGCCTGGACCCCGGCCCTCGCCATCGCCTGCTGTGACGCCTTCGCGCAGAGCGACGTGAGCGACTCACCGGGTTCGGCAATGTGACGCTGGCGGATGCCGGTGCGCTCGACGATCCACTCGTCGTTGGTGTCCACGCCCATCGCCGCGATGTCGTGGTTCGTCAGCACCTTGGCCGGCACGGCATGGCCGGTGCCGGCGATGTACGAGAAGGGACGCTTCATCTAGACGGTTCCGGAGGCGGTGGCCTGCGGCATCGACTCGGCGAGCCGGCGGCCGATTTCGTCGGTCATTCCCGACTCATATGCGCGCACCGCCACGTGAATGGCGTTCTTGATGGCGCGTGGGGAGCTCTTCCCGTGCGAGATGATGGACACACCGCGCACCCCAAGCAGGGGCGCACCGCCGTATTCGTCGACATCGAGCTGCTTGAGCGACCCGGCAATGTGGCGCGGGTCGAGGTTGGCTACCTGCGACACCAAGCCGATGAGCACCGGGCCGATGCTCTCCATGAACTTGAGCAGGATGTTGCCGGTAAACCCATCACAGACCACGACGTCGATCGCGCCGCGATCGCACTCGCCCTGCGGGATATCGCGTCCCTCGACGTTGCCGAGGAAGTGGAGTCCGGCGCCAAGCAGGCGCTGATGTGCTTCTTTGACGGCCTGATTGCCCTTCTCCGGCTCCTCACCGATAGAGAGCAGCCCGACGGCCGGCCGGTCTCGGCCGAGCAGCGCGTGCGCGTACACGGTGCCGATGCGCGCGAACTGCACCAGCTCCTCGGCGGCGCAGTCGACGTTGGCGCCGACGTCGAGGACCAGCACGGGACTGCGCTTGGTCGGGAAAATCGTGCCGATGGCGGGGCGCGTGAGGCCGGCGTGGAGCTTGAGCAGCACCAGCGAGGCGGCCATCTGCGCACCCGTATTGCCGGCGGACACGAAACCGTGCGCATGTCCGTCGGCCACGCGCTTGATTCCCTGCACCATGGAACTGTTGGTCTTCCCACGCAGCGCCACGGAGGGCTTGTCGGTCATGGCGATGACGTCGGGCGCTTCGACGATGCTGATGCGCCCACGAACGCCCGCCAACTCGGCGAACTCACCACGCAACAGCGCGTCGAGTTCGGCCTCGATGACGGCGGATTGACCAACGAGTTCGACATGGTGCTCGGGAGCCAGGGCGCCGAGCGCCTGGATGGCGCCTGCGATGGGGGCCCGGGGAGCGAAGTCGCCCCCCATGGCATCCACGGCGATGCGCGCCAAGCTTACGCTTCCTGCGCCGTTACCCGCTGCTCGCCCGCATAGTATCCGCACTCCGCGCAAACGCGGTGCGGACGCTTGGCCGTGCCGCACTGCGGGCACGACTGGATCACGATGGCGGGCGCGGTCTTGTGCGTGTTACGGGCGCGCTTCCGCCGCTTCGAGGTACGGCGCTTCGGTACGGCCATGGGATGCTGACCTGAACTTTTCGAGACGTAAGGACCGGAGGACGCTCAGCGCAGATTGCGCAGCGCGTCCCACCGGGGATCAGTTGTTGGGAGACAGGTGCAGTCCCCCGTGTTGCGATCGGCGCCGCAGTTCGGACACAAACCGAGGCAATCCTGCCGGCACAGCGCGAATGACGGAACGGCCAGCAGCCACTCCTCACGCATTGCCGGGCGCAGATCGAGTTCGCGTTCGCCTGCCGGAATCACCACGACATCGTCTTCCTCCGCCTCGTCCTCTCCGGACTGGGCGAAGATCAACTGCACGTCGTCGGACACCGACACGGTGGTTTCAGCCAGACACCGCCGGCACTCGGCCACCGCACTGCCCTCGAACCGGCCGCTGAAGTAAAAGCGACCTTGCCCCGCACTCGAGAGACGGCCAATCACGTGCACCCCGGGATCGACCGGACGCGAATCGCCTGCCTCCCACACGGAATCCCGGGCGTCCAACGTCCCATCGACGCTTTCGGCGCGGGCTTCCAGAGTGCGGATGTCAAAGCACAGCATAGCCATGTAACGTAGAACGCCAGCCCCCCTGACACAAGGGCTGGCGTCGCCTTCCCCGCCTCTCCACGCCGAGGGCAAGTCATGCCCCGGAATAGAGTTAGCTGGCCGAGAGAGCGGGGCGGCCTCATAACGCCCACCGCTCACCCTGCCGGGCGCCTTACGCGATCACGTCGGCTTCGGCAAAGAAGAAGCGCGCCTCACGCGCTGCATTCTCGTCCGAATCGGAGGCGTGGATAGCGTTCTTGCCCTTCGACTCGGCGTACAGCTTGCGCACCGTGCCCTCGGCCGCTTCGGCCGGGTCCGTGGCGCCAATCGCCGTGCGGAGCGCCGCCACCGCATCGTCCTTCTCGAGGATCATGGGCATGCACGGACCGCTGGTCATGAATTCCACCAGCTCCCCGAAGAACGGGCGGGCTGCATGGACTTCGTAAAACGCGCCCGCCTGGGCGGTGGTGAGGTGCATGACGCGCGCTGCCTTCACCGTGAAGCCTTGGCTTTCGAGAAGGGCGATGATGTTGCCCGCGTTGCCGGCGCCAAAGGCGTCGGGCTTGACGATCGTAAGAGTGCGACGGCCAGCCATGGTCCGGGATTGGTCTGAGAGGTGGAAACGAGCGCCCCAAAAACGGCGCGGCGGGAGCCGGAGCCCCCGCCGCGCGCAAGATAACCAACCGGGGCCGTCAGGAAAGACGGGCCTGGATCAGCTCCACGAAGTCCACCGGACGCTGGGCGACGCCCATACCCGCGGCCTTGAAGGCCTCGATCTTCTCGGCCGCCGTGCCGGCCGAGCCCGAGATGATGGCCCCCGCGTGGCCCATGCGGCGGCCCGGCGGGGCGGTCTGGCCGGCGATGAAGCCCACGACCGGCTTGGTCATGTGGTTCTTCACGAAGTCGGCGGCCTCCTGCTCGTCCGTTCCGCCGATTTCCCCCATCATCGCCACGGCCTTGGTGTTCGGATCCTTTTCGAACGCTGCGAGGCAGTCGATGAAGTTGGTGCCATTGATCGGGTCACCGCCGATGCCGACGCACGTGCTCTGGCCGATGCCGGCCTTCGTGAGTGCGTTCACGACTTCGTACGTGAGCGTGCCCGAACGGCTGACGACACCCACCGGCCCCGGCGCGCAGATGCGGCCCGGAATAATGCCGACCTTGCTCTCGCCCGGCGTGATGAGCCCCGGGCAGTTGGGGCCGAGCAGGCGCGCGCCATGCTCTTTCACGTACGGATACACGCGCGTCATGTCGAGTACCGGCACGCCTTCGGTGATGCAGACGATGAACTTCACGCCGGCCGCTGCGGCTTCCATGATGGCGTCGGCCGCGTACATCGGCGGTACGTAAATGACCGACGTATTCGCACCGGTCGCCTGCACCGCGTCGTGTACCGTGTCGAAGATGGGCGCCGTGCCTTCGAACTGCTGGCCACCCTTGCCCGGCGTCACGCCAGCCACAACCTGCGTACCGTACTCGATCATCTGCTTGGCATGGAACGAGCCGTCTCGGCCCGTGATGCCCTGCACCACCAGCTTGGTGCTCTTGTCGATAAAGATGCTCACGCCGCACCTCCCTGGGTGGCGAGTTCCACGGCGCGCTGCACAGCCGAGTCCATATCGCTCGACGCCGAGAAGCCGTTCTCCTTCAGGATCTGCAACGCCAGTTCCTCGTTGGTACCGGTGAGACGAATGACGATCGGCACCTTCAGCGGGTTCTGCTTCGTTGCGGTGACGATGCCGTTCGCGACGTCGTCGGTTCGCGTGATGCCGCCGAAGATGTTGAAGAGGATGCACTTCACGTTCGGATCCGACGTGATGATGCGCAGCGCGTTGACGACCTTCTCCGGGTTCGACGACCCACCGATGTCGAGGAAGTTGGCCGGCTCACCGCCGTAATACTTCACAAGGTCCATGGTGGCCATTGCGAGGCCGGCGCCGTTCACCACGCAGCCCACGTTGCCGTCGAGCTTGATGAACGTGAGGTTCGCGTTGCGTGCGTCCACTTCGCTTGGCGCTTCGCTGCTCTCGTCGCGCAGGGCGGCGATAGCCGGCCGACGATCGAGTTCGTTGTCGTCGATCACCATCTTGCCGTCCACGGCGATGAGCTCACCCTGCGGCGTCATCACGAGCGGGTTGATCTCGGCGAGCGAGCAGCCGGCGTTCATGAACGCCGTGTAGAGCTGCTGCATGATCTTCGCCGCCTGACGCGCGAGCTTCACGTCTTTGTACAGGAAGAAGCCCATGCGCATCGCTTCGAACGGCAGGAGGCCGTAGCGCGTGTCCACCGGGTGATAGAGAATCTTCTCCGGTGTGGTGGCCGCAACTTCTTCGATGTCGATACCGCCGGCGGCCGAGACCATGAACACCGGCTTCTTGGTGGCGCGGTCGACAATGATGCCGACGTACGCTTCGGAGCCGATGTCGGCGGCGACGGTGACGAGCACCTTCTCGACCGTCAGATCCTTGATGGTCATGCCGAGGATCGCCGTTGCCTTCTCCTTCGCGGCGTCCGGCGTGGGACAGAACTTCACGCCGCCGGCCTTGCCGCGACCGCCGGCATGGACCTGCGCCTTCACCATAACCGCGGTGCCGTACTGCTTGGCGATGGCTTCCGCCTGATCGGGGGTCGTGGCGATTTCGCCGGGCGGGATCGGCACACCGGCCGCCCGCAACAGCTCCTTCGCCTGATACTCGTGTAGGTTCACGCGCTCTCCAAAGACTGGGGAATGTCAGTGGTTCAATGCTAGCTGACGGAACGGCCCCCGTGAACCATCGGTGGACGCCCCGGCCGCAATCACTGCGGCGGTCTTCCCAAGCTACGTCCAAGGCTGTCGAACGCTGCCCCGAACGCACTCCAGTTACCCTGCTTCAGCGCCTCACGCATGGCGTCGTACCAGCGACGGGCGGCTTCTCGTCCCGGCGCGCTCTGCGCGAGTCCCATGGGCGCTGCCGGACCCCCTACGGAATCCTCGACGGTCTCGCCGAAGGCACGCAGCGCTTCGGCGAGCGACCGGGCCACGTAGACCTGTACGCCATCGCTTATCGCCACGGCACGCACGAGCGGCGCCCCGTCGGCGCCGGCCCCCATGGCCGTCAGCACGAACAGCGTCCCGCGCGAGGTGATTACGGCCTCGGGGCGTCCGAAACGGACGCGTGCCGCGGCGCGCGTCGTATCGGGTGCGCCTCGTCCTTCAGGGTCGGGGACCGATCCCATCCGCCCGGCGGGCAGCAGCGCCCCGCTGCGCGGTGACGTGGCCATGGTTTTCTCGGGAGCACTCCCGATCGCACGGTCGAGGGCCTGGCGCAGCGTTGCCAGCAATGCCGGCCAGCTCACCGTTGGGGCCCCGGTGCGGATCCACACGGTGGCACGCTCTGCGCCGCCGACGACGGTGGCCACGCCGGCCACCGCGTCGTGTTCGTCGAGCAGGGGCAACGTCCACGCCGGTACGTCGGCACCGTCGCGGGCGATCATGATGGGCGCTCCCGGCCCGCCGACGAAGGCGCTGTCAGGGGCATGGCGACGAACAGGCCCGTCGGTGCGTGATCCGTAGCGGGCGAAGGTCCGCAGCTGGAGCTCGGCGGCATCGCTCGCCGGCGGCAGCTGTGACACCAAAGATGCGGGCAACGCGCTCACGGGGGTAAAGAGGCGCGGCAGGCGCGTCATCCATGTGCGGGCCATCGCGTCGGGGCTCGCGACCGGCACGAGTGTCACGCGACCGGTCGTGGCGTCCACGATCGCGGTGGCGGCCAACTTGTAGTACGTGAACACGCCATCGCCCACCTGCCAGCGCTGACTGAATGGGTATCGGTCGGAGGCGCTGTAGAGATGCAGCACCCAATGCAACGTGCCGCGGTCGCGCACCGGATGTACCGTGGTGCCCTGTTCGAAGACGGGCGCCAGCCGGCGTACGCGGTCACGCACGTCGCGATGCACGACGAGCCGCGGCGTCGACACGGCGGAATCGGCACCGAGCAACGCGATGTCGCGCAGGGCCCACGCATGGGCGATACGGGCCAGCCTGGTATCGAGCCGTGCTCCGGCGACTTCGGGTGAGGACGACGCATCGAGCAGGCGCGCACCCGATAGCCCCGGGGCGACGAGCGGCCAGGGCGCGGCAGACTCACTGCCGGCATCCGGTCGGTCGACGATACTGTCACGCAGGACGGGCTGCGTGGCGTCGGCGAGGCTCACCCGCCATGCGCCGCTTCCAACCACCGGCTGCTCGACCCGCAGCGCCATGATGTGACCGCGCTCGAAGACCCACCCTGGAACCGCGGCTTCGACCACCGTGGATGTCGCTTGTGTCACGTTGCGGCGCTCAGGCCCAGTGCCGGAGGCGCCCCCACCGTCGGCGGTACGTGCAGCGGACATCGCCACGGTACGCGAGTGCTCGAGCATGCCCTCGTCCCAGAGACTTGCGCGCGCCGCGAGGTCCCCGGCCGGAACGACGAGGTCGCCGATCGCGCCGCGGTCGGTGCGAGGCTGCAGGGCGTCGGCATCGAAGGCGCGCCGGCTGTAGAGCGCCCGCGCCGCGATGTAGTCGGCATCACGGCGTGCCGGATCGCCAAGGGTGTTGCCGCGTTCCAGGATGGCCGGGACGGCGTGACGGAGCCCCACCGCGGACACCAGAACGACCGTGAGCGTCACGAACGCCGCGCGCAATTGCCCGACCCAACCGGTCCGGAGGATGATGAGCGCGGCAATGGCGGAACTATACGCCAGCACGGAGTCCACGCGGAGCGCGACCCGATGATCGACCCGGCGAAACAGGCCGTCCGGGCCGCTGCCGGCGAGCAGCAGATCGAAAGCGTCGAGTCGGTAGCTCCACGCCAGTAGCAGAAGGACAAGCGCACCGAGCACGCTGAGATGTCGGCGGACGTGACTGCTCACCGCGAGGCGCCGTCCCTCGAGACGAAGCGAGCGCGTGAGGGCGTACAGGACCAGCACCATAGCCGTCAGCACGACCACGCTCACCAGCGACCACAGGTACAGGGTATCCTCGAAGGGCAGCCAATACACGTAGTGACCGAGGTCGCGATCGAAGATCCCCTCGATCTCCCCGAATGGCAGGCCGTGGCGCACCATCGCCAGCGTCTCCCAGTTCGTCAGCGGCAGCGCGAGCATGCCACCCACGATGACGGATAGTACGATGGTGGCGGTGAGCAACCGGCGTCCGGGCACCATGGCCGTGAGTTCGAGATTCGCCACGCGAGACGGCACGGAGACGGCGAGAATGGTCCGCCGGACCGCGTGGAGGTTGCCGAAGGCGAAGAGCGATCCGGCGAGCCACGCACCACCCTGCAGCAGCGCAGTGTCGATGACCTGCTCCCAGAACAGCGAGGGCGCGCCCATGGCTTCGAACCACGCATGATCGACGAACATGGCTGTCGCGGTGCGCCCGACCAGCAGCAGCACCGCGGCAACGGCCACGAACACGACCATCCAGGTCCGTACCACCATGTCAGCGCTCCGATGCCGGCGTCAGAGCGCGACGCCTTGGGCGCGCAGCCACGACTCCATCACTTCGCGAATCTCGGCGAGCCTCGCTTCGGATCGCGCCTCATAGCGGGCGACGATCACCGGCTGCGTGTTGGAGGCACGCAGCAATCCCCAGCCGTCTCCGAACAGCACCCGCACGCCGTCGACGTCGATCACGTCGTACAGCGACGAAAAATGCGGCACCGCCTTGGACATGATGGCGAACTTGGTCGCATCGTCGGTGTCGATGCGGATCTCCGGCGTGGACACGAAGTGCGGCACGTCGGCCAACAGCTCGTCGATACGCTTGCCGCTGTCGGCCACGATGCGCAGCAGTCGCGCCGCAGCATAGAGCGCGTCGTCGTGTCCGTAGAAGCCCTCGGTGAAGAACATGTGCCCCGACATCTCACCGGCGATGGGCGCCTGCATGGCCTTCATCTTGTCCTTGATGAGCGAGTGCCCCGTCTTCCACATCACCGCCGTGCCGCCGGCTTGTTCGATGCCGTCGGTGAGCGCCTGTGAGCATTTCACGTCGAAGATGATCGGCTGGCCCGCGCCGGTCCGCGCGAGCACGTCGCGCGCGTAGAGGATCAGGAGATGGTCCCCCCAGATAATCCGGCCGTTGGCGTCGACCACGCCGATGCGGTCGGCGTCACCGTCGAAGGCAATGCCCAGCTCGGCGCCGTGCGCCCGTACCGCCGCGATGCAGTCCTCGAGGTTCTCTGGGACGGTGGGATCGGGATGGTGATTGGGGAACGTGCCGTCGCTCTCGGTGAAGAGGCCGACGGCATCGAGGCCGAGTGCCGTGAAGAGCTGCGGCGCGACGAGGGCCGCTGCCCCGTTGCCGCAGTCATAGACCACCTTGATGCGCGATCCGTCCGAGCGCGTGATGGGGCCGACGCGCGTGGCGATGTCGTGCACGTAACGGTCGATGATGTAGACCTGACGTACCGTACCGGCCCCGGCAGGATGCTCGCCGCCCACGATGAAGCGGTAGAGCGTCTGGATGTCCTCTCCATGCAGGGAGGCTGTGCCCAGACACATCTTGAACCCGTTGTATTCGGGCGGATTGTGCGAGCCCGTGATTTGGATGCCACCGACCACCACTTCGTGATGCAGCACCCAGTACAGTAGCGGCGTGGGAACGACACCCACATCCACCACGTCCACCCCGCATTCGGTTAGACCGCGCACGAGCGCGTCGCGAAGCGCCGTACCGCTGGGGCGATTGTCGCGACCCACTGCCACCGCGCCGCTGATACCCCGATGGGCGAGCAACGTGGCGTAGCCGCGCCCCAACCCGTACGCGACTTCTTCGGTGAGGTCCGTCCCTACGATGCCACGGACGTCGTACTGCCGGAAGATCGTCTGACTGATGCTCATGCCTGTGCGAACGAAGGATGTCGGAGGGGCAGCGCGTGAAAGTTATCGCGTGCCGGTCGACGAGGGATCACCGTGCGAGGCGGTGGCTCGCAGGTGACACGTCGAGCGTCGCCGCCTGCAGACGCGCACCGGGAGGTGCGGGTGCCGCCGGTACTTCCGGGGCGCCGGTGGCACTGCTGAGCGCCCGTCGCGCCATGTTGATGACCGGCGTCGGATACACGCCGAGCGCGAGAATCGCTGCGGCCGTAATGGCCACGAGCGCATGCGCCATGGACGTCGTGCCCGGCGCCGGGGACTCCGGCATGCGCGGGCGCATGAACATGGCCGACACCACCAGGAGATAGTACGCGGCGGAGATCGCGCTCGTCACGACGAGCACGACGGCCAGAATCGTCTGCGGCGCCGTCGCCTGCAGCGCGGCCTGCAACACGTACCATTTGGCGAAGAATCCCATGCCTCCCGCGAGCGGCATTCCGAGGAACGCCAGCAGGAATACGGCCATCGCTGACGCCAGCCACGGGCGCACGAGCCACAAACCGGCGATATCGTCGAGCGTGGGTGACGCGTCCCGGCCGCCGTTCACTGCGATCAGCACGCCGAACGCGCCCATCGTCGCGAGGGTGTACGACACCATGTAGAACACCACGGTCGTCGTCGCCGCACTGCCGCCCACCACGATGGCAACGAGGAGATAGCCGGCGTGGGCGATGCTGGAGTACGCGAGCATGCGCACGATGTTGCGCTGTGACAGCGCAAATACGTTGCCGACGACCATCGTCACGACCGCCAACCACCACAAGGCCGTATGCCAGCGGTTTGCGGCCGCCCCCAGCGCCTCGACCATGATACGCGCGAATGTCCCGAATGCGGCGGTCTTCACCGTCGCCGCCATGAAGGCGGTCACGGGGAGGGGCGCACCGTCGTACACGTCAGGCGTCCAGAGATGAAAGGGAGCGGCGGCCACCTTGAACGCCAGTCCCACCAGCAATAGCGCGGCCCCGGTAATGAACAACGGAGAGAGCGCTCGGTGCTCGGCGACCCATTGCGCGATATCGGCCAGGCGTGTGCTGCCCACGGCGCCGTACAAGAGTGCAATGCCGTACAGGAGAAAACCCGTGGATACGGCGCCGAGGAGGAAATACTTGATGGCGGCTTCCGCGCCCCGCGCACTGCGACGGTTCACCCCAGCGAGGACATACACCGCGATCGACATGAGTTCGATGCCGAGGAACACGAACATGAGATCCCGGGCGGCCGCCAACACCATCATCCCCACCGCCGCGAGCAGCATGAGCACCGGGACTTCGGGACCGTAGGCGCGGCTTCTCGCCTGATCGGCCTCGAGCAGGATGAGCGCCATGATGGTGCCGGCGAGGATCACGAGGTCGAGGGCCCAGCGGAACCCGTCACCGGCGATACGAAGGTCCGCGGTGCCGGCCGCCCCGTCGCCCCAGGCAATGACGACGACGAGACCGACGAGCATCGAGAGCACGATGCCGAAGCGGGCGATGGTCGAGGTACGTTCAGCGCCCTCGGCTCCCGCGTGGTCCTGACCCTGCGGACTCCAGACAGTGCCGAGGAGCATGACCATCGCCCCGGCCGACAACAGCAACTCGGGCGCCAGAGCGCGCAGGAGTGCGGCGCCAGACAGCATGTCGCTCATCGGTTCAACGAGACGGGGGGAAGCGGCACCGGCGCGTTCGGGCCGAAGCGCGCGGCCTCCACGAGATCACGAGACGCGCGCTCGGCACGCTGCAGCACCGGCTGAGGAACGAGACCGAGGTACACAATCGCGACGGCGAAGGCCGTCATTACGCACTTCTCACGCCCGGACAAGTCGGGCAGCGCCGCGTGGCGGGCGCCATCAAAGGATTCGAACAACAGCATCTGCAGGGTGCGCAGTCCATACGCTGCTGCAAAGATCACGCCGCTGGTGGCAATCACGGCGAACACCGGCTCTTCAGCGTAGGTGCCGAGCAGCACGAGGAATTCGCCAACAAAACCGTTCGTGCCAGGGAGCGCGATGGTCGACAGCATGACGAGGGTGAGCATCACCGCGAACCAGGGCACCGCCCGCGCAAGGCCACCGAAGGCCTTGAGGTCCGTGGTCCCGGTACGGTCCTCGAGCATTCCAGCGAGCAGGAAGAGCGCACTGGTGGAGATCCCGCTGTTCACAATGCTCATCACCGCTCCCTGCACGCTCTGCTGAGTGAGCGCGAAGCTGCCGAGCATGATGAAGCCCAAGTGGCTGATGGAGCTGTACGAAATCATCCGCTTGAAATCACGCTGCGTCATGGCAAGCAGGGCGCCGTATACCACGCCGATCACCGACAGGACGAGAATCGTACTGCGCACGGTGGCGTTGGTGGCTGCGGCCGGAAACAGCGGGATGGCGAAACGGAGTATCGCGTACGCGCCGACCTTGAGTCCCAGCGTCACGGCCGCAAAGGTCGGCGCCGCCCCCTGCGCATCCGGGAGCCAGGTATGGAACGGCACGAGCGCCGACTTCACGGCGAAGGCCGAGAAGAAGGCGAGGAACATCAGCAACTGCGTGGTCGGCGTGAGCGTCACCTCACGCAGCGCATCGAAATGCAGCGTGGTGCCGCCACCCAGCGTCCACAGGGCAATGATCGCCACGAGCATGAGCAGCGAACCCATCAGCGTAAACAGGACGTACCGGAGACTGGCACGGGTCGTGCCGGCCGCCCCCCACACGCCCACCAAGAGATACGTAGGTATTAGCATCAACTCCCAGGCCAGATAGAACAGGAGCAGATCGAGGGAAACGAACACGCCGACGAGCCCACTGGTCAGGAGCAGTGCCAACGCGCCGAAGGCTGGTGTCCGCACACGCACGTTGTTCCACGATCCGAGCAGTGCGAGCGGCGCCACGAGCGCAGTGAGCAGGACCATGGGGAGTGACAACCCGTCAACGCCCGCGCTGAAAGTGGCGCCGATATCGACCACCCACGGCAGGTCGATACGTGCCTGCCAACCACGCTGCGCGGGATCGAAGACGCCCCACAGGCCTACCGCGAGGAACGCCTCGACGACGAGGGCACCGAGCGTGAGGACGCGGGCATCGAGGCCACCGGCATTCGTGCCGACGCCGTCTGCCTGTGCGGCGCTATCGCGACCGAACAAGCGCACCAGCAGGGCCGCGACCACGGGCCACGCCAGCAGCGCGGGAAGGACCCAATGATCCACGCCGAGAGAGAGGAGAAGTTCGCGCATCGATCAGCTCAACGTGATGGCGGCGATGAGCGCAAGCGCACCGGCGGCGAGCAGCCACGCGTACTTGCCGACGTCACCG
Organism: Gemmatimonas sp. UBA2094; assembly: GCA_002331565.1. Taxonomy (GTDB): domain Bacteria; phylum Gemmatimonadota; class Gemmatimonadetes; order Gemmatimonadales; family Gemmatimonadaceae; genus Gemmatimonas. The sequence continues at coordinate 55,684 of DCZC01000168.1, forward strand.
TCCTGCAGGCGCGCGCCTACGAGCGACGCGGTGCGTGTCAGCAGTGAACCGCCCGCGGTGAACCCCCGATCGACCCCGCGATCGACGCCACGGTCGAGCACCACGGCGGCCAGTGCCTGAACTGGGCGCACAATGATCGCATCGACCAGGGCGTCCACCCCGTAAGCACGGGCCAGCAGCCCCATTTCGGCCGGCGAGTGCGCCTTGTCGGCGATCGGCTTCCGGAACAGGACGAGTGCAATCACGATGCCGAGCACGGCTACGCCGGTCGCGACGGCCACCAGCACGACCTCCGTCGAGTGATCGAGGTGGGTGGTACCGGCCAGCAGCTTCGCGCTCGCTCCGGTCACCGGCTCGAGCCAGTGTTCGAGCAACCCGGTGCGGCCGATGGGGATGAGGCTCGGGAGATTGAGCCAGCCACCGGCCACCGTGAGCAGCGACAGCACGAGGACGGGCGCCGTCATGATGGCGGGCGCCTCGTGCAGCGCCTCTCGCTCGGCCTCGCCCGTACGATTCGCCCCATAGAAAGCGAGGAGCAACATGCGCGTCATGTACATCGCGGTGAGGAGCGCGGTGAGCATCCCGATGCCGTACACCGCATAGAGCACCGTCGTGCCGGGCACTCCAAGCAGGGATGCGGCTGCCAGCGGCGAACCATGCGTACGACTGAACACCGACGCGAGGATCTCGTCTTTCGAGAAGAAGCCGGCGAGCGGCGGGATGCCGGCGATCGCCAGCGTCGCCAGTGTCATGGCCGTGGCCGTCGCCGGCATGAACTTCGCGAGGCCGCCCATGTTGCGCAGATCCTGCGGATCGTCGTGGCGGTGGGTGTGGTGATACGCGTGATGCATGGCATGAATCACCGACCCCGCGCCGAGAAACAGCAGCGCCTTGAAGAAGGCGTGCGTGACCAGGTGAAACACGCCAGCCGTGTACGCGCCGGCGCCCACGCCGATGAACATGTAGCCGAGCTGCGACACGGTGGAGTACGCCAACACCTTCTTGATGTCCCACTGGCGCAGCGCGATCGTCGCGGCGAAGAGGGCCGTGAGGGCACCGATCGACGTCACCACGAGCGAGGCCTCGGGGGCCCCGGCGAAGACCGGTGCTGCGCGCGCCACCAGATACACGCCCGCCGTGACCATCGTGGCGGCATGGATGAGCGCCGACACCGGCGTCGGGCCGGCCATGGCGTCGGGGAGCCAGATATACAGCGGCAGCTGCGCGCTCTTGCCGGCGCAACCGACGAACAGGAACAGGGCGATCGCCAGCACCACCGGCGTGCCGGCCATGCCCGCCAGGGCTGCATGCGCACCGATGAAGTCGAGCGTCTGGGTGGTCGTCCAGATGAGGAACATCGCGACGAGGAACCCGAAGTCGCCGACCCGATTCACCACGAACGCCTTCTTGCCGGCGTCGGCGTTGGCCTTCTCGCCGAACCAGAACCCGATGAGCAGATATGAGGCGAGGCCCACACCTTCCCAGCCCACGAACATCACGGGGTAACTGCCGCCCAGCACCAGCACCAGCATGAAGGCGACGAAGAGATTGAGATACGCGAAATATCGCGCGTACCCCGCGTCGTCACGCATGTAGCCGATAGAGAACAGGTGGATGAGCGAGCCCACGCCGGTGATCACCAGCACCATCACCATCGACAGCTGATCGAGCTGGAAGCTCCAATCGACGACCAGATTGCCTGCCGGCATCCACTGGCCCAGCGACACCACGGCGGGTGCGGGCAGCCCCATACGGATCCGCATGAACAGCGCCGCCGCGAGCGCGAAGGCCGCGATGATCACGCCCGGGCCCACGAGTGTCACCAGCGGGTGACGCGCGGTGGACGGCGCTTCGCCATCGGCGCCCTTCCGGGTGAGGGCAATGGTACCGTTCACCACGAAGCCGAGCAGCGGCAACAGAATCAGAATCGGCAGCAGCGACGCGATCATCCGTGGAGGCCCCGGAGTTTCGAGAGGTCCACCGTACCGAAGTGCCGGAAGATCGAGATGATGATCGCCAGGCCCACGGCCGCCTCGGCGGCCGCGATCGTCATGACCATCACGACGAAGACCTGACCGGTCACGTTGTGCAGCTTGGCGAACGCCACGAAACTGAGATTCACGGCGTTGAGCATCAGCTCCGCGCACATGAACAGAATGATCGCGTTGCGGCGCGTGAGCACCCCCACGACGCCGATTACGAAGAGGATGGCGGACACGATGAGCGCTTCGGTGATCATGCCTGCACCCGCTTCTTGGCGAGAAGCACGGCACCGACGACCGCCACGAGCAGCACGATGCTCGTCAGTTCGAATGCCACGAGATAGTCGGTGAAGAGCGACGCGGCGACGGCTTCCACCACGTTGGTGCCTGCCGGGGCAGACGCGATGCGCGGCAAACGGTGGCGCTGCGCCACGAGCAGATTCGCGAGCAGCGCGATGCCCATGAGACCGGCGCCCAGCCAAGCGCCGAGGGAGCGCAGATCGGTGAGTTCGTTCTTGCCGAGGTTGAGGAGCATCACCACGAACACGAATACCACCATGATCGCGCCGGCGTACACGAGCACTTGGATGGCGCCGACGAACGGGGCATCGAGCATCACGTACAGTCCGGCCAGCGCGAACATGACGTTCACCAGCCAGAGCGCCGCCGGCACCGGGTTCTTGCGGGTCACGAACAACAGCGCCGAGACGATGGCAAGCAGCGCGAAGACGTAGAACTGAAAATCGAAGAAGCCGGTCATTCGCCCTTCGGGTTCGCAGGGTCCCACAATTCGCTCACCGGGTGCGTCTGCGCGGTGAGCCGCTCCAGATCGTACACGAACGACGCGCGGTCGTATTCGGCGTTCTCGTAGTGCCGACCCACGTGAATCGCCTCTTCCGGGCAGACTTCCTGACAGTAGCCGCAGAAGATGCAGCGGAATTCGTCGATTTCGAAGACGAGCGGGTAGCGATTGCCCTGCTCGTCCTCGCCGGGCGTCAGCTTGATGCAGTTGGCCGGGCACACGGTCGGGCAGAGCCCGCACGCCACGCACTTGGCCTTGCCGTCCTCGGTAGTGAGCATACGGTGCGTGCCGCGCCACCGTGGCGAGAGATCCCACTTGGTCTCGGGATACTCCATGGTCACCTTGTGCGGATCCACGAGGTGCTTGAGCGTCACCGCCATGCCCTTGAGTGTCGCGCGCACGTAGCTGACGCGCTCGAGGGGGCGCTCCATGACCTTCACGCCGATGGCCATCAGACGCCTCCCTCCGCGATCATTGTCGGCGAGCCCGGCGCACCGCTGGCCATCGCCGGCGTGGAGGAAAAGGCGGTCGCCGTCTCGGTGGAGGGGGGCAGCGGGCGGCGCGACAAGTCGAGCCCGCGCGCGCGCAGGCGATCGAGATCGGTGGGACCCACGCGGGCGCTGGCGGGACTGATCAGCTTTCCGCGGTCCAGCCAGGCGAGCAGGATGGCGATCAGCCCCACGTTGAGCGCCAGAAGCGATAGCGAAAACAGGTGGCCGCGCGCCACGCCGAACATGTCGAGGCCGAGTGTCACTGCGGCAATGATGACGATATACGCGAGCGCGACCGGCAACATCACGCTCCAGCCGAGCGACATGAGCTGGTCATAGCGAAAGCGCGGCAGGGTCCAGCGCACCCACATGAACACGAAGATGAAGAAGCCCACCTTCGCGATCATGGAGAGCAGTGTCGCGACGGTCTTGAGCACCGTGAACGCCCCCGTGTTATCCCACTGCGTGAAGGGGATGTCCCAGCCTCCGAAGAACAGCACCGCCGTGAGTCCGCTCACGGTGAGCATGTTGGCGTACTCGGCGATGAAGAACATCGAGAACTTCATTCCGCTGTACTCGGTGTGATAGCCGGCGACGAGTTCCGATTCGGCTTCGGGCAGGTCGAACGGCAGGCGATTCGTCTCGGCGAAGGCGGCCACCAGGAAGGTGAACCACGCGATCGTGAGCGACAGCACATTCCACCCCATCGACGACTGCTGCTGCACGATGGCGCCGAGCGACACGTTGCCGGCGAGGAGCAGCACGGGGATGGTCGACATTCCCATGGCGATCTCGTACGACACCATCTGGGCGCTCGAACGGAGTCCGCCGAGGAGGGCGTACTTGTTGTTCGACGACCAGCCGGCGAGCACGATGCCGTACACGCCGAGCGACGAGATCGCGAGCGTGAAGAGGAAGCCCACCGGGACCGGCGCGATAGCCATGTCGATGAGCCCCCACGGTGTGGGCAGCGGGGCGGCGAACGGCAGCACCGCCCACGTCATCATCGCGGGGATGAAGGCGAGCGCCGGCGCGATGAGGAAGAGCCACTTGTCCGCGAAGGGGGGATTGGTCTCTTCCTTCATGAAGTTCTTGATGCCGTCGGCGACCGGCTGCAGGATGCCGCCCGGCCCGGCGCGATTGGGGCCCCGGCGATCCTGGAACCAGGCGGCCAGCTTGCGTTCGAGCAGCGTGAGCAGCGCGACGGTGACCAGGTACACCCCGAAGAAGACCAGAATCTTCACGGCACTGGCAGCGACGAACGTTCCGATCGCCTCCGGCGCCTCCTGGGGGTTGGCGCGCGGAAAGAGCGAGGCGAGGTCGAGCGCCGCGAAAACCGGCGTAACCATCAGACGGTCACCTCGGCGGCCGGCACATCTGCCGCGTGTTCGACAATGGGCAGCCCGCGCAGCCCCAGCGCTTCGTAGTCGAGCCCCGTGAAGGCAGGATGCGTGGCCGCGAGCGCCGCGAACACTTCGTTCGGCAGGAAGAACTGACCGGCACCACCCATCGCCGCGAGGAGGTCGGCGAGCACGTACCACGTGGGACGCGCCACCCCCGGCGCCGTGCGCGCCTGCAGGTACCGCTGCACGCGGCCGCGGAGGTTGGTGAAGGTGCCTTCTTCCTCCAGCGTGTTCGTCATGGGCAACACCACCGCGGCACGCTGCGTGACGAGCGCCGGCACGGTGGTCCCCACGTACACCAGGTGCGACACGGATGCCAGTTCAGCTTCGGCCACGTCGGCAAGCGCATCGCCAACCACCAGCAACGCGTCGCCGTCGCGTAGCGCCGCGCCGACGGTGGTGATTTCGGCAAAGCCGAGCGTCCGTGCGCCGCCGGCATTGGCGGCACGCTCTTCGCGCAGCGCCAGATCGGAGACGCCGGGGAGCGGGACGGCCGGGCCACGCGTCACGCGGAACACACCCTCCCCGTTCGTCTGCGCCAGCAAGCGCTCGAGCAGGAAGAGGGATTCGTTGGACAGGTTTGGCGAGGCGAGCACCATCACACGGCGACCGGCCAGCGTGCGTGCCGCCGCCGCGATGGCCTCGTCCCACTCCGCCACTTGCAGCGCCGCGCCGGAGCGGACCATCGGTTGATCGGCGCGATCCCGACGCGCGAACTCGCGGTACGTCTGACGCCCCACCTCGCACAGGTAGTACTGATTCACCGCGTCGTTCGGTCTCGGCTTGAGCCGGACCGGCACGTTGTCACGCGTCTCGGCGACCGCGTTGCACCCCTGACTGCAGCCGGTGCACACCGTAGCCGCCCGATCGAGTTCCCATGCGCGCGCCTTGTTGAGGAAGTCCTTGCTCAACAGTGCGCCGACGGGGCAGAGATCGATGACGTTACCGGCCCATGGATTGGTGAGATCGTGCCCTTCGGCCTTGCCGATGAAGGCACGGTCGCCGCGCTCGGACACGTTGAGTACGGGCTCTTGGGCCACGTCCCCCATGAAGCGCACGCAGCGGGTGCACAGGATGCAGCGATTCTGCACGTACAGCACGTCGCCGCCGAAGTCTTCCACCGGATTGAAGCGCTTCGGCTCGCGATAGCGCGAGTCGGCGCGCCCTTCGGCGAAGGTGTAGTCCTGCAGTTCGCACTCGCCCGCCTGATCACAGATGGGGCAGTCGAGCGGATGGTTGATGAGCAGAAACTCGAGGACACCCTTACGCGCTTCGAGCGCCTTCGGCGAATGCACGTGCACCACCTGCCCTTCCGTCGCCGTGGTCGCGCACGCCGGCGCGAGCTTCGGCATCTTCTCGACTTCCACCAGGCACATGCGGCACACGCCGGCCACCGGGAGTCCCGGATGGTAGCAGTAGTGCGGCACGAGCACGCCGGCGGTCTTGGCCGCTTCGAGGACTGACATGCCGTCCGGTACGGCGACCGGGCGGCCTTCGATCGTGAGGTTCACCATCTTCACATCCGCCATGGGGCCCTCACGCCGCCGAGGCGCGGAGCGCCACGGGCACGGTGACCTTCGACGGGTTCGCGGCGATCTTCGCCTCGAACTCATGCCGGAATTTCCGGAGACCCGACAGGACCGGCGTCGCGCACGAATCGCTCAGCACGCAGATCGTCTTGCCGCTCATGTTGTCGGCGATGGAGACGAGCGTGTCGAGATCCTCTGCGGTACCTTGGCCGTCACGGATGCGCTCCATGATGCGCGTGATCCAGGCCGTTCCCTCACGGCATTGCGAGCATTGCGCGCAGCTCTCATGCGCATAGAACCGCGTGAGGCGCGCGATCTGACGCACCATGCACTGTCGATCGTCGAAGACGATCACGCCGCCCGACCCGAGCATGGTACCGGCTGCCACCATACCCTCGTAATCCATGATGGCGTTCTCGGCTTCCTCGCGCGTGAGAATGGGCACCGAGGAGCCGCCGGGAATCACGGCCTTGATTTCGCGCCCCGGAAGCGGGCCGCCGCAGAGGTCATACAGGAATTCCCTGAACGGAAAGCCCAGCGCGACCTCGTAGTTCCCCGGGCGAGATATGTTGCCGCACACCGAGAACAGCTTCGTGCCGATGCTCTTCGGATTGTCGGGACGCCCGAACTGCTTGTACCACTCGGCGCCGTTCTTTACGATGTACGGGACCGTGGTGAGCGTTTCGACGTTGTTGATCGTGGTCGGCTTGCCGAACAGCCCCGCGACCGCCGGGAACGGCGGCTTGATGCGGGGATTGCCCCGACGCCCCTCGAGCGAGTTCATGAGCGCGGTCTCTTCACCGCAGATGTACGCGCCCGCCCCGCGATGCACGTGCACCTCGATACGCTTGCCGCTGCCCATCGCATTCGCACCGAGGATGCCCGCCGCGTACGCGTCCTCCACCGCGCGGTTCACCTGGGTGATGGCTTCCGTGAACTCCCCACGAATGTAGATGTACGCGGTCTCGGCGTAGATGGCGTGCGCACCGAGCGCCACCCCCTCCACGAGGCCGTGCGGCGTCCAACGCATGATCTCGCGATCCTTGAACGTGCCGGGTTCGGACTCGTCGCCGTTGCAGCAGAGATAGTGCACTTTACCGTCGGGCTTCATGAACGACCACTTCATGCCCGTGGGAAAGCCGGCACCACCGCGGCCACGGAGGCCGGAGTCCTTGACGATGGTCTGGAGCTCCTGCGGGTCCATGGCCAGCGCCTTCTGCAGCGCTTCATAGCCGCCACGCTGACGCCAGCCGTCGAGCGTGCGAGCCCCGGCGTCGCCGAAATACTTCGACAGCACCGGTGTTTCATGCGGATGAGAGGGATGGGGATATCCCATTACTTCAGCTCCGACAAAATCCGCGGCACCGATTCTGGCGTCACGGATTCGATGAAGTCGTTGTTGATCATGACGGGTGTGGCGAATCCGCAGGCGCCAAGGCATTCCACTTCGATGACTGTATACTCGCCGTTGTCGCTGGTGAGCCCGAGGTCGCCGCAGCCCGTGTGGTCGAGAAAACTCTTCACCACGTCCTCGGCGCCGCACACGTTGCACGGCGTGGTCGTGCACACCTGGATGAAGTGGCGGCCGACCGGATGCTGATGGTACATGGTGTAGAAGCTCACCACGCCCTTCACGTAGGCCGGCGTGATGTCGAGCACGGCCGCGACTTCCTCGATGCCTTTCTCGCTCACCCAGCCGCGTGCATCCTGCAACATCCACAGGGCCGGAAGGAGCGCCGCCTGCTTGGCGGGATAGCGGCGAAGCACGACGTCGAGCGCGGCGCGGGCTTCACCCACGAACACGGGATCGTACGGCTCATCGTGGTGACGGCCGTGCGGCGGGGCGGCGACGAGACTTCCGCCGCTGGCGGAGGGGCCGTGGCTCACCGGTCGATCTCTCCCATCACGATATCGATGCTGGCATTGATGGCGATGACGTCGGAGAGCAAATGTCCCTCCACCATCTTCGGAATCGCCGAAAGGTTCACGAACGAGGGCGGACGAATGCGCCAGCGCACCGGCTTCGACGTCCCGTCGCTCACGAAGTAGTAGCCTTTCTCGCCCTTGGGGCTTTCCACCGCCACGTAGCACTCGCCGGCGGGCGGACGCGGGCCCTCCATGACGAGCTTGAAGTGGTGAATCATGCTCTCCATCTCGCTCGTCGCTTTGTGCTTGGGCGGCAGAATGAGGCGCGGGTCGTCGATGTTCACCGGACCGTCGGGCAGGCGGCGAACTGCCTGTTCGAGAATGCGCACGCTCTGCCGCATCTCCTCCACGCGCACGAGGAAGCGGTCGTAAACATCGCCTTGCGTCCCCACGGGTACGTCGAAGTCGTACGTCTCGTAATCGAGATACGGAAAATCCTTGCGCACGTCGTAGGCGACGCCGGAGGCACGAAGCATCGGGCCGGACAGGCCCGCATTTACCGCCTCCGGCGCGCTCATCGCGCCCAGCCCGACCGTACGGCCCGCCCAGATCGCGTTCGTCTCGAGCATGCGCACCGACTCTTCGAGCGTTTTCGGGAAGTTCTTCACGAACCCCTTGAGGCCGTCCAGCCATCCGTCGGGAATGTCCGCGGCCATCCCGCCCACCCGCGTCGCGGTGGTGGTGAGGCGCGCCCCCACCCAGGCTTCGAGCAGGTTGTACACGTTCTCGCGTTCTTGGTACAGCCAGAGGAACGGCGTGAACGCGCCGATGTCCACTGACGTGGTGCCGAGCCACACCAGATGCGAAATGATGCGCGAGAGTTCCATGAGCATGACGCGCAGCACCTTGGTGCGGTCGGTCATGCCCACGCCAAAGAGACGCTCGGCGCCGAGCACGAACGCCACGTTGTTCCCGGGCGAGTTGAGATAGTCCTCGCGGTCGGTCCAGGGGATGATCTGATTGTACTGACGATACTCGCCGATTTTCTCGAAGCCGCAGTGGAGATAGCCGATGTGCGGAATGCACCGCACGACCGTTTCGCCGTCGAGTTCGAGGACCAGGCGGAGTACGCCGTGCGTCGCGGGGTGCTGCGGGCCGA
>DCZC01000211.1 GCA_002331565.1 Gemmatimonas sp. UBA2094
GGGCGGCGGCCACATGCGGCACATGGGCGATGACCGGGTTCCACGCCGGGCGACCCTTGGCCGCGTAGATGCGCGCGACGGCGTCGGCGCTCAGGGCATCGGCGCCGAGCCCGTACACCGTTTCCGTGGGGAAGGCAACGAGTTCCCCGCGGCGCAGTCGGGCGCCGGCGTCGGCCATGACGGCGGGATCAGGATGGCGCGGGTCGACCTTCACGACGGACATGTCCCAAAACTACTCGAGGCCGGCAGGGGGATGCCTGGCGCGGGAATGTCCGGCGCGGAGCGTCATCCTTCCGGCGGCCGATCGAAGTACCGCTCGCCGCCGATCGCGTCGTCGGGCTCGAAGGGGGCATCGAGTATGTACAGCGCCTGTGTCGCGTCGTACGCCCGCACGGCGAGCCGCGCGGGGAAGAGCATGTGCATGGCGGGCAGCATACCGCCGGCATCGTCGCGCAGCACCACCGCTGGAATCTGATGCGCCTCCAGCACACTGCGCGCCACGAGCGCTTCCATCTCGCTCACGTACTCGCGGATGATCACCATGGCTTCTCCCATGTGGCGAACATACCACTCGCGGGAGGCCTTCGTGAGGGCGCTATGTTCCTCGCATGGCTGCTTCGTTCGGAATCTTCGTGCTGGCCGAGCTTCCGGGTGAAGCGGGCGCAGCCGTGCGCGCCATTCAGGAGCAGTACGATCCCAAGCTCGCACGGCTCACGCCGCCGCACGTCACGCTGGTGGGTTCGTCGGGCGTGGGGGCCATTCCCACCGATACGCCGGTGGCACACATCCGCGCCGCCCTCGAGCCGATCGCGGCGAGCACGGCGCCCATGCGGCTACCGCTCCATGCGCCACATCGCTTCATGCAGACGGACATCATCTCGCTGCCGCTCGATCCCAACGGCCCGTTGCGGGCGTTGCACGAGCGCATCGCGCGCAGCGGATTGCCGTTCAAGCGCTCGCGCTTTCTCTTCTCGCCGCACTGCACGCTCACGTTCTATCCGACGCTTACGCCGAAGCGGGAGCGTGAGCTGCTGGCGATGCGCGTGACGGCGCCGGCCATCATCGACACGCTGCAGGTGTACCTCACGCGCGACCCGCAGCCGAGTTCGTTGTTGTTCAGTCTTCCGTTGACGGGGCCCGCCGCCGCGGTCAGCAGCGCGTCTCGGGACGCAGCTTCTGGTACGTCGCCGTCGCGTGCTTGAGTCCGAGCAGCGCTGACGCTTCGAGTTCGTACTCCATCTGCAGGTCGCCGAGCGTGTCGGCGTCGCGCTGCGCGATCTGCCGCGATGCCCGTTCGGCGATGCTGTGGCGGCGCAGGTACTCGCGGGCGGCGAGCCACATGGTGTTCGCCGCCTGGCGGACATCGGCCTGATCGGTCACCGCGCCCGTGCCGCAGATCTTTTCGAAATCCGTCACCGATTCGGCAAGCGCGAGATCGATGGTGTCCACCATGGCATGCGCAGCTTCGAGTTCACTCTGCGCCACACCGAGCGCCATGAGCTTGGCGAGCCGCTCGTGCTGCCGGCACGTTTCCGTGGCGGTACGGGCGAGCGCATCACAGCAGGAGAGCGCGCTGCGAGCGGGAACCGACGGATCGTCGGCGAGGGCGGTGGCAGAGCGGGAGAGAGCCATAAACCTTGAAAGACCGGGCAGAGCTGGCGGGAGTAACTGGTGCGGCGGGGAGTACGACGTGATCTAGCGAGCGCACCCGTGCGGATGGTAGTGGGGGGTGTTCGATTTTCTCGTGAATGCAGACAACTGGACCGGCTTTCGGTGCGGGGAACTGCTCGTCGGAGACCCCATGACCGACTTTCAGCATCTGCAGGTCACCACCGAGGCCGATGTGCGCGAGGCGATGACGGCGTTTCGCGAAAAGCGCGCGCCGGTGTTCCGCGGCGAGTGATGCGCGGGCCGCGAGCGCGGTGGCCCTACGATCGCCCCGGATTGAAGCGCAAACTCCCGGGCAGCGCATTGAGCAGCGGGCCGAGTTCGGTCGCACGGTCCTGCGTGGTGACGAAGGTGAGTCCGTCGATGCTCACCACGATCATGCCGCTGATGCCATAGGCCACCACGCAATTGCCGTCGGCGTGAATCACGTTGCCGCTGCAGTCGACGCAGTGCACTTCGCCCATCACGCCGTTGCCGGTGTCGTCGAGTTCGCGCACGCGGCGCAGCGAGGCCCACGTGCCCACGTCGTCCCACGCCATGTCGACCGGCAGCACCACCACCGTCCGCGCACGCTCCAGCAGGCCGCGGTCGATCGACACGCTCGTCACCAGCTCCGCGAACTGGTCCATCGCCCCCGCGGCCAGCGTGGGCAGCCCGTGCGCCACTTCGTGCGTGTGCGTGGCGAGTTCCTCGAGCACCACGCGCGCGCGCCACACGAAGATGCCCGTGTTCCAGAGTGCGCCTTTGTCGATCAGCACGTCGGCGAGCGCCGTGCCGGGCTTCTCCACGAAATGCTCCACGCGGCAGGCGCCACCCTCGGCGCGTGACTGCAGCAGATTGAGGGGTGCGCCCGGCTGCAGATAGCCGAACCCCCGCTCGGCGCGCGTGGATGCCTTCGGCTTCCCGCGCGATACCATCAACTCGGCGTTCGCCACCAGTGGTCCGGCGTCGCTCGCGGTGTACGCGCCCATCACCAACGTGGCGGGCCGCAAGTACGCGCAGGTCGACACGGCCACCACGCTGGGCAACGCGACGCAGCTCGTCGAAATCGCTGACGTGTCGAACGACGTGAGCGGCACGACGCGCCTGGTGTTCGCGAACCAGTTCATTGTGCGCAAGCAGATCGACACGCTGTCGAATGCCACCAGCACGACGATCGCGGCGCGCTACGTGATTCCGCGGGCGGCGGTGGGCCCCACCGGTACCGTCACGGACAACTTCGTGGCCCGCGAGCAGCTCTTCACGGCCCCGGTCAACACCCCGGTCCGTAACGGGGCGAACCTGCTCACCGGCACGTTCCGCACCCTGACCGGGTCGGCGCGCGTCTTCGTGGACACGCTCAACGCCCTCGCCACGTACCCCGGCTACATCTGGGTCACGTCGGATAACCGGCCGATCTTCGCGATCAACCAGCCGTTCATCACCGGCTCGGGGCGCGCGGGCAATCAGCAGCGCGACCAGGCGGCGTCGCCGCTGTACCCGGGCTACACCGCGGTGCCGTTCGACACGCTCAGCACCGGCACGGGCTTCCGTCAGGACCTCCTCGCCGGCAACTCCACGCGTGACCGCAACTTCGTCATCCGCAAGCCGGGCGACACGTTGCAGGCCAACGCGCGCCAGTTCCTGCCGCAGGTGTCCACGGTGCAGCTGTTCAACGGCACCGGCGCGCTGGCCAACAACAAGCGCGTGAAGGGCGGTCAGTACGAGCTCACGTGGCTCACCGACCCGTGGGGCCCGCGCGCCCCGTTCCGCCTCGATCCCGTGGCGGACCTGCAGGGTGCGGTGACGGCGTCGCTCGCCGATGTGGCTGCCAAGGCCACCACGGTCACCG
>DCZC01000087.1:0-11194 GCA_002331565.1 Gemmatimonas sp. UBA2094
CGCTGCTGGTCGCGCGCGGCGTGCCGGCGGTGCCGTCGCCGACCGACCCGGCGCCGCTCGTGGGTGAGGAGTACTTCAACGGCGGGTACAACACCGAGCGCCACGGGTCGCTCGACGGCGCGGCGCTCGACGCCATCCAGATCGAACACCACTTCACCGGAGTTCGGGACAACGCGACCACGCGGGGCGTCTACGCCCGCTCGCTCGTGCAGGCGCTGCTGGCGTATCTCGCGCTTCACTATGGATGGCCCGGCACATGAGCAGCACCGTGCCGCTGTCCGACCTCGAACAGCACGCCATGCAGGCCGCGTTGGCCGAAGCGCAGAAGGCGGTGGCTGCCGACGAGGTCCCCGTCGGTGCCGTCATCATGCACAGTCGTACCGGCAACATCATCGCGGGCGCGCACAACCGCATGCGCCGCGATCACGACGCCACATCGCATGCCGAGCTGCTGGCGCTGCGTGACGCGGCGACGGTACTCGGTGATCGCGGGCTGCAGGACTACACACTCGCCGTCACCCTCGAGCCCTGCGCCATGTGTGCTGGGGCCATCGTGCTCGCGCGCGTGGGCACCCTGCTGTTCGGTGCGTGGGACGACAAGGCCGGCATGTGCGGGAGTGTCGGCGATGTCGTGCGACACGGGAAGCTCAACCATCGTCCCGCGGTGCGCGGGGGGGTGCTCGACCATGACTGCGCGGCGCTGCTGAAGGACTTCTTTGCCCATCGTCGCTGAGGAGCGGCAGGGGGCCGGCCAGGTGCCGTGGGGCAAGCCGGATCGCCCGCCTTTGCCCGAATCGGTTTTGCGCCGCAGTTTCAGCGGCATGACGATCTCCCTCCTTTCCCGCGCGGTGCTGGCCTCGACCCTTCTGGCGTTCACTACGGTGCCGGTAGCGGCGCAGCCTGCCGCGGCTCCCCGGGCGCCCCTCTTTCAGGCGCTTTCGGCCCTCGGGGATACACTGCGCGTGCTGCCGCTCCCTGAGGCCACCCGGGCGCGGTACGAGCGGCAACTGGCCGTGGCCCGACGCGCCTACGAAAAGACGCCGACCAATCTCGATTCGATCATCTGGTATGGGCGACGACTCGGATATCTCGGACGGCTCCGTGAGTCCATCGAGATCTACACACGCGGTCTGGCACTGCATCCGGACAATCCGTGGCTACTGCGGCATCGCGGACACCGCTACATCTCCGTGCGTGACTTCGATGCCGCCATCAACGACCTCAAGCGGGCACGCGACCTCACGCGCGACAAGCCCGATGAAGTCGAGCCGGACGGGCAGCCGAACAAGGCCAATACCCCCATCGGCACGCTCAAGTCCAACATCGCGTATCATCTCGCACTCGCGTACTACCTGACGGGCAGCTGGGGCGAAGCGGCCGATATCGCACAGCACGAGGTCACGGCGGCGAACAACGACGACCGTCTGGTGTCCATGGCCCACTGGCTCTACATGTCGTTACGTCGCGCCGGTCGCCACGCCGAGGCCGCGAAGGTGCTGGTGCCGATGCAACGCAACATGCGCATCATCGAGAACCAGCCGTATCACCGCCTCATGCTGCTCTACAAGGGGGTCCTGCCGCCCGACTCCGTGCTCACAGCATCACCCACCGGCGAACTTTCGGTGGAAGACGCGTCGGCCGCCTACGGTGTCGCCAACTGGCACTGGTATAACGGCCGTCGGGCTGAAGCCCAGGCGCTGTGGACGCGCATCGTCGCGGGCGGCCAGTGGGGCGCATTCGGCACCATTGCGGCCGAAGTGGAGTTGTCGCGCATGCCGCGATAGGGCGCGACGCGCCAGCGCCCTTGATCAGTACCCGCGCGCCCTGTCGACGACCCACTTCGGCAGGGCGCCGCGCTCCAGACTCGCGACGCACTCGAGAAACCCATCGGCGGCGCCGTCCACCGTGGTGAGACCGGAGATGTGCGGCGAAACCAGCACCCGCGCATCGTTCCACAGCGGCGATGATTCCGGCAGCGGCTCGGTGACGAAGACGTCGAGCGCCGCAGCACGCAGCCAGCCGGCATCGAGCGCCTCGGGAAGCGCCTGTTCGTCCACCACGGCCCCGCGCCCCGCATTGAGCAGCACCGCACCCCGGCAGCGCTGCAGCACCTCGCGCGAGACGAGTCCCCGCGAGGCTGGCGTGTCGGGCACCGAGAGGATGATCCAGTCGGCCTCCCCCACGAGATCGGCCAGCCTGTCGGTCGTGTGAACGGCCGAGAACGCCGGATGCGACGCCTGGCCGGATCGCGACACGCCGGTGACGTGCACGCCAAGCGCGGCGAGCGATGCGGCGATGTGCGAGCCGATGTCGCCGGTGCCGACGAGCAGTGCCCGCGTGCCGGCGACACGCGCGATGTCACGCGGCGCCCAGCGATGTTCACGCTGCGCATCCACGAGTGACACGAGTTGCTGCTGAATGGCGAAGACGCGCGCGACTGCCCATTCCGCGATCATCGGCCCGAACGACTCCGGTGACCGGGTCAGCAGGATGCCCTCGCTCAGCCCCTGGCCGAGCCAACCGTCGACTCCCGCCCCCGTGCTGTGCACCCACTGTACCGAGCCCATGTCCTGCGCCGCCGGAGGCCGGCGGAAGCCGATGTAGCTGTCGGCCCAGCGCAGGTCGTCCGCGGTGATCTCCATGAACGGCGCCCCGCGTACGTCGAAGTCCGGGCGCGCAGCGCGAAGCCTCGCGGCGATGTCGGCATGGGCATTCGCCCCGATCAGCACGCGACGCGGCGAGAAGGGAAGCGACAGCAGAAAAGACGAGGAAGTCATGGAGTCAGCGGAGTGAACGGGAAGGCAGGCGGCCGAGCGAATCGCCCACCGTGTTGCACGCAAGGACGGTGACGAAGATGAACAACCCGGGGAAAGTGGCGAGCCACGGTTCGGTGCTCATGGTGCTCTGCGCCTGGTACAGCATGTTCCCCCAGCTGGCCGTGGGCGGTTGCACGCCCACGCCGAAGAAACTCATGGTGCTCTCGAGCAGGATGGCGCGGCCGATCGCCAACGTGGTCGCCACGGTGAGCGTGGGCACCACCGCCGGCAGGATGTGACGGAGCAGCACGCGGAACGGCGCGGCACCCATCGCCTGCGCCGCCTGTACGAAGTCGCGCGCCACGATACCGCGCGTCTCCGCACGTACCACGCGCGCGGTTTCCATCCACCCGGTGAGGCCGACGAGCAACACGAGCATCGCCACGTTCGGCTGAAGCACCGCCGCCGCCAGCATCAGCAGCGGCAGTCGCGGAATGCACAGCATGGCATCCGTGGCGCGCATGAGCACGTCGTCGAGCCAGCGGCCGCGCATTCCCGCCACGCTGCCCACGAGCGTGCCGACCAGCGCACTCGTGAGCGCCGACAGCAATCCGATGGCGAGGGACACGCGCGCGCCGGTCAGCACGCGGGTGAACAGGTCGCGCCCCAGATCATCGGTGCCGAACCAGTGGCTGCCCGACGGCGCCGCGCGCCGGTTCGCGAGGTCGAGCGCATCGGGGGCGTAGGGCGCCACGAGCGGTGCCACTGTGGCGGCCCCGATGAGCAGCACCAGTAAGAGCACGGCCGGCGACGGTTGGCGCCAACGCGCGGCGTACGGCGCCGTGCCGAGTGCACGCCCAGTTCCGTTCACGCCTCCTCCCGCGTGCGCGGATCGAGCCGGGCTACGGCGAGATCGGCCAGCAGATTGAGCACGATCACCGTCACGGCCCCTACCATGAGAAAGGCCATCAGCACCGGGTAATCACGCTTGACGAGGGCCTCAGTGAACAGGCTGCCGACGCCCGGCCACGCAAACACGCTCTCCGTTACCACGGCGCCAGAGGCGAGCATCGCCGCGTCGAGAAGGACGACCGTGACGAACGGCGCGAGCGCATTGGGCAGGGCATGCCGCCAGACGAGTCGTGATTCGGACAGGCCGCGCTGGCGCCCGGCATTCACGAAGGGAAGGGCGAGCGTGTCGCGCACCGAGCGCTGGAGGTAGCGCGTCCACGCGGCCCCCTGCACGACAGCGAGCACCAACGCGGGAAGTACCAGGTGCGAGAGGCGGTCGGCGAGCCCCGTGGCGCCGAACGACTGGCGCCCCGAAGACGGGAGCCATCCCAACTGCATGGCGAAGCTCAACTGGAGCAGGAGTCCGAGCCAGAACACCGGCACCGACACGCCGGCAGTGGTGACGACCCGTGACAGGCGCTCGCCCCATGTGCGCGTCGCCGCGACCAGACCGAGCGGAAAGGCGAACAGCAGGGCGAGCACCGATCCGGAGAGGACCAGTTCGAGAGTGGCCGGCACACGCTCGAGCACCCGCAGCAACACCGGTCGGCCGTCCGCGTAGCTGTAGCCCCAGTCGCCCTGTACGAACGCCGTGAGCCAGCGGACATACTGCACGCTCACCGGGGCATCGAGCCCCATGGCCGTGCGCAGGCGCGCGATGTCCTCGGAACGCACGTTCGGGTTCTCGAGATACGCGGCCAGCGGGCCGCCCGGCACGGCCTGCAGCAGCGCAAACACCAGGGCCGACACCAGCAGCAGCAACGGCACGGCCAGCACGCTGCGCCGCAGCAGAAGTCGCATCACTTCGGCGCGATCTCCCAGGCGTGCACGTTCCAGAACGGCCCGGCATTCGTGGGGTTGCCGGTGAATCCCTTCAGCGTCGCGGGCACGGCGTCGATTTTGGCCGTGTTGTACAACACGATCTCCGGCGCCAGGTCGGCGATGCGGCGCTGAGCCTCGCGCAGCAGGTCGTTGCGCTTTGCGACGTCGATGGCACGATCGCTGGCGTACAACAGCGTGGACAGCGTGGTGTCGTTCACGAAGTTGATGTTGCGTCCCGCCGGCGGCATGCGGTCGTGCGCGAAGAACAGGGTCAGCTCGGGATCGGCGCCCATCTGCCACCAGTGCAGCATCGCGTCGAAGTCACCCTTGAACCACACGCTGCTGATCGACGTCCCGTCGAGCAGCCTGATCTGCATGTCTGCGCCGACCGCCCGGAACGCCTGCTGCAGCGATTGTGACACGCTCTCGCGGATGGCGAACCCCGACTGCGTGATGAGCGTGAACGCGAGGCGCGTGCCATCCTTCACGCGAATGCCGTCGGCGCCGCGGCGCCAGCCGGCTTCTTCCAGCAGGCGATTGGCGGCCACCGTGTCGTAGGCGTAGCTGCGAACATTCGGCTCGTAGGCCGCCGACAACGGCTGAATCGGTCCGTTCACCACCTCGACTTCTCCGTCGAGGATGGTCTTGGTGAGCAGGGGCCGGTCGACGGCGTGGGCCAGCGCCCGGCGCACGCGCACATCGGCGAACGGCGGGAAATTCCGCTGATTGAGCGTCACGTGCTCGTAGCCGTTGCCCACCACCTTGTTCAGCCGGATTCCCGGCACCGGGACGATGGTCCGCACCTGATCCCACGGCACGAGCGCGACCATGTGCACTTCACCGGCCTTCAGCAGGTTGATGCGCGTGGTGGTGTTCGGCAGAAACCGGAACAGCAGCTGGCGGATCTTCGGCGCGGTGCCGGTGCGCCAGTAGTTCGGCACGGCTTCCAACAGCACGTACTCGCCGGTCTTCCACTCCTTCACCTTGTACGGCCCGGTGCCGAGCGGCGCCCGGTTGTAATCGTTCGCCGTATTCAGGTCGCGGCCCTGCAGCAAATGCTTCGGCAGCGTCCCGCGCACGAACTGCAGCTGATACGGCGCGTACAGCTCCTTGTAGTGCACGACAGCCGTAAGCGAGTCCGGCGTGTCCACGCTGGAAATCCGATCGAATCCGTCGACACTCTCCGGCTTCCAGTCCCCCTTGTTGATCGCCTGCACGGTGAACTGCACGTCGGCGGATGTATGCGGTGTGCCGTCGTGCCACGTCACGCCCGGCCGCAGCTTCCACGTGACGTCCATGCCACCGTCGGCGCGGAGTACGACCCCCTTGTTCTCGAGCGTTGGAATCTCCGCGGCGAGTACCGGCACGATGCGCATCTGCTCGTCGTTCGTCACGAGCCCCTCTACCACGCACGACTCGATATCCTCGAGGATGTGCGTGGCGTACCGGTTCATCGTATCCGGCTCACGGTCGTAGCCGATGATGAGCAGGTCGTTGCTCGCGCCCGTCTTGCTGCCCGAGTCACCCGTGCCACCACAGGCGGTCATGCCCACGACGCCGACCACCAGCGCCAAGGTCTTCATCGAACGTCGCATCAGGCCTCGGCCAGCAGCAGTTTGGCGGCGAGCAGCACCGGGATGGAGCCACGGCTCAGCAGGTTATCGTGGAATGCCCGGTACGAGAACGACGCCCCGTCCCGCGAACGGACGGCCTCGCGCAAATGCAGAATGCCCTGCGTGCCGAGCCAGTACATCACCGCCGTCCCGGGGAACATCGAGTTCTTCACCGTCTCGGCGCGCGCGGCGGCGTGCGGCATGCCCACCTCACCTTCGTAGAAATCGATGGCATCGTCGAACGTCATGGCGCCGGTATGCAGGGAGATGTCCACGATGGCCCGGGCCAGCATGCGAACGCGGCTCTGTTGCTCCGACGCTTGCTCGAGCGGCGTGAGGAAGCCGAGCTCGTCGGCCAGTTCGGTAGCATAGCACGCCCACCCCTCGGCCATCGAGCCGCCTTGGAACAACCCGATGCGGCTCGCGCAGTCCACCGCCGCCACCCGGCCGACCTTCGACCGGGACCGGTGCGTGGCGTGCCAGTTCTGCACGTGGTGCCCCAGCGCACCATGATGTACCACGTGATTCAACGTGATCACGCTGTGATTCCACTGCCGGAGGCGTCGCTCACGCTCAACGACGGGCACCTCGTCGTCGATAGGCGTCACGAGGTACACATGCTCCGCGCGTGCTTCCAGCGGCGACGGCGACCGGTAGAACAGGAAGTACAGATGCGGCGCCGCATCGCCGGCCCAGGCAGGAATGGGCGTGTAGCGCAGTGGCCAGTCGCCCCACTCCACCAGATCGTGATCGGCGGCGAACTCGCGGCACTGCTCCCACTTGTCGGTGAAGGCGTGCAGAAAACTGCCGGCTTCGGGATGATCGTCGGCGAGCGCGTCGGCCAGTCCCTCCACGCTTCCGGCGATATCGATGGCGAGTGCCTCGAAGCGCTCGCGCGCCTCGGGCAACTCCTCTTGCGCACGGCGCAGCAATTCCGTGGCGTCCACATCGCAGAAGTGTCCGCGACGCAGCAGCACGGTGTAGGCTTCGGCGCCGATGGCCACCGTGGCCTCGTCGGCCATGGGTTGGGCGCGCAACCACGCAGCCGTCTCGTCGAGTGCTGCGGCCGCCACGGCGCCCGCTTCCAGCACCCACGTGTGCGACGCCTCGTCGGCGCCCTGATCTGCGAGCCACCGATCGAGATTGCCCCGGAACAGCGCCGCGCCCACCTCGCACTCCTTCACGGCACGCTCCACCCACGGCGCGGGCATCGTCTCCGTGATGGTCACGGGCATGTCGGCGAGGAAGCGCGGGATGTCGTGCAGGCGCATGGCGACCGAGGCGAACGCTTCCTCGGCCGTGGCCGGAGGACGCAGCATGAGCCCGATCACGCCAAACAGCGCCTCACCCGTCCAGAGCGCCGGGTTCTTGTCGTGAAAATGGCGGCTTTCGAACTCGAGCTGCCGGATGTCCATGCTGGCCCGCGCCAGTTCGGCGTCGAGCAGCTCCGCGTTGCGCGCCAGCTCGCTCCAGTCGTCGGTGGCAGGGTATTCGTCGTCGAGCGCCACGGTGAGCGCCTCGAATTCGTCCTGCTCGTCGTCTCGTGCGTCGCGGGTCCAGTCGGGAAGCTCGTGATCGTGCAGGCGCACGCCGGTGAACGTGCCGTTCACCGGATGCCGGAAGAAATACTGCTCGAGGAACTGGTCGACCGGCGAACTCATGCCGAGCCGTCCCGTTCGAGGGGAATCGACACCCAGCGCCGCTCGCGATGGGAGCGCTCGACGGCGTTTATGAGCTCCTGCACGTGCGCGCCATCCTCGAAGTTGCCTTCGTTGCCCGGCACGTCGCCGCGAATTTCCGAGATAAACGAATGCGTGAGGTTCGCATAGAACAGGGAGCGCCACGATTCGCGCGGGCTGCCACCGGTGGGGTAGAAGCGTTGCGGAATCTCCAACTCCTTGAACTCCACGGAGTCGGCACTCGCCGCCTTGAGCGTTTCGGCCACGCCGTTCTCTTCCACCATGCGGCAGATCAGCGCCCCCTTGCTGCCATACACACGCGCTTCGATGCCCGGGTAATTGCCCACCGTCACGAAGCTCGTCTGAATGGAGCCGATCGCGCCGTTGGCGAACTCGCCGATGAAGATGTCACCATCGTCGATGTTCATGCGCATCATCGTGCCCGTGGCGCGCACCATCCGCTCGGGAATGAAGTTCTTCATCGTGCCCACGACCTGCGCGAAGCGGCTTCCCATGCACAGATGTCCGATGTCCATGATCGGCGCGCCGTAACCTTCGAGCGACGACA
The DNA here is from genome assembly GCA_002331565.1 of Gemmatimonas sp. UBA2094. GTDB lineage: Bacteria > Gemmatimonadota > Gemmatimonadetes > Gemmatimonadales > Gemmatimonadaceae > Gemmatimonas. The sequence goes on from DCZC01000087.1 coordinate 8,450, forward strand.
CCTGAATCACCGACTGGTCGGCGGTGTGGTCCACCTGCCGCAGCGGATTCTGCGGATCGAGCCACTGCGAATTCTGCTCGTACCCGTTGAAGATGAACGGTTCGCCGATGAAGCCTTCGTCGATGAGCGACTTCATGTACCGCATGCCGGGGCTGTAGCGGAAGGTGAAGCCGAGCTTCGTCTTCAGCCCCTTTTCCGCGGCCAGCGCGGCGGCCCGGCGCGTGTCCTGGTAGTCGTAGGCCACGGGCTTTTCGCACAGCACGTGCTTGCCCGCCTGCAGTGAGGCCCAGCTCAGGTCGAAATGCGTGGCGCTCGGCGTGCACACGTCGATGGCGTCGATGCCATGATGGGCGATGAGGGCATCGTGCGAATCGTACACGTGCGGGATGTCGAACTCCTTCGCAAACGCCTCGGCTCGTTCGCGCACAGGATCGGCGATGGCCACCACCTTGCAGCGCGGATCCCGCGCGTAGCCCGGCAGATGGGCGAACTGCGCCCACGCCCCCGCCCCGAGGACGCCGACCTGTACCACCGAGTCCCGAATCGTCACTGAATTACCCGTGAAGTGTCGCCCGGCAGCAGCAGCTGACGGTGTGCCCAGATGGGGGCGATGCCGTTCTTCATCACGCGCTCGTGGAACGCCTTGAGGCTGAAGGCGGCGCTTTCCTTCGCCTGGAGATCGCGCCGTAGCGTCAGCATGCCGCGCTTGCCGAGAAAGTAGCCACCATACGTCGGATCGTAGGTGCCGCGCTCCGCTTCGCGCTTGGCGGCTGGCGCGGCCACGTAGGCGTCGCGTTCGAAACACTGCTGCGCGCGTTCGAGCGTCCATTCGCCCGAATGCAGCCGGATGCCGCTCAGCAGCCGGCACACCCGCGTGAGCGCATCACTGAGTTGCGCCAGCGCGTACCGCGGATCGCCGCCCTTGTAGCCTTCCTCGATGATCAGCTGCTCGGCGTAATGCGCCCATCCGTCCTGGCCGCTCGACGGCTGGGGGAACGGATTGAGCCCGATCCAGATGCGCCGCAGCTTCCCGCGCGTTTCGCGCATGTGCACGGCGTGCAGCCAGTGGCCCGGCATCGCCTCGTGCGCCGACGTGACGGCGAGCGACGCGTAGTTGTACCGCTCGAGCCACGCCTCCTGCGCGTCCGCGGGCTGTGTGGAATCGGCATCGGTGATGTAGAAGAAGCTCTTCACCGGCGGGTCTTCCAGCGGAGGCGACGCGTGCATCGACGCGAACCCGAGCGCGAAGGGCTGGGCAGGGGCCACCACCACCCGCTCTCCGTCGGGTACCACGCCGAGATCCTTCTCCCGCACGAACTGCGTCAGCGAGTCCACGATTGCCTGGGTGGCTGCCACCACTTCACCACGTTTCGGATGCGTGCGGCGCACCGTGAGCCACGTTTCGACGGGATCCTTGCCGGGAGCCAGTCGCTCGGCGGCCTCGCGGAACTGCTGCTGGTAGTTGCGGAGTTCGCGCTCGCCGAGGGCTGCGAGCTCCGCCAACGGCACATCGATCAGTTCTTCCGAGCGGTAACGGCGGGCCACGGCATCGGCGCCCACGCGCCAGTCGCCGGAGGCCGTCGGCAGCACCGTCTGCTCGAACCACGTCGTGTAGGCGTCGATCTCCCGGCGCGCGGCGTCCGCGGAGGTGCGCAGCGAGTCCATCAGCGGCGTCCCGCGTTCGCCGGCGAATGCGAGGTCGAGATCGGCGCCCAGCATGGACGACGCGTTCTTCATCATCCCCAGCCCACGCTCGGCGAAGAGGCGCGGCGGGTTCACAATGTTGGTGCGTGCCGCCTGAAGCAGGGCAGGCACGCCAGACAGCTTGCTCATCACGCGGCGCATGCGCACCGGCGCCGGCGCGTTCTCCATCGTCATGAGGTTGTGCACCCCGTCGGTCAGCGCCGACGCGTACAGCATCGGGTTGCGACGCCAGTTGGCGAGCGTCTCCTGCTCGAGCAGCCAGCCGTCGATCACGCCAAGCAGGATGCGGCGGTCCACTCGTTCCTCGGCGGTCATGCCCGCGCTGTCGAGCGCCGTCAAGGATTCGCGGGTCGCCTTGAGTTCGTCGATTTCGCGAGCGATCGCGGCGGCGCTGAATTCGTCGAGAGCGTCATCGTGGCCATGGAGACCGTTGCCCGCGGCGATGGAGGGATGACGGCGGGCGAAGTCGTCGAGGTACTGGTCTACCAGCGTGGCGAAGGTGGCCGTGGGGCGGGCAGGGGAGCAACTGCTGCCGATCGCGGCGGCGATCAGCAGCGCGACAGCGCTAAAGGCGCGACGTCGCGGAGAGGGGCTGCGGAAGTAGGTCATCATGGCGCGGATAACGTGCGAACCGGCTGCCGGTTCGGCAATGCGCACCGGGCGCTTTCGCGGCGAATCCGGACGATATTTCGTCGGTCGAGGTTGATCTGCCTGAGCCGGTATGCCCGCGGCCGGTACGCATCGTGGGCGAAGCGGACAGGGCTTGATCCGGGCTCCCCCGGTGGTTATGTATGATGGCTCCCGGAGTCTGTTGACCGCCATCGGTCTATGGGGTTCCCGAGGACAGGTGGCCGAGTGGTTGAAGGCACCGGTCTCGAAAACCGGCATACCGGCAACGGTATCGTGAGTTCGAATCTCACCCTGTCCGCTTGCAGTCGGAGTCGCAGTTTCCAGCTTGAACGCGCCGCCACGGCCTGCCGCGGTGGCGCGTTCCTGCTTCCCCGGATGGGTGGCCGAGTGGTTTAAGGCGCACGCCTGGAA
>DCZC01000087.1:11456-13382 GCA_002331565.1 Gemmatimonas sp. UBA2094
GGCGGGGATTCTTGCGTGCGGCGTCTATGCCACCGCCCGCCGCCGCACCAACCGGTACAACGGCCACCCCGCCGCGATCAGCCCGGTCCCCCACAGGATTGCGGCGACCCCCGAGCCGATCACGGCGACCGCCGCAAAGACCAGCGCGCCCACCGACGCCGCCGTCAGCAGCCACGACCGCGGCAGCCGCCCGCGCGCCATGAAACGCAACGCGGCCAAGGGCGACAGGATGTAGATGAGCAGCACGGTCGCCGTGGCCAGTTGCACGATGAAGGTGAACGCGCCGGTGAGCGCCGGACTCGCATTCAGCAGCACCAGTACGCTCGTGAGTGCGTGGCTCACGAAGGCCGCGTTGCGCGAGGCGCCGCGCGCGTTCCGCACGCCCCACCACGCCGGCAGCTCGCCAGCTTCCGCCATCAACGTGGGCGTTTCGCCTGCGAGCAACGCCCACCCGTTGAGGCACCCCAGCGCGGCGATCACCACCGCCACCGACACCAGCTGCGCGGCCGCGTCGCCCAGGCCGAGCGACACGAATTCCACGAGCGGCGCGCTCGACCCGGCAACCTGCGCCGCCGGCATGAACAGCACGAGCGAGACGCACAGCAGCATGATCACGAGGCCGCTGAACACGGTGCCCGCCATGGTCGCCAGCGGCACCACGCGGGCCGGATCCTCCACGGCGTCCCCGGGCACGGCCGCGCACTCGATGCCGAGCATCGCGTAGAGCGTGAGCGTCGTGGTGGTTGCGGCCGCCCCCAGCGTGAGCTGCGACGCGTCGAACGGCTGCACCGCGCCAATCCCGCCCTTGACCAGCAGCATCCCCACCACCACGAAGGCCGCCACGAACGGCCACAGCTTGAGAATGGTGGTGACCAGTTGGACGCGACCGGCCGTGCGCACGCCACGCCAGTTCACGGCCGCGAAACACCACAGGAGCGCAACACCGGTCATGGCCGCCAGCGGCCGCGAGCGATCGAGCGCCGGCACCAGCTTGCCCAGGTAGCTCACCGCGCCGATCACGATCACCGCATTCGCCACCCACACCGACACCCAATAGCCCCAGGCGTTGAGAAACGCCGCATCGCCGCCGAAGGCCTCACGCACGATCCCCATTGCGCCACCGGCATGTGGCAGATGCCGCGCCAGCATCGCGAACACCCACGCCAGGCACAGCGCCCCGCTCAGGGTGACGCCCCATCCGAGGAAGCTTCCCCAGCCATAGGGGGCCAGTGAAACGGGCACCATGAAGGCGCCCACGCCGATGATGTTGCCCACCACGAGGGCAGTGGCCGTCCACGGCCCGAGCTTGTGCGATGGCGTCACGGCTGGCAGCGTCATGGCAGGAACATACGGCGCGCGTCACCGATACGTGCGCCAATCCCGCCCTCGCCTCTCGCTCTCGCTTCATGGCTGTGATCGCGTTCACCCGCGCCGTGAGCCCCACCTTGGCCAACTGCGAACTCACGCACCTCGACCGGTCGCCCATCGATGTGGCGCGGGCCATCGAGCAGCATGCGCAGTACGAGGCTGCACTGGCAACACTCGGGTGCACGGTGCACAGGGTGCCGGCCGCCCCCGACCATCCCGACGCGGTGTTCATCGAAGACACCGCCGTCGTGCTCGACGAAGTCGCCGTGATCACCCGGCCGGGGGCCGAGAGCCGGCGAACCGAGGTGGAGGCCGTTGCGGCGGCACTCGCGCCCTACCGCCCGCTGCACCAGATCCAGCACCCCGGCACCGTCGACGGCGGTGACGTGATGCTCGTCGGGCGCACGCTCTACGTGGGCCGCACGCCACGCACGAACGACGACGGCATCGCCCAACTCGCCGAGGCCGTGCGGCCGTTCGGATACGCGGTGACACCCGTCGAAGTGCAGGGGTGTCTGCATCTCAAGAGCGCTGTCACGGCCCTCGATGACGCCACCG
>DCZC01000087.1:13545-13927 GCA_002331565.1 Gemmatimonas sp. UBA2094
GTCACGGCCCTCGATGACGCCACCGTGTTGTGCAATCCCCGGTGGGTGAGCCCGGGAGCGTTCGCGCCGCTGCGCGTCGTCGCCGTCGATTTGCACGAGCCGAATGCCGCCAACGTGGTGCGGGTCGGGCGCACGGTACTCGCGGCCGCCGCGTATCCCCGCACCAACGCCGCCCTCGAGGCGCACGGCTACGCGTTGGTCACCGTGCCGGCCGATGAGTTGGCCAAAGCCGAAGGGGCCGTCACCTGCTGCAGCCTGCTCGTCGCGGCCTCGTGATGGCCTGGCGCACGCGTCAGAAGAGCACGCGCGCCATGCGCCGACGGGTGTCGCGGACGAAGTCCTCGTCGCTCGACATCTGCAGCACGGCGACCAGTGCCGAACG
>DCZC01000087.1:14094-14349 GCA_002331565.1 Gemmatimonas sp. UBA2094
GCAGCACGGCGACCAGTGCCGAACGTGCAGGGCTTGCCTCACTATGATCGTCACGGAGCGCGTCGAGCAGCAGATCCACACCGCCGGCGATGTCGCCCCGCATGATCTGTTCGAGCGCCGTTCGCACGGCATCGCGCTCCGGGCGCGCAGCCGCCAGTGCGCGGAGGTCGAGTTGGGCCCGCGCACGCAGGGCGGTCGGGTCCCCGTACACCCCCGCCGGCAGCGCCTCCAGCGCCCGACGGGCGTCGGCGTCAT
>DCZC01000078.1:0-25375 GCA_002331565.1 Gemmatimonas sp. UBA2094
GGCGGGAGCGGCGGGCGCCGGCACGTTCTGCACGTACAGCAGCCCCGGGCCGATGGGATTCCACTGCACGTTACGCTTGCCCGTATCGCTGGCCACCGCGACTACCGGCGGGGCGTCGCCGCCGTCACGCGCGTTCTCCCGTAGCGGTGTGCGCTGCAGCGTGGCCACCACCTTGCCCGCGGCATCCCACAGCTCCTGCACGCCACCGAAGTTGCCAACAGGCACGAGGTACGAGAACGGTTCCGTCATGCGCGTCACGCGCAGGAATGCGCCGTCGTGCGACGCATCCACGTTGCGGATCATCGCCGGGGCACCCACCGCCTTCACGGCACGCGTGCGCACGTCGATCAGCGCCACTTGCCCAGTGGTATGGTACTTGAGCAGCGCCTTGTCGTGCGGATCGGCCAGCAGCGAGAAGTGCACCGGCTGCGGCACGGCGCGCGACTCGGTAAGGCGTACCTGCGGGCCGTCCTCGATGTCGCCTTCGCCGTGCGTGGGTACCGGGCCACGATTGGTGGGCACGAGTACGGCCACCACGTGGCGTCCGTCGGCGGTGAAATCGAGGTCGGTGACCATGGTGGCGAGCAGCGGCCGCTCGCTCAGGCGTGTGCTCCGCCCGGTGGCCACATCGAGCACGTACGCGTAGCTCGCGGTGGGGGTGTTCACCATGTACGCCACGTGCGTGCCGCGTGGCGACCACACGGGCGACGAGATAGTGGTGCCCGCCGGTGCCGCGAACGTGCGCTCGGTGCCGGTGCGCGGGTCCACGAGCACCAGGGCGGTGCGCGTACTGGTCGTCACGCTACGCGCGCGGTTGGCCCGCGTGTCGATCTGCAGACCGCCCAGCCAGATGTGCGGCGCGCCGTACGCCTTGATGTCACCGCGGTCGGCGCCCGCGGTGCGCAGGAACCAGCGCGCATCGGGGCTGGGGCTCGTGAACGAGATGTCCACGCGCGGCGCCATGATCATGCGCTCGATGTTGGCCGGCGGCTTCACGAACGCTTCGGTGCGCAGAATCTGCTGCGGGTCCCAACCGTTGGCGGCGGGGGCCTGTTGCGCGGAAAGCGGGGATGCGGCCAGCAGGGCGAGTGCGGCGGGGGACAGGGAAATGCGACGGGTCATGCGAGCTCCGGGAGACCGAAAGGAGTGTTCCGGGAGAGATACGCGGTGGTTGCTGGGGTCGTTATCCGGTAACCTTGCTTAAACTCAAACGTCCGTATAGTGTACGGACATATCCTCGTTCTGTTTCCCGGAGACGTCATGACCTCGCCAGCCATCCGCGCGTACCTCGACGGCCCGCAGGACGATCGATTCGAAACGCGCATGCCCGCGCTCCTCAAGCGGCACGCTGAGCGCGTCGCGAAGGCGCGGGGGACGACACTGTCGCAGTACATCCTCGCGGCGGTCGCCGAGCGGGTCAGCGAGGACATCATCGCGGCGGAAGAACTGCACCTTACGCCCCTGGAGCAGGCCGAATTGCTGCGTGTGCTGGCGTCTCCCGCTGGCTCCACCGAGCAGCTCTCGGCCGCAACCGATCGGGCGAGAACGCGTTTCGGATCGCTCTGACCGTTTGTCAGCCCGCCACGCATGACTTTCTCACTCGAGCGGCTGCACGAGTCACACGATGTGCGGACCTTCACCTGTGGCGAGCGCTCGGGGGCCATCGAGATCGATCGATATCTCCACGAGTTTGCCATCGTGGAGCAGGCGGCGGGACTGGCAAGCGTGTGGCTCGCGCTCGACAAAACATCAACGTTGGCGCCATGCATTGTCGGCTATTTCGCGCTCTCTCCCACATCGGTACGCCTCTCGCCCGCACTACAGGATCTGCTCCCGCTGCGCGTGAGCTATGCGCAGGTTGGCGGGTACCTGCTCGGTCGGCTTGGCGTGTCGGTGCGATATCAGGGCAGTGATTGGGGCTCCACGCTGGTCGCTGCGGCCATCGCCAAGGCCAACCAGCTCAGAGAGGGCGGCGGAGGTGCCTTTCTCGCCGTGGATCCGAAGAACGACCGGTTGGCGCACTGGTACGACGAGCTGCAGTTCGGATTCCTAGCGCTCGACCCAACCGGCAAGTCGCGGCGACGGGTGCTGAAGCTGGGGTGACAGCAGCGGTCGTGTGAGACGAACGGGTACGACCTTCTCTCCGCGCTCTACTCGCAATCATTCAGTCATGAGAGTCACCATCGAAATTGCGAATGCGCTTCTCCGTCAGGCGCGCGAAGCGGCGGCTCGTGAGGGTACGACGGTGCGAGCACTTGTTGAGGAGGGATTGCGTGACGTGTTGAAACGCCGCCTCACGCGCCCCGCCCAATTCGAGCTCCGAGATGCGAGTTTCGGCGGTGACGGACTCCAGCCGGGTGTGGCGCTGTCGGATTGGGCGTCTATTCGCGGTGAGATTCGCCGCGAATCTGGCGACTGACCCTGGCGACTGACCCTGGCAGGCGCTCGCGTGCCTGTGCACTCCCCAAGGATCAGCTCGCTCGCTCACGAGCCATGAGGAGCGCAATCCGCTGGTGGGCTAACGGCACGCGCCGTATGCTACCACCATGCACCGTCGCTCCTTCCTCGCCTCCGCGGCTGCCGCCCTGGCCAGCCGCCACGTCCCGCTGTCCGTGCTCGGCGCGTCAGCCGGCAAGCTGAATCGCATCGGCATCGAACTGTACGCCGTGCGCGGCGCCATGCGCGCCAACCCCGAGCGCACGCTCGAGGCACTGGCCAGGATCGGGTACACCGACGTGGAGCTGCTCTGGAGCTTCAAGAACTTCGGGCAGAGCATCAAGGAAGTGAAAGCGAGCCTCAAGGCCACGGGGCTCAAGGCACCGTCGGCGCACATGGCGCCGGAAGCCATTCTCACCGAGTGGGAGCAGCGCTGCGCCGAGGCCAAGGAGCTCGGCATGACCTATCTCACGGCCCCGAGCTTGCCGAGCGAAGCCAACAAGAGCATCGACGTGGTGAAGCTCTGGGCCAACCGCTTCAACAGTGCTGGCGAAGTTGCACGGCGATACGGGCTGTGGATTGCGCTGCACAACGAGCCCAATCACGAGAAGCCCATCATGGGACAGAAGCCCATGGAGGTGTTCCTCGGCGAGACCGACCCCAAGTTGGTGCGCTTTCAGCTCGACGTGGGCAACATGCTCATGGGCGGTGGCGACCCGCTCGATTTCCTGCAGCGGCATCGCGCACGCTGCTGGAGCTTTCACCTGAAGAACGTCATTGCCGATCGCACCAAGGACACCGAGCTCGCCAAGGGCGTGTTCGACCTCAAGACCTTCCTCGCCGCCGTGCCGGAGCTCGACAAGAAGCCCTGCTTCGTGGAACAGGAAGGGAGCGGTGACGAGCTCGTGAGTGCGAAGGAGAACTTTGCGTATCTGCGCGGATTGCGATGGTCGCGGTGATCACAGCGACCAGCGTGCCGCAGTGCACCGTGACGTCAGATGCACCCTGCATACCACGTGTAGGAATTTCGTAAAGGAGCGGGCAGGGTGGGGCGATATTCTTCGAATGCGCCAGCCGACGGGTTGAACGAAGGCGGCCTCACGATCATCAGCTGATGGGCAATGGTGCCCCGTAAATGTATCTCACCAGCAGTGATGAAGACGACAAATTCAGCTTATGGAGAATTCGGCGTGCTCACGGAGATACGCCCGGATGCCACCGATTCTCATGTCGTCAGCTTGGCTGAACTGCTATTGCAGTTACCGCTTCTTCAAGCGATAGACCAGCACGACTTCTGCTCCGACATCATCCGTCGTGATGCCAGCTGCATAGTCACTACCGGCTTCGACAAGACGAAAACGCGCGGGTAGCGAAACGGCTGCTACTTGAGTTCCGTCTGGGCGGAATACACGCCACGTGGTCTGGGCACTCGGCACCACATTCGTAACGAAAGGACGCCCGTCCGCGTTGGACGGCGGACCGACCCACAGGAGATCGTCACGAGAGGCAACCAGATTCCCAAAATAGCCCATCGACTTTGAGAACGTGCGGCGCTCGCGTTCCATGCGAACCTGCTGATCTAGCCGCTCCCGTGAATCGCCGACGTTCGCCTCGTAGATATCGTTGAAGTACGCCTCCTCGTCTTCCTTTGTAACTGGAACGGCCTTGGCGCCTGTCAAGGTAGCCGTCCCGAACTTCCGACCTTGCGAGTCGTAGCAGTTGATCGTCAGACCTCCGCTGTAACCGGCGCAGACATACTGTGAGAGCACCGCAACACGATTGCGCGGGGCATATACCTTAGACTTGGGGCGTCCAGAGTTGGTGCGGGTGAGTTCGAGAGTGGGGAAGTCACCCAAGTTCGTGATGGCCGCGCCCCGCCGACGCTGCAGCGATTCGCTCGCTCGCGTCCATGTTCCTTCCCTGGCTTTACTGTCGTCCAGTGTCCCGGTGATGCGACTCCCGTCGCGCTGGTAGCCGTAGAGGTTTGTAGGGTTGGAAATCACCGGATCTGACCGCAAGAAAACTCCGGTCGCTAAAAATAGATGTGCGATACCAGACCGATCTTGCACGACGAGCGTGTCACCAGAACGACTCATTTTCCAGATTCCGTCAAATTCACCGGGTCCGTGACCAGCGCGTCCTACGATCTTGATCCGACGACCGTTTGTATCGAAAAACTGCAAGTTATTCCGGGCGTCACTGGCTACAACAACGCTCCCATCCGCCAAACGCGTCAGGCCTGCGAAGAGCGAAAAATCTATCGTGTCATTGGGCGCGATTCGTAAAATCGGCCGCTGCTCGACTGACCAATCCGACGGACGAAAGGTGGATGTCATTGTGCCTGATTTCGGCAGCGGTATGAACGCAAAGGTGTTCAACACCAGGAAGCTCGATGCGATACAGGCCCAGCTGACGATGTGACGCATGCGCGACTCCAGACGTTTGTTCTATTCGAGGCCAAGAATTTTCCCAACGACTCCTTGATACCGAAAAACACCCGGGTGTTCAATCCAATCCAATGGTGTTGGCTAGAACTCGTGAACTTTCGTCCGAAAAGTCTCTTGTCAATGCGCCGCGTAAATTAAAGGATTGCGGCGCGGTCCGAAACCGGACCAGGTAGTGTTCATTCTATCGATTCGGAGAAGGATTATGGAACGGTTCGTTTTGGCTTGCGTTGCATTGGCGTTTATGACATCGGTGACGCCGGTTACCCCTGTACGCGCTGCCGCGTTGGAGAGCTGCGATCCGCCGAAGACCTGCCGGCTCAATTTGAACTGCGACTTTCTGAGCCTGTGCGCGTATTGCAATGGTGCTACCGAGGGCGACAAAGGTACCTGCGGTGGATACGGGGAATAGGTAGTCGACCCGCAGAAGGTGGGCCACGAGACCGAAATCGTATCGTGGCCCTTTGGCGATTACACTCGGTACTATTTACGGTATCTTCGCTATGGCAGATGGCAATAGTCGCTTTTCTCGGCTGCTGGATTTGGCAACTGTAGTGATGATTGCGTTAGCCATCATCATCGGATTGCGCAATTTGTGGAATCGACCGCAGCGTGACGGTAGATCATCAATCGTCAATCAAGACGTGAAGGAGTGGCGGGGGTACACCAATGCATCATTTCGCGTGGGTGCAAACACGGCAAAGTACACGATCGTCGAGTTTTCAGATTTCGCCTGTGTATACTGTCAGCGCATGGCCCCGATCGTGCGACGAGTAAGAGAAGAAATTGGCGAGGATGTCACATTTGTCTATCGGCACGCGATGTTCCGCCCGAATTCGCGGCCCTTGGCATTGGCGACAGAGTGCGCGGCGAGGCAAGGCGTGGCCGAAGCATTGCACGACGAGTTGTTCTCAAGCCGAGGGAGCCTGCCTTCTGATGGATGGCCGATGGCAGCGCTTCGCGCAGGGGCCCGCGATACGATCAAATTCAAGCTGTGCCTCGCAAGCGCGGATGCTGCCTCCGCCGTCCTGGACGACTCGATTGCAACGGCCAACCTTGGTGTTCGTGGGACGCCCACATTTCTTCTCAATAACATCTTGGTTGAGGGAAGCTTGTCAGCCGAAGACATGAAGGAACTACTCGGTGTGAAGCCAAACATGATGGCGAAGATCCGAAGACTGCTCGTTTTGCAGAAGTAGGCGACGGGTCGACCCGCGTCGCCCCTCCGTCGCCATTCTCGTGCGTCATCGCGGAGTCTTTGTTAATTGCGCATCCTCTTTGTGGGAAGCTCGGGCCAGTTTAAGCGATTGGAACAAGCCCTTCGGGCATACAGCGTTGACGCCGCCTACTTCGAGCGGCTGTCTCAGGTTTCGCAGTCAAATGAGCTCGGTGCGAGCGCTGTTCTGGTTCTCGAGATGGGAGCCACGTCCCTTTCGTAGGAAATTAGTTTACAGCATGCTTCGATTCTATTTCGCGTCCCACTCGTCGTACTTTGGAGCGCGAGCGTCGCCGGGCTCGCTGAGCTGAAGGCTATTTTTCGCATCAGGACTCCCGATGGAATCTTGGTTCCAGGACTGAACGATTCGGCGAATCAGATCTTTGACGAGCTGTCGTCGGCAGTAAGGGGGGCCTTGGGTAACGGCTTCGTCCGGGCGCTACGTGCGAAGATTCCTCTGCTCCCGCAGTCGATCCACGCGGGGATAATTGAATTGGTCGGTCACCCTGCTGCAGTTGGAGACGTCGGCGACCTGGCTGTACGATCGATGTTGTCTCGGCGGTCCTTGAATCGCAACTACGCTTCGCTTGGGCTAAGCCCACGGCGACTCGTTCGCGCGGCCCGATTGGCTGCGGCCCTGGATCTACTCCGCGATCGACGGCCAATGGGCGAGGCACTGAATGTTGCCGGGATCGCGGACGCGCAGCAGTTCCGGATGTATCTGACAACGGTCTTTGGTACCTCATGCTTCTCGGAACTTCTTGTGTCCCAGATTGATTCCACGGTGACTCATCTAGTCGCCTCCTGTTTCAACTTGAAAACTCGCGCTGGCAGCGGTTGAAATGAATTATGCGAACTACGAGCAAGGGGCTAGCAAGTGTCTTGAGCCGCACGCTATGAAGGCTGTCTGTGGTGACGCCGCGGTGATTAAGCATGCCGATGACGTAGTCTCCAACCCGGGTCCGAATCGCGAAGGCCTTCCTCCCTCCTCGATCGTGGTGCTGCCCCGCTCAGGTGTGTCCGATGCCATGCCTGTAGAGACGCCATCGAGGGTTGGTCAATAAGTTCGCACGTGGTTGGCATTGTTCTCCCAGTCCGTGAATTTCCTTGCACGTGTAGCAGCGGTACCACTGGTCTTGTCCAGGACGAAGCAGCTGCACACTCGGTACATTGGGCGATCATGCGAAGTCCGCCGGGGCTGAAGTCTCCACCGTACGGGAATGGCTCGAAGTGCCGGAAAGGGGAAGCGATCGCTCCACGATCGTGACCCGTGCGATGGGATCTGCCAATGCACTCGAAATCTTCGGCACAGTTAGAAAGAACGGTGGACCGGGGTCCGTGCGTCTCTGGTTGTATTACGCTACGCTACCGTATATTCGTGCAGGACCAAAGGCGTACATGTACTCTATACGGTAGTGAGTGCGGCTCGACGGGAGGTGTAGCGTGCTAAGCAGACGGGCGCAATTTGTCGTCCAACGGATTCTGACACGACTAGGTCTTCTGTTGCTTTCAGCGACGGCTAACTGCCGAAACGCAAGCAGCGACACGGCGACCGGTGATTCTGCCAGCGCCGCTCCCTCCGCCCTATCCCCTGCAGCCGTTGAATCCGTCACCGACTCGCCGCCGGCAATCGCGCTGCCGGTGGTCACCGCGGACGCCGCGGACGCCGATCTCGTGCTGCGCGTGAATACCACGGGGCAGGTGCGCTCCGAAGCCGTGGTGCCGCTCAAAGCCGAGGTCGCCGGTACAGTGCTGCAACTGCTCGTGCGGCCGGGACAGAGCGTGGCCGCTGGCCAACCGCTCGTGAAGTTCGATCCGTACCCGTTCGATCTCGCCGCCCGCGAAGCACAAGCCAAGGCCGACGAGGCCGAGCAAAGATTCCTCGAGAGTTATGTACCGGAATCGCTCGTCACCGGTCGCGGCCCCACGGCTGAGCAGCGCCGCGCCCTGATGAACAAGGCGGGGCTCACCGGCGCGCGGCTGCAGCTGGAACGTGCGCGCTACGAACAGGCGCGTGCCGTCATCACCAGTCCGGTGGCCGGTGTGGTGCAGGCCATCAACGTCGCCACCGGCGAGAAGGTCTCCGCGGGACAGGCCATCGCCACCGTGGTGGACACACGCCGGCTCGTGGTGGAAGCCCAGGTTCTCGAACACGACTTGCCGCTGGTGCGTGTGGGCGGCGAAGCCCAGGTCACGAGCGCTGGCGCCGCCGGTGAGGCGGTGCGCGGGCGTATCGAAGCGCTGCTGCCACTCGTGGACAGTGTCACGCGGGCCGGTCGCGCCGTGGTGCGCGTGAATGCGGCGGGGGCGCTGCGCCCTGGTATGTACGCCGACGTGCAGCTCGAGGCCACACGGTTGCGCAATCGACGACTCGTGCCCGCGCGTTCGGTCATCGAACGTGACGGACGCCCGCTCGTGTTCGTGGTGAAGGACGGACGCGCGCAGTGGACGTACATCGTGCCCGGGCGCACGAACGGCACGTTTACCGAAGTGCTCCCCGACAGCAGCAGCGGCGAGATCCCGGTGCGTCCCGGTGATGCCGTGATCGTGGATGGCCATCTCACGCTCACGCACGATGCCCCGGTGAAGGTGGTGCGCGAGCGCGACCGCGATACGCAGCGCCCATGAGTCTCGCCGCCGCTGCCGTGCGCCGTCCGGTTGCGACCGTGGCGGCGGTGCTGGCTGTGCTGCTGTTGGGCAGTGTCTCGCTGTCGCGCTTGCCGGTCTCATTGCTCCCCGATGTGTCGCTGCCCGTACTCACGGTGCGCACTACATACAATGGTGCTGCCGCCACCGAGGTGTCGCGCTTCGTGGCCGAGCCGGTGGAGCAGGCCATTGGCGCCACGCCGGGGTTGGTGGAGCTGCGCAGTGTGAGTCGCAACGGTGAAGCCACCACCACGGCGCGGTTCGCGTGGGGCACCGATATGCGCGCCACCGTGCTCGCGGTGCGTGAACGGTTGGATGCGTCACGTAGCTCGTTGCCCGAGAAGGCCGATCGCCCCACGCTGCTCACCAGCGATCCGGGTGAACGCCCCATCGCGGTACTCGCCCTGACGTCCAAGGCAACCGGCGCAATCAACGCACCGGGGCAGAGTGCCGTCGACTTGCGCACGCTCGCGCGCACCGCCACCGAGATTCACGCCCGTCGTCTCGAACAGATCGAAGGTGTGGCGAGTGTGGCGGTATCGGGCGCGCCCAACGACGAAGTGCGCGTATCGCTCGACCCCGACAAACTGCGCGCCCTTGGGCTCAGCACCGAAGACGTCGCGAGCGCCATCAAGCAGCAGAATGTCACGGGGGCCGGTGGCACCATTCGCCGCGGACAGTTCCGCTTCGCCGTGCGCGCACTCACCGAGTTCCGGTCCCCCGCGGAACTGCTGGACACGCCCATTGGCCCCCCGGAGCGTCGACTCCTGTTGCGCGATGTGGGCACGGTGCAGTTGGCGCTGGCCGAGCCCGACACGCGCACGCGTCTCGACGGCGCCGACGCGATCGGACTCGTGGTATACAAAGATGCGGGGGCCAACACGGTCGCGGTCACGCAGCGGCTTACCGAGCAGATGACGCAGCTGCAGCGCGAGTATCCGGGGCTGCCCATGACGGTCGTCGCCGCGCAGGCCGACTTCGTGGTGGATGCGCTCTCCAACCTTGGCCAGGAAATCGTGGCCGGCGGCATCATGTCGCTGCTGGTCATTCTGCTCTTCCTGCGCGATTGGCGATTGTCACTCGCCATCGGGCTCACCGTACCACTGTCGGTGCTGATGGCACTGGTCGCCCTGCAGGCACTCGGCGTGAGCATCAACGTGCTATCACTCGGCGGGCTGGCGCTTGGTACCGGCCTCCTGGTGGATACGGCCATTGTGGTGGCCGAAGCCGTGGGGCGTCGCCGTGACGAAGGCATGCCGCTGCGCGAGGCGGCGATTACCGGCACCAACGATGTGAGTGCGCCGCTTTTTGCCGGGACGCTCACCACCATGCTGGTGTTTGGCCCGATCGTGTTCGTGCAGGGATTGGCGGCGGCGCTCTTTCGCGATTTGAGCTTGAGTGTGGTGACGACGACGGCTGCGAGCTTGCTGTTGGCGCTCACGCTGATGCCGGTAATGATTGTGGGGCGGCGGCGGGGGAACAGCGGGACTGCGGAAGCTCGGACGGCGGAAGCTCGAACAGCGGAAGCTCGAAACGCGGAAGCTCGGACTGCGGGAACCGATGGGACGGGGTTGACCGCGCTGGGGCATCGGCTGGCGCAGCTTTATGAGCGCGGCATGCTCTGGTCGTTGTCGCATGTGCGGGCGGTATTTGCGATGGCGCTGGTGGCGGTGGTGGGTACCGCGGCACTGGTGTGGCATCTCCCCAAGGAGATTCTGCCGCGGGTAGACGACGGCGTATTGGTGGCGCAGCTGTCGCTGCCGCAGGGCACGAGTCTCGATGCGACCACGGTGCAGGTGGCGCGGGTGGAAGCGGCGGCGCGCGCGCTGGGAGCGCGCGATGTGTATGCGCGTGTGGGCAAGGCGACCGACGAAGAGATTCTTGCCGGTGCCGACCCGGGCTCGAGCGCGACGGCGCAGCTCATCGTGAACGTACCGGGCGACATGGACGCGCCGGTGTTTGCGTCACGTATGCGTTCGGCGCTCCCCGATCTCGCCAAGGGGGCACTCGCGCTCGATCTGGCGGGGCAGTCGGAGTTTGGTGCGCTCATCGGGCGTGAAGGGCGGCTGGTGCGGGTGGAGCTTTCGGCGCCGACTCTTCGCGAGTCGGAGGCGTGGAGCGATTCCGTGCGTACCGCCCTCGCGCGCGTGCCGCAGTTGAGTGATGTGCGCGAAGCCTTTGCGAGCACGCAGCGGTTGGTGGAGGTGGCATTGCAGCGGGAACGTCTTGCCGAGCGTGGCATCGCGCCGCAGCAGGTGGTGAGCGCGCTGCAAGGGGCGCTGGGGGGCGTGGAAGCGAGCGCCCTGCGCGAGACCGACCGGCGCACACCGATTGCCGTGCGTTATGCGGGCGTGGCCAACGAGAATCTCGATGCGGCGTTGCGCACCCCGCTGCGTGGCGTGCCACTCGAACAGCTGGTGACGGTGCGTGAGGTGCGCGCGCCACTTGAGGTGGTGCGCGTCAACCAGCGCCCGGTCACGCTTGTGGAAGCGTTGGTCGACGAAGGCGGAACGGCGCGCGCCACCGAGGCGGTGCAGCAGGTGATGCGCGGGCTCACGGTGCCGCCAGGCGTGGTGTGGCAGGTGAGTGGCGCCGACACCGAGCGGGCGCGCACGAGCAACGAGCTTGTGCTGGTGGCCGTACTGGCCGCGGCGTTGGTGTTTCTCGTGCTGGCCGCGGAGTTCGCGAGCTTCACCATTCCGCTGGTGGTGATGCTCACGGTGCCGCTGGCCGGCGCCGGGGCGGTGCTGTTTCTCTGGCTCACGGGTCAGTCACTCAACGCGGTGAGTCTCATCGGCATTGTGGTGATGATCGGCATGGCCGACAACGAAGCCGTGGTGAAGCTCGACGCCATCCGGGCACTGCGGGAACAGGGTGTGCCGTTGCGTGACGCCATTTTGCAGGGTGGCGCACGTCGTTTGCGGGCTATCGCCATGACCAGTATCACCACCATCACCGGTGTGTTGCCGCTCGTGTTCGGCTGGGGTAGTGGCGGCGCGTTGTATCAGCCGTTGGCGGCAGGAATCATCGGTGGCAGCCTGTCGGCGCTGCTGGTGACGTTCTTCCTGCTTCCCACGGCCTATGCCGTGCTGGAGGAGCGAGCGGGGCGCGCATGATCACCGCCGCCACCAACCGACCTGCAGTAATGTGGGCACTCGCCGTGGCGCTGCTGCTGGCGGGCGCGCTCGCGTTCTGGCGCTTGCCACTTGCCACGCGAACGGCGGTGGAGTTGCCGCGACTCACCGTGGCCGCGTCGTGGACGGGTGCGTCCCCTGAGGTGATGGAAGCCTACGTTACCGCACCGCTCGAGGGGGCGGTGCAGGGCGTACGCGGTGTGAAGCGGGTGAACAGCACGAGCCGTGATGGCTCGACGGTGCTCACCGTTGAGCTCGAGCCGCGCGCCGATGTGCAGATGGTCCGACTCGGCATTCTCGAACGGCTCGAACTGCTTCGCAAGGAACTGCCGAGTGGGATGACATCGCCGGCGGTGTCCAACTATGTGCCGGAAGGGCTCGAAGAGGCGCCACTGCTGTCGCTGGTGATTACCGGGCCGTATACCCCCGGTGCGCTGCAGCGCATGCTGAGTGAGCGCGTAACGCCGCGTCTTGCGCAGATACCGGGTGTGGCCGGCGTGCAGACACGTGGTGGCACCACCTTCGGGGTAAGTGTGAGCTACGACGGGGCGCGGTTGCGTCAGCTGGGGATCGCGCCCGAGCAGCTGTCGAACGCGTTGCAGAATGCGCGCGTGGTGGCTGCGCTGGGCACGCTCACGCGCGGGGCACAGGTGCAACCGGTGGTGCTTCGTGATCAACCGGCGGCACTCGATTCGCTCGCCGCGTTGCCGGTGGTGGCGAGCGGTAACCGCCGATTTCGATTGGGCGAGCTGGCCGTGGTGCGCGCGGAAGAAGATGCGCGTGGACAGTTCTTTCGCATCAACGGGCGCCCGGCGGTGGCGCTCGACATCACACGACAGCCGGGCGCCGACGCCATCGCCACGGCCAAGCTGCTGCGCGCGGAGATCAAAGCACTCGTGCCGCTGTTGCCGCCGGGCATACAGCTCACCGTTGCCAGCGATGACAGCGCCACGCTCGCTACCGAGCTGCGTGATCTCGCCTGGCGTGGAGCGTTGGCGATGTTCGCCGTACTGCTGGTGTTGTGGCTCTTTCTGCGCCCGCGCCGCGCGGTGTGGGTGGTGATGGGCACCACGGCTGTGGCAGTCGCCGGTACAGCGCTCACGCTGTACGTGTTCCGCATTCCGGCCAACCTGCTCACGCTGGCAGGGCTGGGCATGGGCATCGGCATTCTGGTGCAGAACGCCATTGTGGTGGTGGAGCGCATGGCGCTCGCGCCCGATGTGGCTCCGGCGCGCGCCGAGGTGGCGCGACGTATGGCACCGGCGGTGCTGGGCAGTACGCTCACCACGGCGGTGGTGCTGTTGCCGTTTCTCTATCTGCAGGGGAACACACGCGCGGCATTCACACCGTTTGCGCTGGCGTTCGTGATTGCGTTGGGGTGGAGTGTGTTTACGGCATTGGTGATGGTGCCGGCGGTGGGAAGGGGGATCGGGAGGACAGCGGAAGCTCGAACAGCGGAAGCTCGGGGGGCGGAAGCTGCGACAACGGGAGCTGGTGGCACGGGAGCGGGAACTACGGGAGCGGGAACTACGGGACCTACGCAGCGGCGTGATGCCAGCTGGGTGCGTCGTGGGTACATGCGCGTGGTTGTGCTTTCGCTGCGCTATCGGTGGGTTACACGGCTTGCGAGCATCGCACTCGTGGCGGGCATGACGTGGGTGTTCGTAGAGAAGGTCCCGCGCAGCAGCTGGGGCAACTGGGGTGACCGACGCACCACGGTGAATGTGTACCTCTCGTTCCCTCGGGGCTCCGACCCGGCCACACTCGATGCGGGGATGCGCGACTTCGAACAGCTCGCCGTGGCGACACCGGGAGTGGAGCAGGTGCGCGCACAGGGTGGTGGTACCGGCGCATCACTCACCGTGCGTTTCACCCGCGAGGGCGGGTTCACTTCGGCGCCGCTCGTGCTGTACGAACAGCTCACGCAACGTGGGGTGCTGCTCGGCGGCGCGAGTGTGTCGGTATCGGGCGAGGGACAGTCGTTCTCCAACGGCGGTGGCGGTGGCAGCTTCGCCACCTTCCGCATTCAGGTGAAGGGATTCTCGTACGACGGCGTGGAAGCGCTGGCGCTCGACGTCAAGCAGCGGCTCGAGCGCATCACGCGCGTGCGCGATGTGCGCATCACAAGCGGCGGATGGGGCGGTGGTGGGCGCAGCTCGCTCATCACCATCGAGCCCGATCGAGCGGTGCTTTCGCGGGCTGGACTCACCACCGCCCAGTTCACGGGGGCTCTGGCGCGTCAGGTACGCGGACCCGTGGGTGCGCAACGTCTCGAAATCGACGGTGAGGAACTGCCGGTCACGCTCAAGGAAGCTGGCGCGAGTGAGCGCGAACTGAGTGCATTGGCGCAGACGCTCATCGCAGCGCCGGGTTATGATGGCCGTGTGGGCGCAGCTACGGTGCGTCTGGCCGATGTGTCGAACATTCGTGAGCAGGAGGCGCTCAGCAGCGTGGAGCGCGAAGATCAGCAATACATCCGCCAGGTGAATTACGACTTCCGCGGCCCCAACAAGCTTGCCCAGCGTACGCACAAATCATTCATGCGTTCGTTGTCGGCGCCGGCGGGATATCGATTTCTCGACTTGTCCGAACAGGGGTTCGGCGGCGAGGACGAAAGCGCGAAAGGCTTATGGTTGGTGTTCGCGCTTGGCGTGGCGCTCGTGGTGTTGAGTGTCGCGCTCGTATTCGACAGCGTGTGGGGCGCGGTGATGGTGCTGCTGTCGCTCCCCTTGGCGATGACCGGCGTGGTGGCGGCGTTCTGGGCCACCGACACCGCGTTCACGCGCGAAGCCGCCGTGGGCGTGATTCTCGTGGTGGGGCTCTCGGTGAACCAGGCCATTCTGCTCATCGATTCCGCGCTCGAGTCGCGCCGGCGTTTGGGATACGTACGCGGGGCGGCAGTGCTGCGCGCAGCACTCGATCGCGCCGGCATGATCGTACTCGTCACGCTCGCGGCGCTCGCGTCGCTCGCGCCACTCAGTCTCGGGACCGACGCCGACTCACTCTTCGGCGGGATTGCACTCGCCACCGCCGGTGGCACCATCGCGGGTACCGTCGGTGTGTTGCTGTTGCTGCCGGGGGTAATGGCTTCGGCGCCCCTTATTCGCGGCGAGCCCCCTACGGCACCACCAGACTCACCGTGGTCGTCGGCCGCGTCTTGAAGTCGGGGCTCACCGTCACGGTCACCGACTTTTCCGCCTGCGGTATACCGTTGACCGGTGTCAGCACTCGGCACAGATAGCTGGGCCCGCTCAAAGGCGCGAAGAAGCTCGGGCCATACAGGTCCGTCTCGAAGGCGCCACTCGCGTTCGTTTCCGTCTCGAGGCCGAAGGGCTCGTTGGACGTGCCGACGCACGACACGCCAATGCGGGCGCCCGACACGGGCGTGCCGTTGGCGCGGGCGACCGTGCCCTTGATCGTCGCGTAATGACGGCCCGAGCTGTCCGTGGTCTCGAGAAGCGAGCCGCAGGCGGCGAGGAGAGCGAGGGGGGTGAGGAGCAAAAGGTGCGTGGTCTTCATTGTCGCGTGACTGAAGTGGTGCAAAAGCAACTCGAGAGTAGAACACCGGGATGCCGTCGATGGTTCACGAACCCGGAACTCGAAACCCGAACTCAGAACCCGCAACTGATCAGTTTCGGGTTCTGAGTTCGGGTTGCGGGTAACGGGTTTACTGCGTCTGCTACCAATCCGTCGGCTTGTAGTCCTTGAGGAACTTGCCCCATACATGATTGCCGGTGTTGATCCCGTCGATGATGGGGTCCACAATGCGCGCCGCGCCGTCCACGATGTCGAGCGGCGGATGGAAGCGATGCTCCTCCACCTTCCGCGCGGCGATGTGCACCGGGTCCTCGTCGGTCACCCAACCGGTGTCTACGGCGTTCATGTGAATGCCGTCGGTCTCGTAGTCGGCCGCACTCGTGCGCGTCATCATGTTGAGCGCCGCCTTCGCCATGTTCGTGTGTGGGTGGCGCGTCGTCTTGAACTTGCGGTAGAACTGCCCTTCCACCGCGCTCACGTTCACGATGTGCTTGTCGCGGTTCGCCGTGCGCAGCATGAGCGGCTTGAGCCGCGCATTCAGCAGGAACGGCGCGATGGCATTCACCAACTGCACCTCCAGCAACTCCACGCTCGGCACTTCATGCATGAGCAGGCGCCACGAGTTGCGCTCGCGAAGGTCCACCTGCTGCAAGTCCTGATCGAGACGCCCTTCGGGGAAGAGCTGCGACTGGTCCTGGTACTCGTCGGCGAGCAGCTGCACCTGCGACAGTTCGGCCGAATGCGTAATGCCCGCCACCTCAGCCAGCGCGCGCGGCAGCGTGGCCGGCGTGATCATCTCGTCTTCGCGCGACACGCCCGCTTCGGGGAGCAGGTGATAACCGCGCACGCCTTCGTACGCGCCGAGCAGTTTGCGCGCCTGCTCGGGCATATCGCTGAGCGACGCGCGTTCGAGATCCATCATGTGCTTGTAGAAGTCGGGCGGACGCCGCACCGTCTGACAGGCATTGTTCACGATGAAGTCGAGACGATCGTGCGTCTCCATGAGGTGGTGGCAGAACGACTCCACGCTCGGCGTGTGCCGCAGGTCGAGCCCGTAGATCTCGAGCCGATGCTTCCACTGCTCGAAATCGGGCTCGCTCGCGTAGCGCTGCGCCGAGTCGCGCGGGAAGCGCGTGGTGACGATGAGATGCGCCCCGGCGCGCAGCAGCTTGATGCCCGCCTGGTAGCCGATCTTCACACGACCGCCGGTAAGTAGCGCCGTGCGCCCGCTCAGGTCGGCCAGCTCCGTGCGCTTGCGGTAGTTGAACTCCGCGCAGGTGGGGCAGAGCTGATCGTAGAAGTGATGGATGACCGTGTACTGCTGCTTGCACACGTAGCAGTGCTGCGGCTCCAGCGCTTCCTTGAACTCCGGCTCGTCCACCGTGATCTGCTCGTCGCTTCCGGGCAGCAGATAGTTGGGCGTGGTGAACACCGTCTGCCGGCGCAGCTTGCGGATGCCCGTCTCCTGCAGCTGGTTCTCGGCTTCCTGCAGCTTCACCGTGCGCTCGGCCTTCTTCTGGCGCTTGGTGGCCTTCACCATCTGGCGGCGCAGAATGGCATCGGGGCGCGACACTTCGCCCGCCGCCTTGAGCAGACGCGTGCGCTGCTCGTCGGGGATATCGAGCAGGTTGGCGCGATCGGCCGCGAGCTTTTCGAGCAGCGCGGTGGCGGCGGCAATCTGTTCGGCCGAGATGAATTCAGCCGAGGACGGCTCGGCCGAGGCGTTCTGAGGCAGCAGGGTTTCCGACATAGCCTCGAAAGATAACGACCCTGAGGCGGAAATCACATTTGTGATGTGCTGTCACCCGCGACGAAGGTACCCGCCGGCCAGCGATATTCGATGCCTTCCTTGAGCACGATGAAGACGGCGTTCCGGCTGCCGACGGCGTGGACGGGGCCGCCGAAGCAGTCGATGTACGACATCTCCTGGATATGTTCGGGCCGGATCGAGGCAAGAATGGTGAGCACCTCCGGGGCCACGGGGTTCTTCGGATTCACCCCTGGGAGCAGCCGATGCTCCATGCGCGGGTCAGGGGCGAAGTTCTGCGGAATTCGCTGCCCATTGATCCACACCTCCTGGATGAGGCCACACACCCGACGCCCACCAATGCTCGTGAGCATGTACGGCCGGAGTGCTACGATGGCGTCAAGAGCACTGCGGATGGGGCGCGCGCTACTGGCGATGGTCTCCGCGTCGAGAAAGTATGAGCGGCGGCGCGTACTCTCGCGTGCGGTGACCCGCACCTCGCCGAGAGTCTGCACCGTGCCGCCGAGCACCATGGCGATGCTTGCGGTGTCGCCGGGCACCAATCGCACGAAGCGATTCACCGGTCGGAAGCCCAGCTTTCGCACCACGACTTCGGCGGTGGCGGAGTCGGCGGCGAAGCCAATAGTGGCCGTTCCTGCGCTCGATGTGCGTGCGGTCGCTACTACGCGTCTTCCGGAGCGCACCAGCACCTCCGCCAGGTCGATCGCCTTGCCCGTCGAGTCGGTGACGGTAACTCGCACGGCGAAGTCGGCGCCCATTTGCTGCGCCGACGCGGGTGTCGCGAGCAGCGCCGCCGTCACCGCAATCCCCGCGGTGCCGCGCCACATCACCCGCAGCCAAGCGGTCATGTGTTCCTCCGGGAGGATCTGGATTGCCGCATCACTTGGTGCACCTGCCACGCTGACCGGGCCCACGCCATGGACAGCGGGCCCGCACCGTGAGATGTTCTGCCAGCCGACGTGCGCCTCTCTCCACGGTCGTTTCGAACGTGGTAACTCCCGGCGGCGGACACGATATGCCACCACAATCTGCAGGCAATGCCATGACTGCGAAACGTGCGAGCGTTTGTTCGAACAGCGCTTCTCTCATCCGTCGTCTGCTATCGGCCTCGACCGTTGCCACGGTCACGGTCACGGTCACGCTCAGCGCAGGCTGCGGTAATGCGGAACGCGACGCGGGAGGTGGCGAGGCGAACGTGACCGGCGTACGCGACAGCGCCGGCGTTCGCATCGTGGAGAGCACCTCCCCTCGATGGACGGAAAACGACAGTTGGCAGGTCAATCGCGAACCCGTCGTCGACATCGGGGCCGCCAATGACGACTCGGCACCCGTGCTCGCTCGCGTTGGTGGGATCGTTCCGCTGGCAGCCGGACAGGTGGCCGTAGTGAACGGTTCCGACCGTCAGGTGCTGGTCTTCGACTCCACCGGGCAACTCGTGCGTCGCGTCGGGCGACGCGGTGAGGGGCCAGGGGAGTTGTCGCGACCGACGGATGCGATGCTGTGCGGTGCCGACTCGTTGCTCGTGAACGACGTGGCGCGGGTGACCCTCTTCGACGTGAGTGGCGCACACCAGCGGGAGTGGCCGCTGGTGCCGTCACCAAGCGACGGCGCAGTGCGCCTGGCCGGCGTCGCGCCCGACTGCGGCGCTTTCCTGTTGTACGCCAGGCCGGAGCGCCTGCCTGCTCCAAACGAGATTGGCGTGGCGCCTGCAACGCTGTTCTGGGCCAGCGCGCCCGATGCCGCCCGCGATACCCTTGGCACGTTCGACGCCCGCCGCACCGTGAGGCGCACGCTGGGCAGCGGCGGCGATCAGGCCGTGTCGGTCCCGTGGACGGGGGAGACGCGGTGGGTTGCTGCCGGCGGGCTCGCATACGTCGCCCTTGGCTCGTCACCGGAGGTGCGCGTGTACGACCGCGCGGCGAAGTTGACGGCTGTCATCCGCTGGCGGCCGTTGCCCACCAGCGTGTCAGACGCAGATCGCTCAGCATATGACAAGCGACGAGCCAATGCGCTCAAGTTGGCGCCGGTCATGGCGCAGATTCTTCCGGAGCTTCGAGAGTTTCCCGTCAACGCGACCAGCAGGCCGGCGCACCTCGGCATTCTCGTCGATGATTCGGCGCGCATTTGGGTGCGCGACTACCCCAACTGGATTGCGGGGCGTCCCGACCTGTTCGATCGCGACATGCCCCTCTACAATCCAGACGACGAGCCGCCCGTGGGCGAGGCATGGCAGGTGTTCGACCGTGACGGGGGCTGGCTCGGCCCGGTGCAACTACCGGCGCGCTTGACGGTGCGTGCTGTCGCGCACAATCGCGTGTATGGAGTCTGGCGAGACGACGACGGAGCAGAGCACGTGCGGGTGTACGCCATCACCTCGCGCTGAGCTCTAGCGTCAGTACTCCGCCTCGAACGCCAGCCCCTGCTTCTTGGGGAGCAGCCAGTAGTACCAGTGCTTCTCCTTGTCCCACCCTTCGGCTTCGACGTTCTCCTCGCCCCACACGCAGCGGCCGCTGGGGAAGGTGGCGTTCCGGAAGCGCGTGTCGAGCTCCAGCAGGTCGGCCCACTGGTCGTCGGCCTCGGTGATCAGGCGCAGCTTGTGGCGCACGTCGAGATCGTTGAGGTAGTCGTCGAAAGTGAGCTCATAGCCGCGCTCCACTTCGGTCACCGTGCGGGACCATTCGGCGAGCCATTCGTCGCGTTCGTGCATTGGGGAAAGGGCGGGGAACGGAGGCGGAAACGAAAACGAAACGGGCCGTCGACCTGCAGTCAGTTGGGCCGGCGCCGAGCCTGGCGCCTGAAGTACGCTTCGCCGTCGTTGGGCTTGAAGAAGGTGCGGATGGTGCTGTCGGCGTCGAAGGCGATGAATGCGCCCGACGGCCGGTCGAACTTGGAGATCACGCCATCGGTGGGACGCACGATCTCCAGTACATCGCCCGCGGGCGGGGTGGCCCGCAGTGTCTGCGCCAGCACCAGATACGCGTCGGCATTCGGGGCGTTGAACTCGGCCCCGTGCTTGGCGAAGTGGTCGGCCAGGCGCTCGGCGGTGCGGAACCCGATTGCGCTCCGCGCTCCGGGAGGCGCAGAGGGAACAGAGGCGCTGGGAGTGACCGGCGCGGAGGCCGGCGACGATGTGACCGGCTCGGGGCCCGGGCGGGATCCGCGCGGGTTGAGCAGCAGCCATGTGCCCAGCGCGATGCAGACGCCGGCGAAGAGGAAGGAGCGGAATGCGCGGCCCATGCCACATATTGCCTTCATGAGCATCGTGACGGAACTGCTGGAACTGCTCGAGCTGGAGAAGCTCGAGGTGAACATCTATCGCGGGCAGAACAGGGACCTGGGCACCGGCCGGGTGTTCGGCGGTCAGGTGTTCGCCCAGGCGCTGGTGGCCGCCCGTCGCACGGTGGACGAAGCGCGCGAGGCGCACTCGGTGCACGGCTACTTCCTGCGCCCGGGCGACCTCAAGGCGCCCATCGTGTACTTCGTCGATCGCCCCCGCGACGGCGGCACCTTCACCAGCCGGCGCGTCACGGCCATCCAGCACGGGGAGGCGATCTTCCAGCTGTCGGCCTCCTTTCACATCGAGGAGCCGGGGCTGGATCATCAGGTGCCCATGCCCCAGGTGCAGGACCCGGACAGCATCCGCCCCGAGTTGGAACAGGTGCGGGCCAATGCCGCGGTGCTGCCGCCGGAGCTGCGCACAGTACTCACGCAGGACCGCCCCATCGACTTCCGCTCGCCGCAGAGTCACCTCCCCGGCGGGCCCGACGAAGGGGAGCCGGAGCGCTACGTGTGGTTCCGCGTGATCGACGCCCTCCCCGACGACGCGATCGTGCACCAGGCCATTCTCGCGTACGCGTCGGACTACGGCTTCCTCCCCACGGCGCTCTTTCCGCACGGTATCCGCTACGGCGATCCGCGCATGTTCCTCGCCTCGCTCGACCACACGCTCTGGATGCACCGGCCGTTCCGCGCCGACGAATGGCTGCTGTACGTGATGGACAGCCCCAACGCCTTCGGCTCACGTGGCTTCGTGCGCGGGCAGGTGTTCACGCGTAGCGGGCATCTGGTGGCCAGCGTGGCGCAGGAAGGGCTGCTGCGGCTCAAGAAATAGACCCACACTCCCGAGGACGTTTGGGCACCCGTGATGCACGGGGCGCCACATTCGCCGTCAGCGCGGCCGCACGAACTCTACGATGCGGTCGCGTACTCTGCTCGTCTGGCTCGGCGACACGATACGGCCCGCAATCACGTGGCCGTCTTCGCCTTCGGTGGGCATCACCAGCGCCTGTTCGACGGGCGCGAGCGTCTCCTTGGACAACGACTCGAGCCACCGCTTCGTGCGCAACGCGTCGACGACCTGATCGCCTTCGTGATAGAACACGAGCGTGGGCACGTTATATCCGGTGAGCGAGCGGCCGCGCACGTCTTCCACCAGCGCCTGCATGGGAAAGAGTGCGGTGCTGGGATACTTCACCGTCCAGAAGCGCCGCTGTTCGTCGTTGCGCGCAGTCCACTCGCGCTGCGGGATGAAGCGCGGCAGAATGACATTGGCCCACGGCAGCGTGAGCAGCCCCGCCTTCTCGTCCTTGGGCCCGAAGTTGGGGGAGATGAGCACGAGCGCGCCAAGTCCCTTCCGCTCGTCGGCAGGGAGCGTGGCGAGCCACACCCCCAGCGTGCCGCCGGTACTGGTGCCGATCACCAGCACGGAATCGCCGAGCCGGCGTGCGACCTCCATGGCCTCGACCGCATCGGTGAGCCAGTCCCGTGCCGTCACGCCGCCGAGGGAATCCCCCGGCAGGCCGTGCCCTTTGAGGCGCGTTTCGAACAGGTTGGCACCGAGGGCCTGTGCGACCTGTTCCGAAACCGGTGCGGTTTCCTGTCGGGTGGCCGAGAACCCGTGCAGGTACACCACGCTCCACGGTGTACGTGCCGGCGCAGCGGGGTTGGCAAAGCGCACGCGCTTGGCCACCGCCGTGTCGAAGGCCCCGGCCTGCTGTTCACGTTTCGCGAGCCACGTAGGAATGGCCCCGAGTTCACGCGGCACCTCTGCCCGCACAGCCGCCACGTCCGGCTCGCGCACACAAGTGCGCGGGCCGGCGAGCAGGGTCACGATACACAGGGCGGCGGCGACCCATGGCCACCGCCGCGCGGAGCTGGCGGACGACATGCTCGGCAATCTACTGCGTCCGCGGGTGACTCACACCGCGTCGGAGAGGCTGGTGAAGTTGAAGTCGCGCACCTTCACCGGCGGCATGGCCACGCCCGGGCCACCCTCGCCGCCCGCCGTACGGACCGCCTTGCCGATGCCCTCGAGGTTGTTGAGCATGAACAACGGCGAGTCGTTGAAGCGGAAGTTCTTGATGCTGCGCGAGATCTTGCCGTTCTCGATGAGAAAGGTGCCGTCGCGCGTGAGCCCGGTGTACATGAGCGTGCGCGCGTCGAGCGGGCGCAGGTACCAGAGGCGCGTCACCAGGATGCCGCGCGTGGTGCCGGCAATGAGCGACTCGAGCGACTCGGTGCCGTCGGCCATGCGCAGCCCGGCGGTGCCGCCGGTGGGCGTCTTCCCCTGCTTGTTGGCCCAGAAGCGGTTGTAGGCGAGCTGATTGAGCACGCCGTTATTCACCCACGTCTGTCGCTGCAGCGGCAGCCCTTCGCCATCGAACGGCGACGCGAGAATGAGCGGGTCGGCCGGGTCGCTGTACAGCGTGACGCGTTCGTCCACGATCTTCTCGCCCAGCCGCGTGCCACCGGGCTTGGCAAAGGCGGACCGCCCCTCGTCGGCGGCGCGCGCCTGGAAGGCGTTGCCCATGAGTCCCACGAGATTGGCCGTTGCTTCCGGTTCGAAGATCACGGTGTAGCGACCGGGCTCGATGGCCACCGGACTGCGCGAGCGACGCGCCTTCTCGATGGCGCGATCGGCCACGCTCTGGAAGTCGATCTTCGCCCAGTCGGTGTCCTCGGCGCCCACCCAGCCGGAGCCGGTGCCGTCGTTGGTGCGCGCCGTGAGCGTGTAGTTGGCCGTGGTGCCGCGGTGGTACGCGAACAGCCCCGCGTTGGTGCCGATGGCGTTGGCGCTGGCGTTGCAGATGATGAAGCCGGCCACGGTGAGCTCCTTGCCGGCGCGGGCCGGAGCGAGCGCCGTGAGCGCCCCCTTGGCCCGATCGTCGGCGGTGAGCTCGGCCGTTCGATCGCTCCACGCTTCAATGGCGCCGTACTGCTGCGCGGCCAGTTCGCCGAGGTACTCGGGATCTTCCGGTGCGAGGCGTGCGAGCGCCTCCGACTGCTGCACCGCACGACGCAGCCCTTCGTCGCTGCGATCGTTGGTCACCACACTCGCCTTCCGCTTGCCGAACACGCTCTGCACGCGGATGGTCGTGTTGGTGGTCACGCCGCTCGTGCTGAGCTGGTTGTCGGCGAAGCGCAGATTGGTCTCGCGGCTGCTGTTCACGCTCACGCGCACGGCGTCGGCCTTGCTGAGCTTCACGGTGCGCTCCACCAGAGACTGCGCTTCGTCGCGCGACAGCACGCCGGTGGGGGCGGCGGCGCGGCCGATGTTGAAGAGCGACTTCGGTGCGTCGTTGTTGAATGAATCGCTCACAGCGCGCGCCCCGTGTTGATGATGTTTGCGTTCTTGAAGCGGGCGGGCGGACAGCCGTGACTCACCGCGTTGCTCTGGCCGGGCTGCCCCTTGCCGTCGTTGAAGGTGCCGCCGTGCATGTAGCTCTTCTTGCCGCCCAGCATGTCGAGCGTGTTCCAGAAGTCCGGCGTGCGCATCTGATACGCGGCGTCCTTCACCTGGCCCACGATCTTGCCCTTGCGGATCTCGTAGCACAGCTGGGCGCCGAACTGCGCGTTGTAGCGCTGCTGGTCAATCGAGTAGCTGGCGCGGCCGATCATCGCGATGCCCTTGTCGGTGGCGGCGATGAGATCGTCCCAGCCAAGGTCCTTGTCGCCGGGCTGCAGCGACACGTTGGGCATGCGCAGGAAGGCCACGTCGGCCCAGCTCTGGGCGTACGAGCAGCCGTGTGAGCGCACCGGCTTGCCGGTTTTCGCGTAGTACTCACGCAGCCACGGCGCCTGCTCGCGGTTGGTCTGGTAGTCCACGAAGATGCCATCCTTGATGATGGGGAAATCGTCGGGCACCACCCCGTCGTCGTCGTAGCCGATGGTGGCCAGCGCGCCGGGTTCACTGCGGTTGCCGATCACCTGCATGATCGGCGAACCGAACTTGAGCGAGCCGAGCACCTTCTCCGGCGGCGCCACGAACGAGGTGCCGGCGTAGTTGGCTTCGTAGCCCATCGCACGATCGAGCTCGGTGGCGTGCGCTACCGATTCGTGGATGGTGAGGAACAGCTGCGACGGGTGCAAAATGAGATCGTAGCGGCCCGGGCTCCACCGCCTTGGCGGTGAGCTTCTCGGCGGCTTCACCAGNNGCACCTTCTCCGGCGGCGCCACGAAGGAGGTGCCGGCGTAGTTGGCTTCGTAGCCCATCGCGCGATCGAGCTCGGTGGCGTGCGCCACCGATTCGTGGATCGTGAGGAACAGCTGCGACGGATGCAAAATGAGGTCGTAACGCCCGGGCTCCACCGGCTTGGCGGTGAGTTTCTCGGCGGCTTCCGCGGCCCACACCTTGGCGTTGTTCACGATGTCGGCTTCGAGCACGTACTCCCAGCCGCGACCGGCGGGCTGCACGACCTCGGGGCCACGCACGGCCGTACCGCTGCGGTCAGGGGCCACGGCGGTGCAGCTCATCGTGACCCAGCTGCGCACGTAATCCTGCGTGGTGACGGTGCCGTCGGTGTTGGCGTAATTGCGCTCTTCCTTCACGAACGACAACCCGCTGTTCACGAAGCGCACGGTGGGCACGGTGAGCGCCGCCGCGTTGGCGCGCAGCAGCAGGTCGGCCTTCTCCTCGATGGGGATGGTGAACGGATCGATGGTGTATGCCGAACGCCACGTCTTGTCCACCTGTGCGGGGGCCGGGGCGAGCTCCACGCGACGGTCGCGCGCGAGTCGGTTGGCCTTGGCGATGGCCACGGCTTCCTGCGCCGCGAGCCCCACGCCGGTCTTGCTCAACTCCTGCGTGGCGGCGAAGCCCCAGCAGCCGTCGACCAGCACGCGCACGCCGCACCCCATCGTGTCCACGTCCACGACGTCGGTGACCTGCTTCTCGCGCGTCTGCACGCTGTTGTTG
>DCZC01000078.1:25584-25710 GCA_002331565.1 Gemmatimonas sp. UBA2094
CGGCGCGCTTGGCGGCGTCGAGCGCCTCCATCATGAGCTCGCGCGTGGCCGCGTCGGTGTACAGCGCCGGGAGGCGTGGCGGGGCAGGATGGCCCTTTGCGGGGAGGGCCTCGAGGAGGCTGGGAC
>DCZC01000078.1:25857-32392 GCA_002331565.1 Gemmatimonas sp. UBA2094
AGCGCCGGCAGGCGGGGCGGGGCAGGGACGGCCTCGAGGAGGCGGGGACCGACGGCCAGGGCGCCAAGCGCAGCGCCGCCGGTGGTGAGGAAATCACGGCGGGAAGTCATGCCCAATACTATGCCGTGGGGCGGGGGAGCGTTGACAAAACCGACAGCTGAAGGCTCACGACTGAAAGCTCTCCTGGAGATCGCGTGACCTTCGAGGGGAGCTTTCGGCTGTCAGCTTTCGGTTCTCAGTCGTACAAGCTGCCACCCGCCTTACTCCAAATGCGCCCTGTCGAACGCGAGGACCTTCCCGGACGATTCTTCGGCGGTCACAGCTCCAACCGCATCCTCTCACACGGAATCACGACCCCATCCGGCAGCATCACCTCCACCTTCTCCAGCGTCTCGAACCCCAGCGTGCGATACAGCGGTACGCCGGGCAGGGTACCCATCAGTTCGAGCGCACGAAACCCCGCGGCGTGCGCTTCGGATACGCAGTGCTCGTATAACCGTCGCGCGAGGCCACGACGCGCGTAGTCTGGATGCACGAAGAACGCACGAATGCGCGCCGCCACGGTGGCCGGATCGACCGGGGCATCACTGGCCTGCTGATCGGCCTTGTGCTGATCGCCGCCGAAGAGCGTCTGGCGTCCGCTCCACCCGCCGCATGCGGCACGCACGCCGTCCACTTCGATCACGAAGTATGTGCCGTCGTCCACGAGGCGGGTGTCCACCCCGAACATGTGCCGCAGCGAGCTGTCGATCTGCTGCGGGGTGTAGAAGCCCGGGGCGAGGCGGCGCACGCTCGCGTCAATGAGCGTATTGAGCGGGGCGATGTCGTCTGGCGTGGCACGCCGCAATACGACGCGCTCGTCGGCCAACGGCATGCGGCGTTACGCCCCGATCGCGCGGGCGAGAATCGCCGGGTCGATGTTGCCGCCGGTGGTCACCACGAGCGTCGTGCGGTCGCGGGTCTCGAGCTTTCCGCTGAGCAATGCGGCTAGCGCAGCCGCACCGCCGGGTTCGACGACCAGCTTGAGTTCACGCACGGCGAAGGCGATCGCGGCGAGGACCTCGTCGTCCGTGACCCGCAGCCCCTTGCCCACACGCGGCTGGTTGATGCCGAACGTGAATTCGCCGGGGATATCGGTGACGATCGCGTCGCAGATGGACCGCTTGCCGGGCTCGTTGGCCACGCGATGCCCCAGCTCCAGCGACCGCGCGGTGTCATCGAATTCGGCCGGTTCGCACGGGTGCACCACGGTGCCGGGCGAGACCGCCTCGGCGGCCAGCGCGCAGCCCGCCGTAAGGCCACCGCCGCCGCAGCAGACGAGGAACGCGTCGGGCGTGTGCCCGTGCGCCTGTGCCTGCTCGAGCGCCTCGAGGGCGAGCGTGCCCTGACCAGCCACGATGTGGGGATCCTCGAAGGGCGGCACCACGATGGAACCGCGTTCGGCCGCGATGGCGCCGCCGATGGCCACGCGATCCTCGGTGTAGCGGTCGTAGAGCACCACTTCGGCGCCGAACGCGCGAGTGCGTTCGATCTTCAGCGCCGGAGCATCCTTGGGCATGACGATCACCGACCGCATGCCCAGCAGCGTGGCACTGTACGCCACGGCCTGGGCGTGATTCCCGGAGCTGTAGGCCACCACGCCGCGGCTGCGCTCGTCGTCGCTGAGCTGCAGCAGGCGATTCAGCGCACCGCGGAGCTTGAACGACCCGGTGTGCTGCAACACCTCGGCTTTGAGCAGGACCGTGCCGCCCGCTACGGCATCGAGCGCCGGCGAACGGAGCAGGGGCGTGACCGCGGCGTGCGGCGCGATGCGCGCCTTGGCGGCGCGGATATCGGCGATCGAGGGAGCGAGGAGGGCAGTAGGCATTCGGGAAAGATACGGCGCCTTCGGCGCCGCGGAACAGCGAAAAGGGTAAGGAGTTGCCACCTAACCGCACCGCGCAGACAGTCACCCCCCTTACGCAGTGCAGCTCGGAGGCAACTCATAACTCCTTACGCCGTTCACGCCGCCGAAGGCGGCGCCGCAGCAATCGGTTGAGCCGCGCCGTATACCTCGGATGCCCCTCTCTCGTCTCATTCTGGCCGCCGCCCTCGGCCTGCTCGCATTCGCCGCCCCCGGCCGCGCCCAGCGCGCCCTGCAGATCAACGGCGTGGAACATCGTGCGTACCGTACGTCCCGCAACATCGAGCTCGACGGCCGGTTCACCGAACCCGATTGGGCCCAGGCCGATTCCATCACCGACTTCCGGCAGAAGGATCCGGTGGAGGGGGCGCCGAGCACCGAGCGTACGGTGGTGCGTCTGCTGGCCACACCGAGCGGCCTGGCGATCGGTTGGTGGCTGTACGACTCCGATGCAGCACACATCGTGCGCTCACAGGTGCGCCGGGACGCGGAGCTCCGGAGCGACGACTACGTGTCCATGGGGATCGACGGGCTGCACGACAAGCGCAGCGCCTTCTATTTCCGCACGAATGCCAACGGGGCGATGTGGGACGGTGAACACATTGACATCGAGCGGGGCAACGAGAGTTGGGATGGCGTGTGGGATGTTCGCACCAGTATCACGGCTGACGGCTGGTTCGCCGAAATGCTCATCCCGTGGGCCACGTTGCGCTACGCTGAAGGGGACAGCGTGATGGGGATGAACTTCCGCCGATTCATGCCGCGGAAGAACGAGGAAACACTCTGGCGCGCGTGGCGGCGCACCGAAGGGCTGCGATTCCTTGAGAAGGAGGGGATCGTCGGAAATCTCGACGGCCTGCCGCGGCGTCCGCGGGTGGAGGCACGTCCGTACCTGTCGGGCGAATCGCGGCTGCCGGAGCGACGCTACTTCGCGGTGCGCGGCGACACGACGCTCCTGCCGGCCGGGAGCGACGGCAACATTGGTCTCGATATCAAGGCGCCAATCACGAATACCCTCACCGCCGACATCACCATCAACCCGGACTTCGCCCAGGCCGAAGTGGACCGGCAGGTGGTCAACCTCACGCGGTTCCCGCTGTTCTTTCCCGAACAACGGCCGTTCTTCACCGAGGGTGCGGCGATTTTCGACTACGGTCGGCCGCGCGAAGCGCAGTTGTTCTACTCGCGTAGCATCGGCCTGGGCGCGAACGGCAATCCGGTCACCATTCCGCTCGGCGTGCGCATGCAAGGGCGGGCCGGCAGCCGGCAAGTGGGCTTTCTGGCGGCACGTACGTCGGGCGAGGAGAAGACGACCAACGCGGTGTTGCGGGTAAAGCAGGACTTCCTGGGACGCGGGTTCATCGGCGCCATGGGCACCTTCGCGGGTGAGACGGGACGGCCGGCGAGTACGGCGGGCGGTCTCGATTTCTTTCTGCCCTACATCGTGCGGGGCGGCCAGAACTTCATCGTCGAGGGTAACGCTGCCTGGAGCCGCGATTCGGTCGGTGGTGTCGTGGGCGGCCACTATCGGCTCATGTTCGATTTTCCCAACGACAAGGCCGACATCGTCCTACGCCTCGATCGCATCGAGGCGGGGTATGATCCGGCGCTCGGCTTCGTGTCGCAGCGGGGCATTCATCGCGTGGCCGGGAATACCTCGTTCACGCCGCGACCGCGCAAGCGCAGCAAGTACATCCGCCGGTACGAATTCAATCTCGCCAGCTACGACCTCGTGTGGGGGATCAACGGCGGGCTCGACAACGCCTCGTTCTCCGTGCGCCCCTTCGGCCTGCAGTTCCAGAACGGCGATCGGGTGGAGGCGAGCGTGCGACGTCGCTTCGATGCGCCCGACGAGACGTTCGGGTTGTTCACCAACGCGCGCGTGCTCCCCGGGCAGTACTGGTGGACGCGTACCGAAGTGCAGTATCAGGGGGCGGAGCCGCGGGTCGTGAAGGTGCAGCTCACGGCCAGCACCGGTGAGTTCTACGACGGTCGTTCGAGCGACGTGACGGCCAGCGTGCGACTCCGCCGCGCGCCGCACATGCTGCTCACGCTCGACGGTCAGATCTCGGATGTCGCGCTTCCCACTGCGCGCTTCACCGCCAACACGGTGCGCTTGCGCGCCGACTACGCGTTCAATCCGCGCCTCAATACCACGCTGTTTGCCCAATGGGATAATCAGTCGCAGCGCGCGAGCACCAACGCGCGCGTGCGCTGGACCGTGAAGCCCGGCAGCGACCTCTACGTGGTCTGGAACAGCGGCTGGCAGACCGGACTGGATCGCCCCATTCCGTTCACGAGACCGAGTCGCGGCGGGCTGGTGGCGAAGTACGTGTACTTCTTCCGAGCGTAGGGTGCGGGCGCCGCCTTTGGCGGCGCGGTGAAGCGCAAGGGGTTAGGGGTTGCCTCCTTACTGCACCGCGAAAATGGGTTGCTGTCTTCGCCGTGTTGTTGGGTGGCAACTCATGACACCTTACGCAGTTCCGCGAAGCCCCAAAGCCGAGCCCGTGTCCGAACCTTCCCCACCTCGAGTCGGAGAATGCACCGATTCGCCCCACGGCGCGCGTGGGCAGGTTGAGCGCACCCTGTTTGAGGGCCCTCAATCACGCACCGAGGACGGTGCAGGAGATGCTATGACCACGCTGACCAGAAAGGCGCCGAGCCCGCTGTCGAGCGACGACGTGTTTTCCAGTTATCTCCGTCGCATGTTCGAGGATCCGTTCGCGCCCACCGCGACCGGCGCATGGATGCCGGCGGTGGAAGTGTCGGAGACCAACGAAGCGATGTTGCTGACCGCGGAAATCCCGGGGATCGACGAGAAAGCGCTCAAAATTACGATCGACAACAACGTGCTCACGATTGCCGGGGAGAAGGAGCAGGAGCGCACCGATAGTCCTCCGGCCAAGAATTATTTCGTGTCGGAGCGGTTCTACGGTGCGTTCCAGCGTTCGTTCGCCCTGCCGCGCACGGTCGACATGGAGCACGTGAAGGCGGAGTTCGACAAGGGGATTCTGCGCATCACGCTCCCCAAGCTCCCGCAGGCGAAGGGGAAGGTGATCGAGGTGATGTCGCGGTAGACAGCGACGCGCCAATGACGGCTGTACATTCGGGGAACCCCATACCCCGAACCCATGAATCCAGTGATTGCTATGGTGAGGTGGCGGCTGGCGGGAGCGATACTCCTGTCAGCCGCCTCAGTGTGCCCCATGCACGTGTCGGAGGCTCAAGCGCCACGAGCCGCGGCCGCTCGTTCGACGTCGGGCACGCTGTTCATCGTGGGCGGCGGGACACAGCCGATCCCGCTCGTACAGGAGTTCGTTCGCCGCGCTGGCGGTGATACGGCCCGCATCGTGGTGTTCGCCATGGCCAGCACCGTGGGCGAGAAGAGTGGCGAGGAGACCGCGGCGCGCTTCCGTACCATGGGCGCCCAAGCGCGCAATGTGTGGGTCACGCGCGAGCAGGCCAACACGGACAGCGTCGCTCGCCTGCTCGATGGCGCCACGGCGGTGTGGTTTGGCGGTGGCGATCAGAATCGCCTCACCGCCGTCATGCGCGGGACCGTCACGGAACGGGCCATCCGCGCGCGCTTCGATCGCGGCGCCGTGATCGGCGGCACGTCGGCCGGTGCGGCTGTGCTCTCCACACCCATGATCACCGGCGATGAACTCGGCCAGCGCCGCGACAGCACCGAAGCCTGGACTCGCGTCTCGCGCGGCAGCGTAGCGGTGGACAGCGGTTTCGGCTATCTCACCACCGCCATCGTCGACCAGCACTTCCTGCGGCGCAAGCGTCACAACCGTCTGCTGAGCCTCGTCCTCGCCAATCCGCCGCACCTGGGCGTGGGCATCGACGAAGGGACCGCACTCATCGTCGAACCGAGCGGGCTCTGGCGCGTGGAAGGCGCGAGCTCTGTTCTCATTGTGGACGCGCGCGAGGCGCAGCGCACGGCCGATAGTACAGCCGTGCTCGGAGCGAGCGGCGCGAAAATGCACCTGCTGCCAGCGGGCAGTACGTACGATCCGAAGGCTGGGGTGGCGAGACTGCGTAGGTAACTGCGGGGGTAACTGCGGGTTACTGCGTCATGGATGAACTGCGTCATGGGTCATGGTGACCCCGAAACCAAAACTGCGAACAAAAACGCAGCTGCGTCGTTGTTCGCCGTTACCTTTTCGCGGTAATCATGACCCATGACTAGCTGTCGTCATAACGCAGTAACCCGCCGTTCCCTACGCGGTTCGCTACGCCGTCCCGGTTAAAACGACCCGCGCGCCCTCTGTCGCTCTGATCTCCGCCGCCGCTCCGGGCGCGTGCAGCAGAAAGCACGTCGCTCCGCTCCCGCTCATCATGCCGATGGCGGGTGCCCCTGCGTCTCCCAGCCTCCGCGCCTCCGCGCGCAGCGCCGGCAGGACCGCTGCCACGCCCGCGTGCAACGCCGGGACCACCTGCTCGAAGTCGTTCGCCGCCAGCGCGCACACACTCGGCCACGACGCGAACGCCTCGGCGTGGTAAGCATGGGCTCGCACAGCAGCGCCCTCCGATTCACGCGCCCGCGCGAAGGCGCCGTACGCGGCGCCGGTGTTCACACCCTCGGCGAAGGCTACGAGCGTCACCGCCATCTCGGGGAGCGCGGGA
>DCZC01000078.1:32598-32768 GCA_002331565.1 Gemmatimonas sp. UBA2094
AGCAGCAGCAGTCGGTCGCCGCGTCCCCAGGCCCAGGCGAGGGGCACGTCGAGTGCCATAAAAGGCACATCGGCGCCGAGCGTGCCGGCGAGTGCGAGCAGTCGCGGTAGGCCAATCGGCGTGGGGCAGAGCGCCTCGAGTGCGCGCAGGACCGCGGCGGCATCGGCGCT
>DCZC01000051.1 GCA_002331565.1 Gemmatimonas sp. UBA2094
CAGCCCAACAGGGCGGCGGCCACAGAGGCACGGCGGCGCACCGGTGCACGGTGCACCGCCGTTCGGTGCGCGCGCCGGGACGCGCGGGGGTCGGAAGACGCCGAAGCGCCGGAGGATTGCTGGGTCACGGAATCGGGTGTGGCACTCGCAGGACAGACGACCGAGGGCCCGTTCAGGAAATATAGCCGGATCAGCACCGCCCGATCACCCGCCGCCGGCGAACACCCGCGATGAGCCAGACCCCATCTGATCCGTAACTGCTTGCCAATTCACCAGATGTACACGGGGGTCCGGACGGCCATCCAATGGTACCGTTCCGCGATGTCTTCGTTCCGCAGTCGCACGCAGCCGTGGCGTACCGCCTGACCGACGCAGCCCGGGTTGCTGGTGCCGTGCAGCGCGCACCCGTCTCCCAGAGACGGCCGGAAGCTGCCCTGCACGTCCCCGTACTTCCGCGGCGGCGTTCCATAAACAGGAACAACTATCTGGCCGTCCGCCACGATCTCCCAGCCGACGGTGGCGGTGAGTGGCCACACCGAGCCGTCGGGGCCAAATCGGACGACGCCGTTCCCCTGCACGGCGATCTGTCCGCCGCCACGCAGCCGGATGGGTGTGCCACGCACCAGCTGGGTGAGGCCGAGCTTCCGTTTGTTGGCCTGTTTCTGGTAGTGCCAGTCTCGCGGAATCCAAACGATCGAGTGCAACGAAGGCCGAGCTCGAGCATGGACCGGTCCGCGCGCCGCCGCGCGGTGTCCTCGCGGTACCGCCCGCGACGCAGGAGCGGGAAACCGTCGAGCAGGAGGAACGACACCAACAGGAGAGACACCGACAGCGTTTCACGCCGAACACACGTGAGCCAGCAGGGTTTAGATTGCGGTGGCTACGATCCCCAGTAGCAGGAGCAGGGCCCGCCGGGGCCCCGCTCCCGGTAGCATACCCCGGAGACCGATGTCTGCACGTGTAGACCGCGCGGTGGCGCTCATCATCCTCGACGGATGGGGCTACCGCGAAGACTGTGAGGCCAACGCGATCTGCCTCGCCAACACGCCCAACTGGGACCGGATCTGGTCCCACCCCTCGCGCACGTTGCTCACCGCCAGCGGGAAGGCCGTGGGCCTGCCGGAGGGGCAAATGGGCAATAGCGAAGTGGGGCACCTCAATCTTGGGGCCGGGCGCGTCGTCACGCAGGATCTGGTCCGCATTGGCGCGGCGATCGACGA
This sequence comes from Gemmatimonas sp. UBA2094, assembly GCA_002331565.1. GTDB lineage: Bacteria > Gemmatimonadota > Gemmatimonadetes > Gemmatimonadales > Gemmatimonadaceae > Gemmatimonas. Next base: position 1,221 of record DCZC01000051.1, read on the forward strand.
CGGGAGCTTCATCGCCAATCCGGCGCTGCTCGCCGCCTGTGACCACGCGCGCTTCAACAACGGCACGCTGCACCTGCTCGGCCTGCTCGGCGACGGCGGCGTGCATGCTTTCGAGTCGCACCTGTATGCACTCGTGGACCTGGCCGAGGCGCAGCAGGTGCCGCGGGTGGTGCTGCACGCCATGCTCGACGGGCGCGATACCCCGCCGCAGAGCGGCATGGTGTTTCTGCGCGAGACGATGACCCGCATCGCGGGCAAGGCGCAGCTCGCGAGCGTGAGCGGCCGCTACTACGGCATGGATCGCGACAACCGTTGGGAGCGCACGGAGCTCTGGTATCAAGCGGTGGTACGCGGGCAGGCACCCGTCGAGATCGACGCCCTCGCGGCGCTGCAGCGCAGCTACGATGCCGGCGTGAACGACGAATTCGTGAAGCCGTGGGTGATGTCGGGCCCCGACGGGCAGGCGCTCGCTCCCATGCGCGACGGCGACGCCCTCATCTGCTTCAATTTCCGCAGCGACCGCATGCGGCAGTCGTTGCGGGCGCTGGCGCTCCCCGACTTCACGGGTTTCGACACCGGCGCGCGTCCGCTCGTGCACATCGTCACCATGACGCAGTACGAGGACACGTTCCCGTTCCCCGTCGCCTTCGGGCCCCAATCGATGAAGCACCTGGTGGGTGAAGTGATTGCGGACGCCGGCCTCACGCAGCTGCGCACGGCGGAGACCGAGAAGTATCCGCACGTCACCTTCTTCTTCAACGGGGGCCACGAACAGCCGTTGCGCGGCGAAGACCGACGCGTGGTGCCCAGCCCCAAGGTGGCGACCTACGATCTGCAGCCGGAGATGAGCGCACCGGCGGTGTGCGACGTGCTCTGCGACGCTCTCGCCAACCGTACGCACGACTTCATGCTCTGCAACTTCGCGAACACCGACATGGTCGGGCACACCGGTTCCCTGCCGGCCGCCATCGCAGCGGTGGAGACGGTGGACGCCTGTCTCGGCCGTGTGCTCGAGGCGGCAGCCAAGGGTGGGGCGCGCCTCATCGTCACCGCCGATCACGGCAACGCCGACGTCATGGTGGATCCGGTGACGCACCAGCCGCACACCGCGCACACCACCAATCCCGTGCCGCTCGTGGTGCTCGACCCCGACGACGCGCCGCCGCTGCGCAGCGGAGGCGCCTTGTGCGACGTGGGGCCCACCGCGCTGGCACTGCTCGGACTCGCGCTGCCTCCCGATATCACCGGCCGCGATCTGCGCGATCGGTCTTCCGTTTCCCCGGCCTGATGCATCACATGCGTGCAATTCGATCGACTTCGGTGGCGGCCTTGGTCACCCTCGCTGCGCTCTCCGCTCCGGCGACGGCGCGGGCGCAGGTGGGGCACCTCCCCGAGAAGAGCCCCTACGAGGACGTGAAGATCGGACAGACCCTCACCGTGATGGGCGGGTGGCTGGCCGTGCAGCGCGACCTGGCCGATGTGGCGCCCGCGTCCAGTTGGGTGACGGGACTGCGCTACGACATCGGCGTCGGTGGGCCGGCGTCGTTGTTCGCCCGCTACATGGTGTCGCCAAGCGAGCGCCGGGTGCTCGTCCCAGCGAACCCGCTGACCACGCGCGTACTCGCCACGCCGGGGGCCACCACGCACGTCCTCGACGGTGGCCTCGACATGGCGCTTACCGGCCGGAAGACGTGGCACCACTTCATGCCCTCCATCAACGTCGGCGCGGGCATCGTGAGCGATTTCGCGAAGGCCGACACGGGCGCATACAAGTTCGGCACCAAGTTCTCGTTCAATTACGGGTTCAGCATGCGGTACCTGCCCCGCCGCGGTCCCCAGCTGCGCATCGATGCGACGAACAATTTCTGGAAGTATCAGTACCCCGATCGCTATTTCGTGAAAGCGTCCGATACCACCTCGATCCTGACCGACACCCGCAAACGGGAGGCGTGGCGCGGCAACTGGGGGCTCTCGGCCGGCGTGATCTTCCCGATCTTCCGCTGACGCATGCCCCGCACATCGCTCACCCGCCGTGTCACCTTCGCGGCAGCGCACCGCTACCGGCGCCCCGACTGGAGCGATCAGGAGAACGCCGACGTCTTCGGCGCGTGTGCCCACCCGAACTTTCACGGGCACACGTACGTGTGTGATGTCACCGTGGCAGGTCCCGTGGATGAGGAGACCGGGTTTCTCGTCGATCTGGGCTTTCTCGACCAGGTGCTGCAGCGCGAGGTGCGTGACCGGTTCGACCACCGCAACATCAACCTCGACGTTCCCGAGTTTGCCGACGGCCGGATGATTCCCACCGGAGAAAACCTCGCGCGCTTCATCTGCGAGCGGGTACAGGCGGCCCTCGCGCACACCACGGCGCGTGTCATTCGGGTGCATCTCGCAGAAGACGCAACACTCAGCAGCAGCTACGAGGTGGACGCGTGAGCCGCGCCCGGCGCTCGCCGGTTGCAGCGGTGCTCGTCGTCGCGGCGCACATCACGGCGGCGTGTGCACGGCCCGCCGCGCAGGCCGCCATCGAGCCGCGCCGTCCGGAACCGGTGGCGCCGTACCTGATGCCCGTGGCAGAGGTGCCAGCACCCACACTCAAGCAGCGGCTGCAGCACACGGTCGACTCCATCGTCACGGCGCCGATGTGGCGTAATGCGCGACTCGGTATGCTCGTCGTGGATCCCGAATCGGGTGACACATTGGTGAGCCACGATGCCGACCGCCTGTTCATGCCGGCGTCGAACCAGAAGCTGCTGACCGGGGCCATTGCGACGACGGTCCTTGGTCCGGAATACCGCTGGCGCACCCCGGTCATGCTGCACGGCCGTCAGCGCGGACACACCTGGCACGGCAATGTGTATCTGCAGGGCAGCGGCGACCCGAGCATCAGTGATGCGTTGCGTGGTGGCCGCGCGCAGTCGGCGTTCGACGACGCCGTCGCCGCGCTGCGTGCGCGTGGCATCCGGCGTATCGCCGGTCGCATTCTTCCCTTCGGCGATGCGCTGCCGGGACTCACGACCGGCTATGGGTGGGCGTACGATGATTTCGACGCTGCCTACAGTGCCGCCATCGACGAGTTGATGTTCAACGAGGGCGAACTGTACGTAACGGTGCGGGCCGGACGGACGATCGGCGCCCCCGTGTCGGCCGGTACCGCCCCCACGCTCCGCTATCCCTCGCTCCGCATAGACGCGACGACGCGTGACAGCCTCGTAGCACCCGATGCGCCGCGTCCGCCGCGCCTCCAGGCGGCGTACGACAGCGTGGGGCATGTACTGGTGCTCTCCGGTACACTCGCGCTCGGCGACAGCGCGCGCCTCACGGTGGCGTACCGTCATCCGGCCGACGCGTTCGTCGCCGCATTCGGCGAAGCGCTCGCCGCCAATCGCATCGCCGTGTTGGGCAAACCGCTCGCGCGACGTGACACCCTGTCGCGCGCGCTCGATACGCTCACGGTGATCGTCTCGCCACCATTCGCAGATGTGCTCACGCGCATGGAGAAGCCATCGCAGAATCAGATGGCCGAGCTCTTTTTCCGGACGGCGGCGCTGCACGCCACCGGAAGCGGCTCGGCCGACAGTGCGCAGGCGCTGGGCGCGCGCACGCTGGCCTCGTGGGGTATCACCACGTCCGACGTAGCGTACCGCGATGGCAGTGGGCTGTCGCGTCACGACTACCTCACACCGCGCGCCGTGGTGAGGGTGCTCGACGTGATGCGACGCTCTCCCCACTTCGCGCTCTTCCGCGACGCGCTCCCCATTGCGGGCGTCGATGGCACCATCCGGTCGCGCATGCGCGGTACTGCAGCCGAGGGGAACGTGCGCGCCAAGACCGGGACGCTCGATAAGACCCGCTCACTCAGCGGCTACGTTACCACCGTCGATAAACGCATTCTGCTCTTCTCGATGCTCGCAAACAACTTCACGGTGCCCAACCGCGACGTGGAACGGGTGCAGGATCTCATTGCCGGCATGCTCGCCAGCAGCGCACTGGCCGCCGGCAACGGCAAGTGATGGCACCTCGGGGGATGGGGGCGGCGACCGGGTTGTCGTTCGCCGAGGCGCTGACCGCCGTCGTTCAACCAGCACGCGAACGGCGCCCCGCCACCGAGGTCGTGCCCATCGAACAGGCGCTGGGCCGCGCGCTGTCGGAGGACGTATACAGCCGCGTTGCCTTGCCGCCGTGGGACAACGCCGGTATGGACGGCTATGCCGTGCAGAAGGCCGATGTGCTGGGCGCCAACAGCATCGCGCCCCGCGTACTGCCCGTCATTGGCACCAGTGTGGCGGGCGCCGACCCCACGGCGTTGCCGTGGGTGCAACAGGGGACGGCGGTGCGCATCATGACCGGGGCACCGATGCCACCGGGCGCCGATGCGGTGGTGCGCGTCGAGGATACCGACGGCGGGGAGTCGGTGGTGCAGATCCGTCACGACCGGGACATCGTCGGGCGTGGCAACGTGCGTCCGCGTGGCGAGGACATTGCCGCCAACGCGGTCCTGTTCGCGGCCGGCACTTCCCTTCGCGCGTCGCATCTCGGCGCGTTGGCGAGCATCGGCCTGCGCGGGGTGCCCGTGTACCGCGCCCCACGCGTGACCATCGTATCGAGCGGCGACGAACTGGTGTTGCTCGACCGGTTTGCCGAGGTGGAGAGCGGGCATCGCATCGTGTCGTCGAGCAGTTACGCCCTTCCAGCCTTGTTGCGGGGCGCGGGGGCGCAGGTCACGATGGCGCCGCTCGTCGAGGATTCGCTCGACGCACTCACGCAGGCGCTCGGTGCCGCACTCGACGCCGGGTGTGATCTGCTGGTGACGACCGGCGGTGTCTCGGTGGGCGCACACGACTATACCCGCGACGCGCTGGCGGCACTCGACGGCACGCAGACATTTTGGCGCGCGCGCATCCGACCCGGCGGTCCGCTGGGCACCGGATCCGTCCGCTCCGTGCCATGGCTCGGCCTGCCCGGCAACCCGGTCTCCACCATGGTCACCGGCGCGCTGTTCGCGTGGCCGTTGCTGCGAGCGATCGGGGGTCACGCGGCCGTACATCACGCTCGCGTGCCCGTTCGCATGATGGATGCGGCAGATACGCCGGCCCCGCTCACGTATTTCCTGCGCGTGTCGCTGCAGGTGGCCGCCGACGGGGTGCTCGAAGCGCGCCTTGCCGGCGCTCAGGGATCGAACTTGCTGAGAACCATGGCCCTCGCCGACGCGCTCCTCGAAGTTCCGGAGACGGTCGATCGCGTGGAGCCCGGTGCAACGATGCACGCGGTGCTGCTCCCCGATGCGCCACTGCTGTTCGCCGACGGCGAGCGTCTGTCGTGACCGAACCCGGCGCCCACTCCAACCTCATCGAACTGTCCGGATTGCACGGCGCGGCCCTCGAGGCCGCCTTTGCGCGCAAGTTCGAAACCGCCATCGAAACGGTGACGGTGGGGACGGCGCCGTACGCCCGGGATTTCTCGCTCTTCAAGCCTGCCAATGCCGATCATCTGATCAGCGAGGCCGACTACGTGATGGACGAGCGCCTTCCGTACTGGGCCGATTTGTGGCCATCGGCGCGCGTGCTGGCCGGAGCGTTGCTCGAGATGCGGGGTGCGGGACGGTCACTGCTGGAAATGGGGTGCGGTCTCGGGCTCGACACGCTGGCCGCGATGGCGGCGGGCTTTGCCGTGACCGCGACCGACTACTACGAAGACGCCATCCACATCGCGCGCCTCAACGCCTCGCGGAATCTCGGGCAGGAACCGCGGGTGCGCATGGTGAACTGGCGCGCCTGGCCCGACAGCATCGGAACGTTCGATGTCGTGATGGCAGCCGACGTGCTGTACGAAAAGGAGTACGCCACGCTCGTCGGTGATTGCCTCGCCCGCGCCCTCGCACCGCACGGTGAGGCCATCATCGCCGATCCGGGCCGACTGGCGCTCCCGGCCTTTCTCGATCATCTCGGGAACATCGGACTCCGCGTCGTGGGTACGAGCGAAGTCCCCTACGAGGCGGGACAGATCCAGCAGCGCATCCAACTCTTGCGCATCGTTCGCACGAGCGCGTAGGTCGCGCCGCGACATCCAGCGGCCAAGCGATGTCACGGTGGGGCGGCGGGAGCCGTAACGGTAATTGCGCTCTGGACTACACCGAGGCCGGCTGAGCGGCGAGCTTCGACGCCACCACTTCCGAGATATCCAGCACCGGCACTGCACTGCCGGCCCCGGTCACGCCGTCGGTGATCATGGTCATGCAGAACGGACACGCGACTGCGATCTGATCGGCCCCTGTGGCGAGCAGTTCTTCGCTGCGCTCCACGTTTACGCGCTTGCCCACATTCTCTTCCATCCACATGCGGCCGCCACCGGCGCCGCAGCAGAGTCCACGGCTCTTCGTCCGCGCGGGCTCCACGAGCTCCACAATCGGCAGCGCCTTCTTCAGCGTGTTGCGCGGCGCATCGTACACGTCGTTGTAGCGGCCCAGATAACACGAATCATGGTACGCCACCTTGAGCCGCTGGCCGTGCTCCGTATCGAGCGGCACCCGCCCGTCGTTGAGCAGGCGCTCGATGTACTCGGTGTGGTGAATGACTTCGTAGTGTCCGCCGAGGTCGGGGAATTCCTTCCCCATCTGATGGAAGCAGTGCGGGCAGAAGGTCACGACCGTCTTGATCTCGTAGCCGTTGAGCGTTTCGATCACGCCCTTGGCCATCATCTGGTACAGGTATTCGTTGCCCATGCGACGCGCCGGGTCGCCGTGGCACGTCTCCTCCTGTCCGAGGATCGCAAACTTCACGTTGGCCGCCTGCAGGATGCGCGCAAACGCTACCGTGATCTTCTTGCTGCGATCGTCGAAGGAGCCGGCACAGCCCACCCAGAACAGGATGTCGGGTTTCTCGCTGGTCGTCGCCATCTCGGCCATCGTGGGGATGTTCATGCCCTCGGCCCACTGCTCGCGATCGGCCGCACTGAACGCCCACGGGCTGCCGTTGCGCTCGAGGCTCGTGAGCGCGGGCTGTATCTCCTCGGGAAAACGCGATTCCATCAGCATGAGATCGCGACGCAGCTCGTTGATGATGTCGAGCTGGTCGATGCTCACCGGGCACTCCTGTACGCAGGCCCGGCAGCTCGTGCACGCCCATAATTCGTCTTCGGTGATCCAGTCGTCGAGCAGCTTCTTGTCGAGCACCGCCTGCTGTTCAGCCGTGGCATTACCGCCAGCCGCCGCCACGACGTCGAGCATGGAGGCCTTTTCCGTGAGACGCGCGCGCGTCTTCACCACGATCATGCGCGGCGACAACGACTTCCCGGTGATGTTGGCCGGGCACGCGGCGGTGCAACGACCGCATTCGGTGCAGCTGTAGCCGTCAAGCAGATTCTTCCACGTCAGATGCTCCACGTCGCTCGCGCCGAACTGCTCGGCGTTTTCCGCCTCGAGATCCATGGGGCGC
>DCZC01000238.1 GCA_002331565.1 Gemmatimonas sp. UBA2094
CGGCGCCGGCGTCGCGGGCACGTCCTGCAACTGCGGCTGCACGCTGTCCGGCTGCGCCGTGGCGAGATCGCGGCCCAGTGCGGAATCGCTCGCCAGCGCACCCGTATCATCTTTGCGGCCACCGCAGGCGGCCAATGCCACGAACGCCGCAGCCGACAGCGCCGTGGTCAGAGTCGCACGAGTCGAACGGATATATTGACGCATGGGCAAACTCCCGGGGGAAAAGGGCCAGTTGGGAGCGCGGAAGACACTGCGCCGGCTCCTCCCATATTACCACCCGTATCGCCTGCAGGTTGCGCTCGGGCTGGCTTCGGTTGTCACGTCGGCTGCCCTGGCCACCTCCATCCCCACCTATCTGCAACGCGGCCTCGACAGCATACGAAGCGGCGCGGCCCCGCTCGAACTGCTGCGGCTGGGGCTGGCAATGGTCGTCACCTCCGCCGTCGCCGGCGTGTTGCGGTTCAGCATGCGGCAGACACTCAACGGTGTGAGCCGGCACATCGAGACCGACCTGCGTCGCGACATCTTTGCCCGGCTCACCATCCTCGATGCCGCGTGGTACGCCCGCTGGCGCACCGGCGATCTCATGGCGCGCCTCACCAACGATCTGAGTGCGGTGCGTATGGCCGCCGGGCCGGCCTTGATGTACTTCACCAACACGGTGTTCGGCGGACTTTTCGCCCTCGCGATGATGCTGCGCATCTCGCCCGCGCTCACCGCGGCCGCGTTGCTCCCCATGATCGGGCTGCCGTTCCTCATGCTGCGCCTCGGCCGTCTCGTCCATGCGCGCTTCGAACGGGCGCAGGAGCAATTCAGCCGCCTCAGCACCCGCGCCCAAGAGAACCTCTCCGGCGTGCGCGTGGTGCGCGCCTACCGGCAGGAGGCCGCCGAAGTAGCGCGCTGGCACGCGCTCGGCGAGGAGTATCTGCACGCCAACATGGCGCTGGCCAAACTCAACGGGCTCATGAGTCCAGGCTTCGCCTTGCTCGCGGGGCTCGGCAGTGCGGTCGTCATCGCCGTAGGCGGCGGCATGCTTATCCGCAACGAGCTCAGCGTCGGCAGCTATCTCGCGTTCTCGCTGTATCTGGGCATGCTCACCTGGCCGCTGATCGCACTCGGGTGGACCACGAATCTCTTCCAGCGCGGCGCCGCGTCGTTCACGCGCGTGCTCGAACTGCTCGAGGCCGAACCGGTGGAGGTCGTCGACACCGGCTCGGCCATCCTTCCGCGAGGCGGACACGGGCGACGGCTCGAGTTCCGTCATGTGTCGTTCCGCTATCCGGCCCCCGGCGGCACTGAGCGCCACGAGGAGTCGCGGTGGGTCCTGCGCGACGTATGCTTCGACATTCCCGCGGGCGGCACATTGGCGATCGTCGGTGCCACCGGCTCCGGCAAGAGCGCGCTCATGGATCTCATCCCGCGCGTGTTCGATCCGCAGGAAGGCGAGATTCTCCTCGACGGTACGAACATCCGCGATCTGCCGCTCCCCGTGTTGCGAGCGCGCGTCGGCTACGTGCCTCAGGAGAGTCTGCTCTTCAGTGAAACGGTGGGTGAGAACATCACGTACGGCATCGCTGGCGGATCTTACACGGCAGACGAGATGACGCACGCGCGCGACCGTGCCACCCGCATCGCGCAGCTGCACGACACCATCACCGCGCTCCCCGACGGTTTCGACACACGACTCGGCGAACGCGGTATCAACCTGTCCGGCGGACAGAAGCAGCGCACGGCGCTCGCGCGAGCGCTTGCGCGGACCCCCGATATCGTGATGCTCGACGACTCGCTCAGTGCCGTGGACACGCACACCGAGGCGGCCATTCTGCACGGCCTGCGCGACGCGCTCGCCGGCTGCACCGCCGTGATCGCGTCGCATCGCGTGAGCACCGTGCGGGACGCCGATCACATCATCGTGCTGGCCGAGGGCCGCATCGTGGAGCAAGGCACGCACGATGCACTGGTGGCGCTGAACGGGCGCTATGCGGAACTGCTGAGAAAGCAGCAACTGCTCGACGCGATCGAGGCGGCGTGACAGGTCGGTTCACGCGAGGCTGGTGGTTCGTGAACGCCATACTGCTCTGCGCATCGCGCGCTGACGCGCAGTCGATGGCCCAGGGGCTCTCCGGCGTCGTGCACGACAATGCCAACCGGGGAATCGCCAGCGCCACGGTCGAGGTGCGGAATACCGAAACGGGCTATCTGGTGCGCACGAGTACCACGGCGACAGGCCGCTATGCCGTGCTCGGCCTGCCGGTCGGAGGCCCCTACACGGTGCGCGCACGTCGAGTCGGCTACGAACCGTCGGAGCGGACGGGCATCACCCTCACCACCGGCTCGCGGGTACAGGTCGACCTGACACTGGGCACCAGCGGCACTCGCCTCGGAACGGTCAACGTGTCGGCCACGCAGGACTCCATGCGCAACGACGCGCGCAACGATGGGCGTAACGCGCGGATGGGGGGGAGCACCCGCATCACGCGCGCGCAACTGGATGCCCTGCCAGTGGCCGATCGCAATCTCGCTGAACTTGCCACGCTGAGCCCGCTCGCCGGACCGCAACTGTCGCTCGCCGGTCAACGCTGGACGAGCACCGACATCCGTTTCGACGGCGCACAGGCGCGCAATCAACTTCGCGCCGGTGAGCTGAACGGTGGCCCCACGGCGATTTCGCTCGAGGCGGTCCGCGAGTTCGAGGTGAATACCGCCCTCTACGACGCCGCCCTCGGTCGCCAGGGAGGCGGACAGCTTACGGCGGTCACCCGGTCGGGGACCAACCTCCCGGAGGCGCGCCTGTTCGTGGGCTTTCGTAACACGTCGCTCGCGGCGCCGCGTGATTTCGCGGGCCGCCCCCGCAGCGCACGCGAGGCGCAGACGCTGCAGACGGCGATCGCCGCCGGCGGGCCCATCGTGCGCGATCGCGCGCACTGGTTTGCGGCCTACGAGCGGCACGAGGTGCAGGATCAGCTGATCACCGGCGACGTGAGTACACCGACGGCGGAGAACGGCGCGGGAATCGCCCGTGATTCCCTGCAGCGGATACTCGGCATCCTCGCCACACGGTACGGCGTGACCGACACGGGATCCCAACTCGGCCGCCTGCAGCGTGCACCGCAGGCGCAGACTCTGTTCGCGCGCGTGGACTGGCAGCTCACTCCCCGCAACCGGAGCACGCTGCGATTGACCATCAGTGATTGGTCCAATCCGCTCAGCGGCGGCGTCGACCAGCCCATTGCGCTGCGCGAAGCGCGGTCCACCTTCACTTCGCGCGAAGCGCAACTGTTTGCGGCACTCACGTCGCAACTGGGCAGCGACGTCACACACGAAGTACAAGTCACGGCGGGACGTGGCCACCGCGCGCTCACGCCGGAGAGTGCCGCCCTGCCCCGCGCCTTCGTGCAGGTGCGCTCGCTGCTGCCGAATGGCGCAGTGGGGACGAGCACCGTGCAGTTCGGTGGCAATCGTCTCGCTCCCGACGATAGCCACGAATGGCAATGGCAACTGCAGCAGCGCGTCACCGCGTCGCGTGGCGCGTGGGTACTCACCGCCGGACAGGACCACGCGCTCACTGGTGCGCGTACGTACATCGCCGAATCGCAAAGCGGACTGTTCGTGTTTCCGTCGATCGATGCACTGGCGCAGGCCCGGCCCGATCGGTTCACCCGCACCGTACCGTTGGATCGCTCGTCGACGGAGTCGCGACAGCACGTCGCCGAGCTGGGAGTGTTTACGCAGGCGGAATGGCAGCCGTCGCTATCGGTCTCAGTCACGGCCGGACTGCGCTGGGATGCCACGGCATTTCTCGACGCACCGGCCACCGACAGCGCCATCGATCGCCTCTTCGCCACACGCACCGGCCGGGCGCCTGCAGACTGGGCACAATGGCAGCCAAGGGCGCAGGTCGTGTGGCGCCCCCGTGGCGACGAACACGACGTGATTCGCGTCGGTGGGGGGTGGTTTCACGCGCAGCTCCCGTACTACCTGCAGCACAACCAATTGCTCTACACCGGTCGCTCACTGACCGACGTCGATCTCCGTGGCGCGCGCACTCCGTCGCCGGATTTCCCCGGCTATCGCAGCGGCACCACAACCATTCCCGGCGTTCCGGCCGGCACGACGCCCGGCCCGGCGTATGTGAACGTGGCGGGGGCGGTACGCGCACCGCGTACGACGCGCGCCTCCGCCGCATGGGTACACCACGTCGATTCACGTGTGACGGTCACCCTCGGCGGGCAGTGGTCCCGCGCGCGCGACGGGTATCATTACATCGACCAGAACCTGCGCCAGACGCCGTTCTTTCGTCTCGCAGAGGAGGGCGACCGTGCGGTGTGGGTGCCAGCCACCAGCATCACCACATCCACGGGAGCAACGGACGTGCGCAACGCATCGCGTGTGCCCGAGTACGCGCGGGTGCTCGCGTTGAAGTCGGTCGGCGCAGCACGTCAGTGGTCGCTCACGGCGGAAGCTTCGGTGACCCCACGGCCGTGGGTGACCGGCGCGGCCGCGTATGCGTATTCCCGTGCCACCGACAATTCCTCGTTCGGCTGCTGCCTGGCACGCACCGCCACCACGTTCACTCCCATTCGCGACGACCCGCGGGACCTCGCGTCGGCCTGGGGCCCCGCCGACGGCGATCAGCGGCATCGCGTCGTCGGTACGGTCCAGAGCCGGCTCCCATTCGGCCTGCGCCTCGATGCGCGCTATATCGGCCAGAGTGGGCGGCCGTTCTCGCTGGTCGTTGACGGCGACATCAACGGCGACGAAGCCAACGGCAACGACCTCGCGTTTCTCTTCGATCCGAACGACCCGGATACGCCAACCGACGTCGCGGCATCCATGCGACGCCTCCTCGACAATCCGCGCAACGTTACCCGCCGATATATCGCCGACCACCTCGGCCACGTGAGCACGCGCAACGCCATCCGTACGCCATTTACCCATCGGGTAGACGCTCGCGTTTCGCGCACATTACGGCTGCGGTCTTCACGGCGTCTCCAGCGCGTCGTGCTGATGCTGGATGCCTACAACGTCGGCCACCTGCTCAACCGGAACTGGGGAGGTCAGGCGCTACTGCCCACCGGCATCTCGTCGCAGAATCCGGTCGTCAATCGCGTGCCCCTGCTGCGCGTAACCGGCTTCGACGCCGCGCGGCAACGCTACCGCTACGTGGTGAACGAGAACGCCGGGGTGCTGACGCGAGGAGGAGACCCCTGGCAGCTCCAGCTCGGCGTGCGCCTGGAGCGGTGAGCGGCGAGGACGCAGCCCTCAGGCGATCAGAGCCGCTCGACGAGGAACGCCGGCGTCAGCGGTTGCAGGTACGCCGCCAGCCGTTCGAACCACCCCGTGAACATCAGCACGCCAACGATTACCAGCAGAATGCCGGCGATGCGGTTCACGCGGCCGATGTTGTGCTTGAACTTCTGGAAGAAGCCGAGGAAACGCTCGATGGCGAGCGCGCTGAGCAGGAACGGCACGGCGAGTCCGAGCGAGTAGGCCGTGAGCAGCACGATGCCTTTCGACAGCTCCGTCTCGTTGGCGGCGAGCAGCAGAATCGCGCCCAGCGTGGGGCCGAGGCACGGCGTCCACCCCGCACCGAAGGCAATGCCCACGAACACGGTGCCGAGGTAGCCCAACGGCTTGTCGCTCAGGTGTACACGCCGCTCCTGCTGCAGCGCACCGAATTTGATGATGTCGAGCATCCATAGCCCCATCACCACCATCATCACGCCGCCGATGCGCGCGATCCACGCCCGGTACTCGCGCAGGAGCTGTCCGAACGCGCTGGCCCCCGCGCCGAGTGCCACGAAGATGAACGTGAAGCCCAGCACGAACAGGAGCGCGTGGATCAGCGCCGTGCGCCGCGCACGCGACACGTCGTCGAGCCCCATCCCGGTGATGAACGTCACGTAGCTGGGCACGAGCGGCAGCACGCAGGGGCTCAGGAAGCTCAGCAGCCCGGCGGTGAACGCCACGACGACGGTCAGGGATTCAGGAGCCACGGAATGATCCGGAGGGGCGACCCCGGCGGCAATCGCCGCAGAGACCGTAGATGACAAGACGATGGCGCTGCCGCGAAAAGTCGTGAGCTTCGGCGAGCAGCTGCGTCATGCGTTCGAGCCGTTCGTCGCGGAACTCGGTGACGCGTCCGCAGGTCGTGCAGAGCAGGTGTTCGTGGTGGGGCACGCCGCGGGCGGCTTCGTAGCGCTTGAAGCCCTCACCGAAATCACGCTCCACCACGAGCCCGCTGCGCACCAGCACTTCGAGCGTACGATATACCGTGGCCGTGCCCGCCGTAGCCCCATTGTCGCGCAGCTCCTTCGCAACCTCGTCGGCGGACAGATGACGATCGGTACCCAGCACCACGTCGGCGATGGCCAGCCGTTGTGCCGTGGCGGGCAGGTTGCGATCGCGCAGATACGCGCGAAACGCTTCCTTGTCCGCCTGGATGGCCGCGTCGTCGGAGCGGTGACTCACGCGGTGAGAGGAAGGCGCAGGGCCCGCGCGATCTGCTCACCGCTGTAGCGCACGATCTCGGACTCTTCGCCCGCGCGGCGCTGCACGCCGCGTACGACGGTTTCGACGGTGATGAGCGGTGCGTCGGCCTCGGCCTTGATGTCCGACTCCCATTTGCCACGCTCGGGACCCTTGATGACGTACCGATAGCGGGCGGTGTACACCGTATGGCGCACGGGGCGGTCGGTCTGCACCGGGGACGCCTCGAACACGGGCTCGGCGATCATTTCGGCGTCGTCGTATTCGGCGGCGGAGGCAACAGCGGCGGCGGGCTCGTCGGTGATTGCGACATCGTCGCCGTCATCGCCCTCCGCGGCCACAACATCGGCGTCCTCGGCAGCGTCCACGCTGTCGCTCGCGGCCACCGCAGCGAACAGTAGCTCCGGCTCGCCAGTCTCTTCCGCCGGCGCGATCGGCACGCGCGCAGCCAGCACCGCAATTCCCGTCTCCACCGTACCCTGACGCAGCGGCGAGAAGAGGTGCAGCTCCTCGATGAGTGCGATTGGCACCGTCGCCACCACGGCGCGCAGGAACCGTTCGACGACCTCGGAAACGGGCGCATCGGCGCGGTCCGGGATCTCTTTCACGAGACCTTCCACGAAGGGCGCCTCAGCAAGTGGTGCTTCCGCAGGAGTGTCCGCGGGGGTGAGCGACTGTTCGGCGGTAGCAGCGGGAACCGGTGCGGTCATTGGAAGCTGTGCGGGTGAGACACCACGGCCGGCGAAGAACGGGCACACCGGAGACGTGGATAAGATCACCGGCGCCGATAGCCCCGAACAAGGCACCACGGCAGGGCTTGCATTCCGCGGTGGAATGTATATCTTAGTTATAAATCATTGCCCATCGTATTATCGTATGGACAGAAACGACTGGGAGCTCCGCCCAGCCGTGCTCCCTTCCCGCCGCACCGCTTGAGGAGTCCGCATGTTCATTGCCCGTCGTCTGGCCGCCGTTCTGGCGCTGCCCATCGTCGTCGCTGCCCGCCCGCTGCCGGAAGCCAAGCCGCACGTCATCGACAAGGCGCACAGTGAGATCAACTTCGTCGCCGATTCGCGCATGCTCAGCGCGCACGGCTTCTTCGGCAAGTGGGACGCCGACGTGAAGCTCGACGCCGCCAGGTACGAGAACTCGACGGTGGCCATCACCATCGATGCGGCCAGCATCAATACGCGCGTGGACATGCGCGACAATCACCTGCGCAGCGCGGATTTCTTCGACGTGGCCAAGTACCCCACGATCACGTTCAAGAGCACGGGCGTGAAGCAGACCGCCGCCAACAAGCTCGAGATCACCGGTGACCTCACGGTGAAGGGCGTGACGAAGAAGATCGTCGTGCCCGCCTCGGTGATGTTCTACGACAAGGGTGTCGGCCGTTTCCGCGGCACGCTCACCGTCCTGCGCAAGGATTTCGGCGTGAGCTACGACCCCGCCGTGAACCCCATCGAGAACGAAGTGCAGGTGCAGTGGGACATCGCCCTCAAGGAGCCCGCCCCCGCGAAGTAATCGGTACCCCCGGCGCCACACGCCGAGGGCAAAGGAAGTGCCCCCCGCGCGAAGCGCCGGGGGAAAGGAAATCGCCCCCGGCGCGCAGCGCTCGGGGGCGTATTCCATTCCCACCCTCAATTCCCACCGCGAGAACCCTCAACTCTCACCGCTATCCGAGCGCATCTCTCACCGGCGCGCGGCGCCCACGATGCCGTTGGCCGCTCCGACCAGTTTCGCGCTCTCCTGCACCAGCGAGATCCGGAACTTCCCCCGCCCTGCTTCCCCGAACGCGATCCCCGGCGTCACCACCACGCCCGCGCGCTCGATCAGCGTGTCCACCCACTCCCAGTCGCCGAAGCCCTCGGGTACATCCAGCCACAGGTACATCGTCGCCCGAGGCGCCTGCACGCTCCACCCGCCCGCGTTGAATGCCGCCACGATCGCATCGCGACGCACGCGATATTCGGCCACGATGGGCGGCACGATGTCCGCATGGTGCGTGAACGCGGCCGCCCCGGCGACCTGCGACAGCGTGCTCACGCCATAGCCGATGTTCGAGCGGTACATGTCGAGCCGGGCAATCGCCTCCGCGTTGCCCACCACGAACGCCGCACGTACGCCGGCCATGTTGAAGCTCTTGCTGCACGTGTGCGTTTCCACCGCCACCCGGTCGGCTCCCGGCACCTGCAACACGCTCGGCACGGCAAAGCCATCGAACGACAGCTCGCTGTACGCCAGGTCGCTCAGCAGCAGAATGCCGTGGCGCTCCGCAAAGGCCACGTAGCGCGCCAGTTCGTCTACCGTGACCGAGGTGGTGGTGGGATTCCCCGGGTAGTTCACGATCATCACCGTCGCGCGCGCCACCTGCGCGGCATCCAGCGCCTCGAGATCGAGTCGGCCGTCGGGGAGAAAGGGCATGAACACCGGTTCCGCCCCGGCCAGCAGTGTGGCGCGCGCGTACACCGGGTAGTACACCTCCGGCACCAGCACCACGTCACCGGGATTCGTGTGCGCCAGAATCAGCTCCGCGATCCCCTCCTTCGAGCCCGCGAGGGCATGCATCTGCCTCGCGGGATCGATGGTCACGCCGAATCGCGAATGCAGATAGGCCGCCACCGCATCGCGGTAGGCGGGGTGCGCCTGGAAATAGGGATAGCCACTCAGCGCGCGATCCGCGGCGGCCCGTTGCATTGCTTCCACCACCACGGGAGGAATAGGGCCGTCGGGGCTGCCGATGCCGACATCGATGAGCTGCTGGCCACGGGCACGCGCCGCGGCGCGGCGTTCGTCGAGCTCGTAGAAGACGTAGGGCGGAATCGCCGAGAGTGAAGTGCGCGACATGGCTAAAAACTACAACCGCCGCGGCGCGCGCGGCCCCCGTGGGGCTAGCGCGGGCGCCGGTCGATCACCCGTCGGGCCTTGCCGGTGGAGCGCTCGATGCCGTCCGGTCTCAGCACCTCCACCCGGCAGCTCACCCCGATCAGGGCCTTGATGTGGTGCTGCAGCGCACGCCCGATGTCCGCCGTATCGGCACTGGCGTGGGCCGGCAGCAGTTCGCAGCGCACCAGCACGGCATCCAGCATCCCGTCGCGCGTCACTTCGATCTGATAGTGGCCGGAGAGCATCGGCTGCTTCAGCACCAGCTCCTCCACCTGCGTGGGGAACATGTTGACGCCCCGGATGATCAGCATGTCGTCGCTGCGTCCCACGATCTTCCCCATGCGGCGCATGCTGCGCGCGGAGGGCGGCAGCAGCCGCGTGAGATCACGCGTGCGATAGCGGATGACCGGTAATGCTTCCTTGCTGAGTGACGTGAACACCAGTTCGCCGTCACTGCCATCAGGGAGCACCTCGCCCGTCTGCGGGTCGATGATTTCAGGGTAGAAGTGATCCTCCCAGATCACCGGCCCGTCCTGGGTCTCCACGCACTCGCACGCCACGCCCGGGCCCATCACTTCGGAGAGCCCGTAGATGTCCACCGCTTTGAGGCCGGCCGCGCGTTCGATGTCGGCGCGCATCGCCTCCGTCCACGGCTCGGCGCCGAAGATGCCCACCTGCACCGACATCGCCGCCGCATCCTTCCCCTGTCGCCTGAACTCCTCGATGATCACCTGCATGTAGCTCGGTGTCACCATGATGATATCGGGGCGCAGATCCTCGATGAGTTGCACCTGCTTCTCCGTCTGCCCGCCGCTCATGGGTACCACGGTGCAGCCAAGCCGCTCGGCGCCGTAATGCGCGCCCAGACCGCCGGTGAAGAGCCCGTAGCCGTAGGCGACGTGCACCATGTCGCCGCGCCGGCCGCCAGCCGCACGAATGCTGCGCGCCACCAGATCAGCCCACGTGTCCACGTCACGCTGCGTGTACGCCACCACCGTGGGTTTGCCCGTCGTCCCCGACGACGCATGCACGCGCGCCACCTGCTCGCGCGGCACCGCCAGCAGCCCGAACGGGTAGTGCAGCCGCAGCGCTTCCTTGGTGGTGAAGGGGAAGCGTGCCAGGTCGGCGAGTGTGCGGCAGTCGCTCGGATGCACTCCCTTCGCGTCGAACGCTTGCCGGTAGTGCGCGACGTGGTCGTAGGCGTGCTGCAGCGACCACCGCAAACGCTCGAGCTGCAACGCCTGCAGTTCGTCGCGGCTCGCGCGCTCGATCGGTTCGAGGTCCGATGGCGTAGGCGTGAAGACAGGCATGCGCGAATGGGGGAGGGCGGGGGGAGGGGCGAGCTTGTGCCCTACAACAAACTCACCGGATCGCGATCCACCACCAGCCGCAGTTCCGAATCAGCGGGTACCGGGCAACGTTCGGCGATGTAGCGCGCCACACGCGTCATGAGCTTGGGTTGTGAGCTCTTGAGCAGGAAATGCCAGCGCCAACGATCCTTGATGCGGTCGATGGGACACGGCGCGGGGCCCACGAGCACGAGATCACGCAGCCCCTGCTTGCGCATCAGCTGCGTGACCCATTCAGCCGCAGCCGTCGCCGCCGCGGCGGTGGCCTCCTGATGCACGCCGCTTACGATCACGTTGGTGATGTGCACGAACGGCGGATAAGCCGGATTGCGTCGCGCGCCCAGCTCCTCGCGTACGAACCCCAGGTAATCGTGCGTGAGCGCATGTCGCACCGCGTGGGCGTTGGGCATGCGCGTCTGCACGATCACCTCGCCCCCCTTCGCACCTCGCCCAGCGCGACCGGCCACCTGACTGAGCAGCTGAAAGGTGCGCTCGGAGGCCCGGAAGTCCGGGAGATTGAGCCCCGTGTCGGCATCCACCACCCCCACCAGCGTCACGTTGGGGAAATCGAGCCCCTTGGCGATCATCTGCGTACCCAGCAGGATGTCCACGTCGTGACGCGCTACCCGATCGAGGATCTGCGTGTGTGCCCACTTCCCGCTCGTAGTATCCACGTCCATGCGGGCGATACGCGCCTCGGGGAATCGCTCCGCGATGAGCTTTTCCACCTGCTGCGTGCCGAGTCCGCGACGGTGCAGCTTGTCGCTCCCGCACTGTGGACACGTGGGCGGTACATCCGCATGATGCTGGCAATAATGACACACCAGCTGTTCGGGTACGCGATGATACGTGAGCGAGATGCTGCAGTGCGGACACACCGGCACGTCGCCGCAGGCGTGACACTGCAGGAACGCCGCAAAACCGCGCCGGTTGAGCAGCAGCAGGCTCTGCTCGCCGCGTGTGAGGCGCGTTTCGAGGGCCGCCAGCAGCGCCGGGCTGAACACGCTCAGGGTGGGATCGTACGGCGCCTGCGGATGGCGGGCCGCCTTCGCCTCCTTGGCCGTCACCCGCATGTCCACCACGCCCACCGGCGGCAACTGCGCACCGCCCGCGCGGTCGGGGAGCGTGAGCCGGATGGCCTGCCCACGGTCGGCCCGCTCCCAACTCTCCAGACTCGGCGTGGCACTCCCGAGCACCACCAGCGCCCCTTCGGCGCGCGCGCGTACGATGGCCGCTTCGCGCGCGTGATAGCGCGGCGTCTCCGACTGCTTGTAGCTACTTTCGTGCTCTTCGTCGACGATCACCACCCCCACGCGTTCGAGCGGCGCGAAGAGGGCCGAACGCGCCCCCACGGCGATGCGACGCTCGCCACGACGCAACGCCTGCCAGGCATCGAGTCGCTCGCCATCGCTCAATCCCGAGTGCAGCACGGCCACGTCGTCACCGAACGCGCCGCGGAACCGGTCGACCGTCTGCGACGTAAGCGCGATTTCCGGCACCAGCACGATGGCGGTGCGCCCGTGTGTGCGAAGCACCTCGCGCAGCACCTCGATGTACACGAGCGTCTTGCCGCTGCCCGTGATGCCGTGCAACAGATACACCTGCCCTGGTTCGCCGGCGACAATGGCATCGATGGCCACACGCTGCTGCGGCGAGGGATCGGGCGGCGGGAGCACCCCGGCCCGTTCGGCGAATGGATCGCGCTGCAGCACTTCGTCGCGGATGACCACCAAGCCCCGCTTCGCCATGGCGGTGAACACACCCGCCGAGCAGTCGGCCTGCGTGCGCAGGGCGTCGAGCGGTGCCACGCCCCCCTGCGCCTCGAGCAGCTCGTACACCGCGCGCTGCTGTCTGGCGCGGGCGAACGTCTGCTCACGTTGCAGCAGCGACGGCAGCTCCTCCACGATGCGGACGACCCGCTGCGTGCGCCCGGTCGGCGCTGGCGCGTTCGGTCGCAGCAGCGCCGTGGGGAGCATCGAGCGGAGCGTCAGCCCCAGCGGCGCTGCGTACCACTCGGCGATCCACCGCGCCGTATGCAGCAGCGATTCCGGCAAGGACGGGGTGCTATCCACTACGGCACGGATCGGCTTGAGCTTCACCCCCGCTGGCGGCGCACTCGCCCCCACGCAGATCCCGATCTCCGCCCGGTTGCGGAACGGAACCAGCACGCGCGTTCCCGGCGCGATCGGCCACGCGATATCCTCCGGCACGCTGTACGAAAACGTGCGGAAGAGTGGAACCGGGAGGGCCACCTCCACACACCTCATTGGAGCGGGGACAAGGGCGGGGGGACCAGCGGAAGACGACATCGTGCCAACGGCGAGTTCTGGGTCATGGTGGGGGGTGACGGGTGCTGCCTACAGCCACTTCTGCCGACGCAGCACCACGATCAGCAACCCGCCAAGAGCGAGCTGCGCCAGCAGTAACACCCAAAACCCGTGAGGCCAGTTCGAGAGGGGAATCCGGCTGAAGTTCATTCCCCACATGCCGCTCACCACCACGAAAGGCAGCGACATGGTCGCCACCACGCTCAACCCTTTGGTGGTGACCCCCAGGCGATTCGAGACCTGAGTGAGGTACGAATCCATCGTGCTGCTGAGCAGGTCACGATAGGTGTCCAGCTCGTCGTTGATACGCAGCACATGGTCGTACACGTCGCGGAAGTAGATCTGCACATCAGGCGTGATCAGCGTGGACGGGCGGTTCGTGAGCACGTTGAGCACTTCCCGCGTGGGCTGCAGATAGCGCCGCAGTGACAGCACCAGCCGTTTCACCTTGAACACATCGCGAAGCGCCAGCTCGTCGAAGTTCACGAAGACCCGCTCCTCGAGGCCGTCGATGAAGTCATCCACCTGATCGAGCAGCGGGAAGTACGCGTCGATCGTGGAGTCGAGAATCGCGTGCAGGGTCCGTTCCACACCGCGCGACAACAGATCGGGTGAGCGCCGCAACGTGTCGTGAATGAGGTCCACCGAGGGCACGGGGCCCGCATGCACGGTCACGAGATAGTCGGGGCCGAGAAAGCAGTGCAGATCCTTCGTCTCGAGGTCATACGGATCATCGGTGTCCGCGGCGAACTGCACGGCGCGGATGATGATGTACAAATAACCCGGATACTCCTCGAGCTTCACGCGCGACGCCGGGTTGAGCGTGTCTTCGATGGCCAGCGGATGGAAGCCGAACACCTTCTCCAGCAACGCGTGCTGTGACCGTACCGTGCTGTCGATGTCCACCCAAAGCGGCCCGCCCTGGGCGAGCAGCTGCGGCACGTCGCGCGGATGACAGTCGAGCACGTCAGTCCCCTGTGGCGACCGGTAGATCGTGCGCGGGGCGGGATCAGGACGGCCGGGATCGGAGCTCGGAACGATGCGCGACATGCCGAAACGCTACGCCAGCGCCCGCAGATGCACCAGCACGGCCTTTGCCACCGACTCTGGGGCGTAGCCACCCTCGAGCGCACTCACCAGACGCCCGCCACACCACCGCTCCGCCCGCTCCACCAGCGCGCGCGTCAAGGCGTGCACGTCGTCCAGCGTGAGCGTGAACGCACCGAGCGGATCGCCCTCGAGACAATCGAACCCGGCACTCAGCAGCAGCAGATCGGGGGTGAATTCCGCCGCGGCCGCGTCGACGGCGGTGAGCAGCGCATCGATGTAGCGCTGCGGCGGGAGCGACGGTGGCATCGGCACGTTCCACACCGTGCCGTGCGGGCCGCGGTCGTCAGCCGCGCCCGTCCCCGGATACCACGGCCATTGATGCATGCTCACGAAGTGGATGCGCGATTCGTTCTCTACCAGCGCCTGCGTCCCGTTGCCGTGGTGCACGTCCCAGTCCACCACCAGCACGCGCTCGCATCCGTGCTTCGCGATGGCATAATGGGCCGCAACGGCCACATTGCCGAACAGACAGAAGCCCATCGCGCGGTCACGCAGCGCATGGTGCCCCGGCGGACGCACCGCAGAGAAACTGCGGATGGCGCGGCCATCGAACGCCATGTCCACCCCGTCGAGCACACACCCGGCACCAGCCGTGACCGCATCCCATGAGCCCTCGCTCACCACCGTATCAGGGTCGAGCCGTCCGCCTCCCTGCTCCACCAGCTCCCGCACGCGCCCGATGTATGCGCGGTCGTGCGCCAGCGCGAGTTCATCCTCGCTCGCATGCCGCCCCTCGACGTGCGTGAGCGCCTCGAACAGTTCCGGGTCGTGCTTGAGCGCCCGCGGAATGGCCACCAGCCTTCCGACGTGCTCAGGGTGCTCCCAGCCAGTATCATGACGACCGCAGTCCGAATGGGAAATCAGCGCGACGCGTGTGCTCATGGGATTCGCTGTCCTGTAATGATGTGCGACGCACGCGGACGGCCCGCCACCACGACGATCATCGCTGTCCGCGCAGGCGTCGTGAGCTCCACTCGGCCAGTAATGCCAGCAGCGTGACCAGCAGCAGGAGCGGCGCCGAGAGGATGCGCGAAATGTGACCCGTGGTGCGGCGTTCGTCACCCGGGCGTGCGGCGTTCTCCGCCATGGGTATCGGCGCAGGCGCTCCGGGGCCCAGCCGCGCCACGAGATCGGCGTACGGCGCCGCCGCACCAGGGAGCGCATCGACGGTCGCGTCTCGACTCGCAGGGCCGTCGCCCAGCAGTAGCGAATCTTTCGACGACGGCACCGCCGCAACCAGCGCGGCCTGCCACCAGCGCCGATGCTCCTCGGCCCCGGTGTCGGTACCCTGCATGCGCCAGCGCCAGGTCTCGCGATAGGCCATGGCGACCACACGGCCGCGCCCGCTGCGCCGCGCGATGAGAGCCGGCTCGCGGTGACCGTGACCACTCGCATCCTCGGCAAGTGTCACCGCGCCGGCGGTGAGGTCGAGCTCCCATGCGTCGAGGCCGCGTCGCGGGTCAACCGTGAGCAGAGCGCCGGCAACCGCTCCGCGCACCTCGGTGGCCCGAGCGGGGCGCAGTGACGCGAGGGCTGCGATCTGCAACGCATCGCCGCCAAGCACCAGCCCGCCGCCACGAGTGACGAACGACTGCAGAGCCGCGCCATCGATGCTCAGGCTGTCGACGATCACGACGGCCGCATACCGCTCGAGATCGAGCCGCTCCGGCGTGCCTACGGTGACAACGCCGGAGGGTGATACGCGCAGACGGCCATCAACGCGCCACCCGAGCTCCTCGAGCGCGGCCACCGTGAACTTGCCCTCCCATCCGGGTTGCGCCATCACCAGTACACGCTTGTCGGCGGCCGAAGCGGGCACCGGCACCTGCGCTCGGCTGAGTCCCTGCTGCACGGCTAGCGGAGTCGTCGCACTCTGCAATTGCCAAGACACGCCCGGCGCACCGTGGGGAATCGAGTCCAATACACCACCGCCATCACGCAACAGCAAAGGCGCTCCGAGGCTACCACTGGCGCGCACGAACAACGGCGCGCCCGGTGCCGCTGCCCGCGATACCGACATCGCGAGTCCCGACGCCCCGGTGCTGTCCGTCCAGCGCACGGCCACGCCAGCGGCCTGCATGGCACTCAGCGCCGCGCGCAGCGGTGCACCCGGCACGACACGCAAGGTGACCTCCGTGGTGTCGGCAAACCGGTCCTGCAGCGCCGGCCGCAACGCCTCCACGCCCGTCGACCCCGTATCGGCCACCACGGAATCGGACATCGACAACGACATCCGCCGCGGCGTGCGCGACGGGTCGGCCCCTTCACAAGCGCTCAACCATGCGGCGACGAGCAGTGCCACGAGCGCCACCGTGCGGCACAGCCGCTCGAAGAGAAGGTGCATCATCGCGTGAGAGCGTACACCACGATGTTCACGCCGAAACGCGTATTGTCCACCGACAGAAAGCGCTTGTTGTCGGGATGAAAGCTCCACTCGGAACTGTAGTCCTTGTTCGAGAACAGCACGCGGATGCGGCCGTCCTTCACCACGGCGTCGAGCTGCTCGTGCACGAGATTGTCTCCCCACCCGTTCATCTCGTGCGACGTGGTGGGAGGGCCGTTCTCGAAGACGAAGAAGCTGCGGTACAGCTCGTGCGTATTCGGGAGCGGCAGCAGCGGGCCGGCAAGGCGCCGGATCTCCTCGCGTGCCGTCTTGTTGAACGCACCGTCCACATCGTGGTTGTGGTCGTCCACGAACAGCATGCCGCCGCGATCGAGGTACTTCGTCAGCACCTCCGACTCCCGCTGCGTGAAACGCACCGGCAGATGCCCGGTGAGATAGAGCAGCGGGTACTGCAGCGCGGCTTCGGAACCCAGCGGTACCGTCACACCCTGCGACCGGACGGGCAGCGACGTGTAGCGCGCCACCGAATCGATGATGTTGGCCGGCACCAGCGGCGCCGAGTCCCAATCTCCCGATTCGTACTGGGCGGTGGCGAACACGAAGGGCGCACGCGGCGTAGGCAGCTCGCTCATGGCGGCACCCCCCGAGACCACGCCGTTGCGCGCGTCCGCACCACGTTGCCGAGTACGCGCCGCGCCTGCACCACGGGGGCAGTCACGTCCCCGCCCCGGTCCATGGCGGCGAGCAGCTGCGTGAGCACCGCGGCAAAGGCGGGATCGTCGCCGAGCGCTTCCACGCGCAGCAGCGCGACGGAGTCACGGGCGGCGAGCAGATCGGCTGCCAGAAGCCCTGCGGCGCGCACGAGGCGGGCATCGCGTTCGGCCGATCGTGCGTCGAGCGCCGTACGACCACTCCGTGCCGTCACCTGCCCCGTGTCTTTGCCGGTGAGCCGCACCTTCCCGATATCGACGATGACCTGCGGCGGCTTGCCGCGCAGGTAGATGCGCGACGCTGCCCGCGAACGCTCGATCGCCTCGAGGGCGCGTTTCATGGGCGGAATCGCCGCGTGCGGATCCCCCTGCTCGAGGGCGCGCCCTGCATCCCACATGGCGTTGTACGCCTCCAGCAACGGCTGGTTGATCGCCACCACCGGGGAGTCATTGCCTTCTTCCAGCATGCCGGTGGTGCTCGACGTGCTCATCGCCAGCTTCCCGCCCTGCAGCTCCACGGCATGATCATGTCCGTCACCAGCCGAATGCGCATGTTCGGCGCTCGACTCGCCGCTGAGGCGCTGAAACACCACGTCGCCCACGGCGAGACGCAGACGTGCCTGGTCGCGGGCCAGCCTGAGCGACTCGCGGATCACGTCGCCACGGACCATGCGCTTCTGCGCCTTGTCGAGCTTTTCCGTGAGCATCAGCAGCATGCGCTGGCTCAAGAGCGACTTGTCGACTTCGGGTGGCGGCGCCGGCTCGACGGCCACGCTGTCGTACTCGGCCGGCCGCGCGATGCGGAACGCGCGCGTTTCGCTGCTGCCGTACTCTCGCGAGGACGCTGGATGCGCGTCCCGGCCCACGGCGCGCAGATGCACCACGTCGCCGGGCTGGAGCCCCAGCTTTGCCAGGTCCAGCTCACCACGCAACGCGGCCTGTCGTGTTCCGTCGCGCGCGGGCCACGTACGCTCACCCATGCGCACGGTGCGCACGGTAAAGCGCTCCCCCTCACCCGACGTCACGATCAGCTCGAAGTGGGCGCGTGTGAGTCCGATGTCGTCGTGCGCTGTGGCAGCGAGCGGCAGCACGCCACGCGCCTCACGGAACACGCTGTCGCGCGCCGGTGACTCCAGCGACACCCGCGGCACGGAGTCGGCGCGTCCTTCAACGATGAGCAGGCGCGTACGTCCGCCACGGGTCACGCGCGCCGTCTGCGGCGCATCGCTGGCCAAGATGGAGATCTCCCAACCGCCATCAGCCTCACGCACCGGCGTCGTCACGGAGTCGTCCGCCCCCACGGCGCGAAGACTCGCGCGCGGCGCAGTGCCACTCCCGCTGACCACCACACGGCTTCCGCCGAGCGCGGCCACACTGTTCACGTCGCCAAACGACGCCGCGGGAAGCGCGGCGTAGGCCGGCGGGACCACCCGCACCTTCCACTCGCCCAGAGGAGCCACGGCCCGCGGCATCGCGCCGCCGA
>DCZC01000206.1:0-6708 GCA_002331565.1 Gemmatimonas sp. UBA2094
GCAGCCTCGGTTCCGGCGTGACCGCCGCCGATGACGATGACGTCGAAGGTGGACTCGAGCGAGGCGCTGTGTGGAGAGCGGATGCGATCGGACATATCGCGAAAACTACTGCTCCCTCACCCCATCGTTGTAGTTTGCCGTATGCCCATCCCCATGTCGCACACCGCTCCCACGCTGCTCATCAAGAAGAGCGCCTTCGAACGAGTGGGTTTCTCTCGCGCGCAGTTCGACGACGCGCTCAATCTCACCGAAGACGAGTTTCGCGTGGAGGCCGGTGTCATTGCCGTCGGCCCCCTGGTCGGCGAGGACGCCCTCACGGATCTCATCGCCCAGCTCGAGGAGCGCGGGCTCGTGTACTACGACGACTTCTTCGAGTTGAGCGGCAACTGGCCCGACTGGCTGCGACTGTTCGTCATGGACGCGGGGAGCTGACGGCGCCAGAAGCTGTGAGGCCTGCGGTGGGCGGCCATGTACGCATCGGTGCGGCGGTGCAGCCCTTCCCAGCCGCAGGCGATGCACCAGCTGCGGCGAAACCGCGCGCCGAGCACACTGCGCCATCCTTTCCGTTCGACACTGAGCGTACCGCTGTCGCACACCGGACAGCATTCGCCCTCTGGGAGCATCACCAGATAGATCTTGGTAAGCAGCGCGAACATGGCCACCTGGAGCGTCGAGATGACGCCGATGAAGATCCACGCATCGGTCCAGGTCCAGCGTCCAGGCATGCGGACTCTCCTATAGGGGCGTTGCTCCACGGCGGCCCACGGCTCGGCGAACGCCACGCCATCCTCCACGCGGTCGATCACCACCTCGGTGGCCGCCGGGAGTGCCGACCCGTCGAGTGAACGTACCGGCAGGGCGCGACGACGGTCAGGGTGCCGGGGGGGCGTCCATGAGGTTGTAGATCTTCTGGATGTCGCGGAGTCGCGCGGCGAAATCGATCTCGAGGTCGCGCAGCTGCCCCTGCCGCAGATCGAACACCCAGCCATGGACGATGGGTGCGCCATGGTGCAGATAGGCGCGCTGGACGGCGGCGGTCTTGATGACGTTGAGACACTGCTCGACGACGTTGAGCTCGACGAGCCGCTCGTAGCGCCGGTGTTCGTCGGTGATGGCGCCGAGCTCGGCTTCGTGGAGCCGGTAGACGTCGCGGATGTTGCGCAGCCAGGGGTTGAGGATCCCGAGGTCGCGGGGCTGCATGGCGGCCCGCACCCCACCGCATTCGTAGTGGCCGCACACGATGATGTGCTGCACGTTGAGGTTCACGACGGCGTACTCGATGACCGCGCCGACGTTGAGGTCGGTGTTGGCGACCACGTTGCCGATGTTCCGGTGCACGAACACGTCACCCGGCCCGACGCCCATGATCTCGTTGGCGGGCACGCGGCTGTCGGCGCACCCAATGTACAGGTAGGCCGGATCCTGGCCGGCGGCCAGCGTTTCGAAGAACGCCGGATCCTCGGCCTTCCGCGCCGCGGCCCATCGCCGGCTGTTCTCGAAGAGTTCGTGGTAGGGGATCACACCCGCATTCTAGGGCATGGGTCGCAAAAACGTTGGCCCGGGGAATCGCGGATCACGGGGTCTGCCCCCTTGAAACGTTTGGTACGCCAAAATGACGCGCGAGGAACTCGGCCGCCCGCCACTCGCCGTAGTACCAGGGCCTCCAGGGGCGGGTGTAGCTGGTGAAGCCCACGTGGCCGCCGCGGTCGGGGAATTCGAGCTCGACGGCGTGCACGCCGCGCACCTGCTCGCGGACGCGATCGAGGACCGGTGGCGGGAGAAACGGATCGTCGACGGCGCTCAGGAGCAGGGTGGGCCGCCGGATGCGGGACAGGTACGGCAGCGAACTGGCGCGCGCGTAGTAGTCGGCGGCGTCGGCGAAGCCGTGCAGTGGTGCGGTGAAGGCATCGTCGAACTCCCAGAGGGTGCGGGCGTTGGCCACGGTGCGCAGGGGGGTGAGCTCCGGGTGGCGGTCGATCTTTGCCAGCGCCTTGGGGATGAGCGACTTGAGGAAGAATTTCTCGTATACTGCGCCGAAACCGCGTCCAATATGGCGCGATGCTGCCGCTAAATCGAACGGGACCGACATGGCCACAGCGCCGCGGACGTTGGCCGGCAGCTCCTCCCCCGCTTCGCCGAGCAGCTTGCAGAGCACGTTGCCGCCCAGGCTCACGCCCATGAGTCCGAGTGGCGCGTCGGGGAAGGCGGACACGATCTGTTCGACGACCCAGCGCGGGTCGCTCGTCTCCCCCGAGTGATAGCTGCGGGGCAGGCGGTTGGGCTCCGAACCACAGGTGCGGAAGAGGAGCAGGTCGGCGGCCCATCCCCGCGCGGCCGCTTCGCGGAACATCGCGCGCGCGTAGTGCGAATGGACGCCCCCCTCGAGGCCGTGGAACAGGAGCAGCCGCGGGGCGTCGGCCCCGTGCTCACCCTGAAGGCGCGCCACCTCGACGAAGTCACCGTCGGGGGTGTCCCAGCGTTCGAGGTGCATGGGGAGTCGCGGCTCGCGACGGCCCAGCCGCCCCCAGAGCGTCGCCGTGTGGGGGTCGGGGAGCCACCAGGCCGGCCGGTAGGCGGGTTTGCGGGAAGTCGCACGCATGAGGAGGAATCTAAGTGTTACACTTGGCGCACCTGCTTCCTCCGCTCCCTGCGCCCCCTCCCGCGTGCTCAACAGAATCGTCCGCAACCTGACGTTTCAGGTGCTGGTCGCCGTCTCCCTCGGCGTCCTGCTCGGTGTCATCGCCCCCGACTTCGCCAAATCGCTCAAGCCGATCGGCGATACGTTCATCAATCTCGTGAAGATGGTGATCACGCCGATCATCTTCCTCACGATCGTGCACGGCATCGCGAGCATGGCCGACCTGTCGAAGCTCGGCCGGGTGGGTGGCAAGGCACTGCTCTACTTCGAGATCGTGTCCACGTTCGCGCTGGCGATCGGGCTCGTGGTGGTGAACGTGACGAAGCCGGGGAAAGGGCTCGACATCACCGCGCTCGCGAAGGGCGATGTGACGAAGTTCGTGAAGGCCGGCGAAGACCAGAGCATGCTCGAGTTCTTCCTGCACATCGTGCCGAGCAACATCTTCGCGGCATTCGCGAGCGGCGACCTGCTGCCGGTGGTGTTTTTCGCGATTCTCTTCGGTGTGGCCCTCACGGCGGTGGGTGACGCGGGACGCGACATCGCCGATCTGCTGGTGCGGTTGCAGGCGGTGTTCTTCCGCATCGTGAGCATGGTGATGGTGCTCGCGCCCCTCGGGGCGTTCGGCGCGATGGCCTACACGGTGGGCGCGTTCGGCCTCAAGACGCTGCTGCCGCTCGGTCGCCTGATGCTCGACGTGTACCTCACGATGGCGCTGTTCATCTTCCTCGTGCTGGGTGGCATCTGCCGGTTGTACGGCTTCCAGCTGCTGCGTTTCATCCGCTACATCAAGGACGAAATCCTGCTGGTGCTGGGCACGTCGAGCAGCGAGGCGGCACTGCCGCGCATGCTGCAGAAGCTGGAGGCATACGGGTGCGCGAAGCCGGTGGTGGGGCTGGTAATTCCCACGGGCTATTCGTTCAATCTCGACGGCACGAGCATCTACCTCTCGATGTCGGCGATCTTCATTGCGCAGGTGTACGGCATCGACTTGCCGATCAGTGAGCAGCTCACGCTGCTGGGCATTCTGATGCTCACGAGCAAGGGCGCGGCGGGCGTGACGGGGTCGGGGTTCATCGTGCTGGCGAGTACGCTGGCTGCGACACGCACGGTACCGGTGGAAGGGGTGGCGCTGCTGCTGGGCGTGGACCGGTTCATGAGCGAAGCGCGCGCGATCACGAATCTCATCGGCAACGGTGTGGCGACGCTGGTGGTGTCGCGGAGTGAGGGCGCATTCGACGACGCGAAGCGGACGTTGGCCGAACAGGGTGACGTCGCGGTCTGATATATTTTCTGCGTCATGCCTCCCGCTGATCTGCAGGTCCAGATATTCGGCACGAAAAAAAGTGCCGACACGCGCAAGGCGCTGCGCTTCTTCGCCGAGCGTCGGGTGAAGACGCATTTCGTGGACCTCGCCGAGCGCGCCGCGTCGCTGGGGGAGCTGAAGCGGTTTGCGCAGAAATTCGGCGTGGAGGCGATTCTCGACCGCGAGAGCAAGCGCTTCGCCGACCTGGGGCTGCGCACCGCGCTGTACGGCGAAGAGAAGTGGCTGTCGATCCTCGCCGACGAGCCCTATCTGCTCAAGCAGCCGCTGGTGCGGATGCAAAACAAGCTGTGCGTGGGCGTGGACGAGAAGCTGTTCAAGGACTGGTTGGGGTGAGACCGGCTGGCGGGCCAGCGTCGAGTGAGCCGGTGCGCCCTGTCCAGACGAGTCGGCGCATTTCGGGTTTGTGCGTGAAGTTGAACACGAATCCGACCTGCAAACGTGACGCTCTCAGGTAGTTGAGGAGCTGGGCTTCGTGTGCCGGTGTGATTGTGCTGACGGCCTTCAGCTCGACGATAACGGTATCCGCGACCACCAGATCGGCGCGGAAGTCGGCGATTCGTGTGCCCTTGTAATGCACGGGATACCGGCGCTCCCGCGAATGGGGAATTCCACGCAGTGACAGTTCAGTGCAGAAGGCGCCCGCGTACACGGATTCGAGAAAGCCGCAGCCGACGACGTTATAGATCTCGAAGTAGGTGGCGACGATTTCGCGCGTGAGAGCTTCGTGGATGAGTGCCATCGACGCACGATATCCCATGGGTGTCTGCACGCCGTCATCGATAGCTGGCGCGTCATATCCTTATGACGCGCGCGGGGGTCCTGTCTCTGCGCTTTTCCGCGCAATCCGCCGGGTTCCGCGGTGCGTCACCGGCCGGTGCGTCGTACTTTCGCGGCTGAAAGCCGCCGCAGCTCCGCCTCCGCCACATTGAAGCCGAAGCCCGGCCAGCCGCCGCTCTGCGTGGCGCGCTCCCAACTCTTGCGCGCGTTGGCCGTGTCGCCTTTCACAGCGTACCAGTTGCCGAGTCCGTAGGCGAGCGTGGAGAGGTTCACCTCGTCGGTGTCGCTATCGGTGATGAGTTGCCCGGGGGTGAGTTCGCCGCGGTACAGTTTGAGACGCGTCACGTAGGCGTATCCCGGCGGCGCGGGCTTGGGATCCGGTTGCTGATCGATACGCTTGGCGAGCATCGCGTTGGCCTCGTCGAGACGCCCTGCTCGCGCGAGCGACATGTAGAGCCAGTCGGTACTGCCGGCCCGTTCGCCGCCATCGGGCGCGAGCGGCTGGGCGCGCGCGAACAGCGCGGCGGCGGCGCCGTGGCGTCCCTCGAGAAAGCGCAGCACGCCCAAGTGGAACAGGGCGCCGTAGTTGGTGCCGTCGAGTTGCAGTGCCCGGGTGAGATCGGCGTCGGCCTTCGCGAACTCGCGCACCGAGAGATGGCGATGTCCACGCCACCGCAGCAGCATCGCGACCTCTTTGGGATGTGTCGCGGCCGAACGGTTGCGCAGGCCGCGCGTGAAGGTGGCGATGGCTTCGCGGAACTGGCGGGCGCCCGACTGCGCCACACCCAGCGCGATGACCTTGTCGACGTCACCCCAGTTGCTGCCGAGTGCGGCACGTGCCGCCGTGATGGCCGCGGTGGTGGGCAGCGCCCGGAACACGTCGCCCTGCGGCATGCGATACTGCACCGTCTCGTCGGGGCGTGGCTCGAGATGCCGCAGCCAGACGTTGCGAAAGCGCACGGGATGCTCGTGGTCCTGCAGCATGAGCGGCAGCCGGTCCTCGTGCCGCTCGTACGGGGGGCGTGATTCGTTGGCGGTGGGACCGATGAGCGCGCGGTGATCGTGCACGAGCACGCCGTTGTGCACCACGGTGAACAGGGCCGGCGACAACACCGCCCCCGTCTTCGCGAAACGCGGACGTCGATAGGTGATGTCGTAGCTCTGCCACTCGCCGGGCGCGCGGCTCGCGTTCACGAGCGGCGGGTATTGCCCGTACAGCGCGGCCGCCTGTCCATCGGCATACGTGGGGTTGCGATACGAGTCGAGTACCTGCACCTCGTACCGGCCGCCACCGAAGAACACGCCGCTGTTGCCACGGTCCTGATCACGGCCGCGCGGAGGAGCGGGGGTCATCCACTCGATGTGCAGCTGCACGTCGCCGAACGCCTCACGCGTGACGAGCGAACCGGTACCCGGCACCACTTCGATGGCGCCGTCGACGATGCGCCATGTGGCGGTGCTGCCGTCGCCCATCATGAACCGGGCGAGCGAGGTTCCGTCGAACAGCACGTCGGCGTCCCCGGGAGGAAGCGCCTGCACGTACGGGCCGGGGGTGACCACCGGTGGGGTCGGACGCGCACGGGAGTGCTGCGGCCAGCCTCCGAGTGGCGCCTGCTGGGCGCTTGACGGCGCGGCGAGCGCGAACAACAGCAGCGCCGCCGGGACGACCGCGCGCGGCGTCCAACCCTGCGGCAACCTGGTCCACAAGGCCGTGCGCCTGACGTCGGCAACGAGGGGAGAACGCATGCGGAGGTGGGAAGGGGAGGGTCTGGTCGGGCATGAAGTCGTTGACGCTGAACGCTACCGCCTTCGGCGTTCGGTCGGCAGCGTTGTGTGCGACGCGGTGAACGCCGACATTTTCCCCGTCGTAAGGCCTGCGGTTCCCGTTCGCTCCTGCCCTCCTGCCCTCCTCATGCGTCACGCGTCCATCCTGTCCCGCGCCGTCCTGCTGCTCGCGACCTCGCTCGCG
>DCZC01000206.1:6938-7891 GCA_002331565.1 Gemmatimonas sp. UBA2094
CCGTTGCCCCCCATCGCCGAAGATCCGCGCATTCACGAGGCGGTGGCCACGGCGTCGGCCGATCGTATCAAGCGCGACATCGCCACACTGGTGGGCTTCGGCACCCGGCACACGATGTCGGACACCATGTCGACGACGCGCGGCATCGGGGCGGCCCGTCGCTGGATCTTCGCCGAATTCGAGAAGATCTCGAAGGGGTGCGGTGGGTGTCTCGACGTCCGGTACGTGAGCGACATCGTGAAGGGCGACCCGAACGGGCGCATCAAGCAGGACATCAACGTGGTGAACGTGGTGGCCGTGCTGCGGGGGGCGACGGAGCCCAACCGCTACCTCGTGCACACCGGCGACATCGACTCGCGCGTGACGGACGTGTTGAACGCAACGAGTGACTCACCGGGCGCGAACGACAACGCCAGCGGCATCGCGGCGCTGCTCGAGGCGGCGCGTCTCATGAGCCGGCACCGGTTCGCCGCGAGCGTGGCGTGGATCGCCCTGTCGAGCGAAGAGCAGGGGCTGCAGGGTGGCGACATCGCCGCGAAGTACGCGCAAACCCAAGGCTGGCGCATCGACGCCGTGATCAACAACGACATGGTGGGCAACAGTCGCGGCATCGACGGTGTGCACGAGAATACGAAGGCGCGCGTCTTCGCGCCGGGGCTGCCGGCCAACACGCCGGCAGCGGAACTGCGGCGCATTCTCACCAACGGCGGCGAGCTGGATACGCCAAGCCGTCAGCTGGCGCGCTACATCGACATGGTGGCCGACCGGTACCACCCCAACATGGATGTCGAGATCATCTACCGTCTCGACCGGTACGGCCGCGGGGGTCATCACACGCCGTTCTTCAACCTCGGCGCGGCGGCGGTGCGGCTCATGGAGGCGCACGAGGACTACACCAAGCAGCACCAGGATCTGCGTACCGAGCAGGGCATCAAGTACGGCGACGTGCTCGA
>DCZC01000070.1:0-10689 GCA_002331565.1 Gemmatimonas sp. UBA2094
GGTACGATCATCGGCCCATCCTCATCACGGCGAACGATGCCGGGATGCGCCTCTCCAACGGTGATGTGGGAATCACGCTCGCGGTGCAGGGTGTACCCATGGTGCACTTCCCGCTGCCGGACGGTGGGGTTCGATCACTGCCGCCCGCGCGCCTCCCCGCGCACGAGACCGCGTGGGCCATGACGGTACACAAGTCTCAGGGGTCCGAGTTCGATCATGTGCGGCTCGTGCTGCCCGCGGCAGACAACCGGCTGCTCACGAGGGAGCTGTTGTACACCGGAGTGACCCGCGCCAGGGAATCGGTGTCCATCGTGGGCAGTGCCGAGATCGTCCGTACCGCCACGCAGCGGAGTGTCGCCCGTGCGTCGGGGTTGGTGCCGCTGCTCGGCTGATCCCCTCGCGGTCTTCAGGACGCCGGGGAGCGCTCCGCGATGGCGCCGAGCAGCGTCCGGGCTGTACTTTCGGGCGACGTCCGAACCTCACTTCCAGTGAAGGTGGGTTCCGGCACGTTCCGCAATTGACTGCCCCGCCGCTTCATCCCTCTCTCGCGCCCGTATGACACACCCTCACACATCCCGGATCTTGCGTCGCGCGGCCAGTGCCGCGCTCACCGTGCAGCTGCTCCTGCCGCTTGTCGCTGGTGCTCAGGGTGAGACGCCCTTTCTCCGCGTACGGGTGGACGAAGCGCGAAACCGGGCGCTGCTCGATATCCCGGCCAGCCAGCTGAACAAGGACTTCCTGCACCAGGTCTCCCTCGGCACCGGCCTTGGCAACGGTGCGCTCGATCGGGCGCAGTCGGGCCCCGACGGGATCGTGCGCCTCGAACGTCGCGGCAACCGGGTGCTCATGGTGCGCGACAACTTCGGGGTGCGGGCGCCGCGCGGCGATGCGGCGAACCAGCGTGCCGCTACCGATGCCTATCCCCGCTCCATCGTGGGGTCGCTGCCGATCGAAAAGGACACGGCCGGCGTGCTTACTGTGGATGCCACGTCGCTGTTCCTCGCCGATGCGTACGGAGTGGCCGACGTACTCCGGGCCGGCGGCAGCGTAGGCGGGACGGCGGCGGGCGCCGGGGTGGGCAACTATCGCGTCGATGCCGCGCGCAGCTACATCGACGGGAGCCGCACCAAGGCGTTCCCCCGCAACTCGGAAGTGCATGCGGTGCTCACCTTCGTCACCGATCAGCCGGCGCGCGGGCGAGGCATCATGGCACCCGATGCACGGGCGCTGACGTTCGAGGAGCACCATTCGTTCGTGATGCTGCCGGATACCGCCGGCTACCGTCCCCGCCACTACGATCCGCGCTTCGGCTACGGCGGGGTGAGCTTCTTCGATCTGTCGCAGGGGCTCGACGGCAATTACCGCGGCGGCTTCATCAACCGTTGGCGTCTCGTGCCCAAGGATCCCGCGGCGTACGCCCGCGGTGAACTGGTGGAGCCCGTCACGCCCATCACCTACTACCTCGATCCGGCCATCCCGGCGCCGTACCGTGAAGCCTTCCGCGAGGGCGGCAACTGGTGGGCCAAGGTGTACGAAGCCGCGGGGTTCAAGAATGCCTTCCGCGTGCTCGACCTGCCGGCCGACGCCGATCCGCGCGACGTGCGGTACAGCGTGCTCAACTGGGTGCACCGCACCAATCCCGGCCCCAGCTACGCGGGAAGCCTCGAGGATCCGCGTACCGGCGAGATCATCCGCGCGATGATCGCGATGGATACGTGGCGCTCGCTGGTGGACTACAACATCTGGGCTGGCACGGTGCCGGCGTCGGGCGCGAACGGGCCGAATGTCGATGCGGAAACGTTCGCCATGGCGCGTCGCCGTCAGCACACCGCGCACGAAATCGGTCACTCGCTCGGCCTGCAGCACAACTACATCGCGTCCACGCAGGGCCGCGCGAGCGTCATGGAATATCCGTTCCCCTTCATCACGCTCGACGCGAACGGCCGCCCTGATCTGCGCGATGCTTACCGCAAGGGGCCGGGCGCGTGGGACACGCTCGCCATCCGGCTCGGCTACACCTGGTTCCCCGATGCGGGGGCCGAGCAGAGCGGACTCGATCGCATCATGCGCGACGGGATCGCGAAGAACGTGCGCTACATCAACGACCGCTACGCGAACGCCAACGGCTCCATTCCCTTCGTGACGCGGTGGGAAGAAGGCGCGACACCGTTCGAGGGTGTGCAGCGGACAGCGGGGGTGCGTCGGGTGCTCATCGACAACTTCGACGAGCGCGCCATCAAGCCCGGTGAGCCCATGCATCTGCTCAACATGCGGTTCGCGCACGTGTACCTGCACCACCGCTACTCGCTCGAGGCCCTGTCGAAGTACATCGGCGGCATGGACTTCACCTTCGCGCTGCGCGGCGACAACCAGAAGCCCACGACGGTCATCCCGGCGGCCGACCAGCGGAAAGCGCTGGGCATGCTGCTCGACGCCATCTCGCCGAAGGAGTTGACGGTGCCGGAGAAGGTGCAGCGGCTCATTCCGCCGCCACCGCCGGGCTTCAACACCGATCAGACGTGGATCAACGGCAGCGGTGACACCATGTTCGACGCCATTACCCTGGGCGGCGGGCTCGCGACCGAAGTGATCGGCTACATCCTCGATCGCGATCGGGCAGCGCGTGTGGTGCACACGGCCGCCACCGACACCAAGGCGCTGTCACTCACCGAAGTCACCGATGCCATCGTGCAGCGCACGTGGGGCGCGGCACTGCCGGTAAACCCGTCGGAGCGCGCCATGCTGCGCGCCTCGCAGCGGGCGGCGCTCGATGCGCTGCTCGACCTTGGCGGCGACGCGCGCGCCCTCCCCGATGTGCGGGCGGCGGCGGTGCAGGCGCTCAAGCAGATCGAGGCGCGGTTGGCAAAGGCGATTACCACCGACGACGCGCAGCGGGCGCACATCGCAGCCGGCCGTGTGGACCTCGCGCGGTTCTTCGCCGGCGACGACGTGCCGGCCAAGCGTCCGCGCTATCCGGTGATTACGCTTCCCTGGCCGTGAGCGGTGCCAGCGTGCTCTCGATGAACCGCGTCTGAATCAGGGCGTCGTGCGAGCGGCCGTGCGGATCCTGTCGAGCGCGGATCGTATTGACCATCTCGAGCGCGGTCTTCGTCACCGGCGGGTGCTGGGCATCGCTTTCGCCGAGCGGCGTCACGCGCTCCCCCCACCGCACCAGTAGCGATCCGAAGGTGAGGCCGCCGCCGAAGCCCGGCATGAGAATGAGGCTGCCGGGCTTCACCCGCCCTTCCTTGAGCGCATCCACCAGACTCACGGGTACGGTGGCCGAACTCATGTTGCCGTAGCGCTGGACCGTGAGCATCACGCGTTCCATGGGCACGCCGGCATACTTGGCCACCGCTTCGATGATGCGCAGGTTCGCCTGATGCGGCACCACGAGATCGATATCGTCGGCGGTCACGCCGGCCGCGCGCATCACACGGCCGCAGGCATCACTCATGCCTTGCACGGCGCGTTTGAAGATGGCCTGGCCGTCGAAGTCCCACAGCGCGTCGCCGTAGTGCAAGTCGCCGTTCACGTACGAGCACCCCATGCCGCGCACCCGCAGCGTCTGCCGCGCTTCGGCATCGCACCCCAAGACGGTGCCGATCACGCCGCTGGGTGTGTCACTCGCCTGCAGCACCACCGCCGCGGCCCCGTCGCCGAAGAGCACGGCCACGTTGCGGTTGCTCCAGTCCATGAAGGGGCTGATGTACTCCACGCCGATCACCAGTGCGTTCTGCACCATGCCGCTCTGAATCATCGCCGTGGCGCTCGACAGCCCGTACAGGAAGCTCGTGCAGGCGGTGTTCACGTCCATGGCCGCCGCCCGGGTGGCCCCGAGCGCGACCTGTACGCCAGAGGCCGAGTTGGGCACCTGTTCGTCGGGGGTGCAGCTGCCGTACACGATGAGTTCGAGCGCACCGGCGTCGAGCCCCGCGCAGGCGAGTGCACGACGGCTCGCCAGCGTGGCCATGTCGATGGCACTCACGTGTGAGACCCGGCGCTCCTTCATGCCGGTGCGCTGGAGGATCCATTCGTCCGACGTCTCGAGGAACGTGGAGAGATCGTCGTTGGTGAGAATGGCGGGGGGGAGGCCTTCGCCCCAGCCGGTAATGGCGGCGTAGCGGGTCACGGATTGAGTCGCCGAAGGTGAGGCAGCCCCGGGGAGAGTGACGGGGTGCGTACAGGGAACGCTACGGGGCGGAACAAAGGCCGACAAGAAGGCTCGGCCGAGGGCGCCCGGCATGCCGCCGTGATTATCTTGCAGGAAGAACTTCTCGGCCGGGTTCGAGAAGTGCATCCACGCGTGACCGTTAGCGGAGAAACCGCCGCGCCACCTGTTCGAGCCGATCGTCGCCGGCCTTCTCCGCGTCCTGCAGCATGGCTTCGACGTACGGCTTGAGGCCGGGCTCGCCCCAGTAGTATCCGGTGGCGCGCTCGGCCAATTCCGTTTCTCCCACCCGCGCCGCTTCCAGCAGCGCCCGTGCGGCGATACGGTCGTAGTCGGGGTCGGACTTGTCGGGGAGCCCGTAGTTGCGGCGGGGCTTCTCGCCCTCGGCGTCGTCCCGCAAGAATGCCATTGACATGGTGCCCCCGGCCATGGTGAAACCCGAAAGCTAACCGTCCCGTCGCCCACCCGTGCCGCCACTGGCGGGTGCTGATCCTGCTCATTCACCGCACCGGCCCATGCCGCACTCCGCCACGCTGCGTTACACGCTGCACAACCGCTACCCGGGCGAGCATCTCGTCCGCTCACGCGGCAACCTGTTGCGTTCCATCGAAATGCTCGCGGCCTCGGACCCCGATCTCGGCGTCATGCGCAACGTGGCGGGGCGTACCGTCGTCGTGGCGGTCCACCCGGAACTCGCGCGCGAAGTGCTCACCAACCATCCACGCAGCCTCAAGAAGGGGCTCGGGCTTCAACGCACGCGCAACGTGCTTGGCAACGGGCTGCTCACCAGCGAAGGGGAGTTCCACCTGCGGCAGCGCCGCCTCGCCCAGCCGGCCTTTCATCGCGAACGGATTGCGCGTTATGCCGACGTGATGGTAGAGCGGACCGAGCTGCTTGCGGCGACGTGGCGGGATGGACAGCGCATGGACATTGCGCGGACCATGCACCAGCTCACGCTCGACATCGTGGGGCGGACACTCTTCAATGTGGATCTGCAGGGGCAGGCCGCCGAGCTGGGCCGGGCGCTCACGGCCGTGTTGGACACCTTCTCCGTCTGGCTGCTGCTCATCGGGGATCGCCTGTACGACTGGCCGCTCCCGAAGATGCGCCGGGCGAAGCGTGCCATTCCGATCCTCGACGCGGCGATCTACGACATCATCGCGCAGCACCGGCGGGACGGCAGTGACCAGGGTGACCTGCTGTCGATGCTCATGAGCGCCCGAGATATCGAGGGGGACGGCTCCGGCATGACGGATCAGCAGCTGCGCGACGAGGTGATGACGCTGGTGCTCGCCGGCCACGAGACCACCGCCAATGCGCTCGCCTGGACGTGGTGGTATCTGGCGCAGCATCCGGAGGTGGACGGGCGGCTCGCCGCCGAGCTCGACGCGGTGTGTGGCCACCGCGCCCCCACCATGGCCGACGTGCCGGCGCTGCCGTACACGCGGGCCGTGTTCAGCGAGGCGATGCGGCTTCGGCCACCTGCCTACGCCACCTCGCGCGAGGTGCTATCACCCATCGAACTCGGCGGGCAGACGATTCCGGTGGGGGCGCAGATCGTCGTGAGTCCGTGGATCACGCACCGCGATCCCCGCTGGTGGACGGAGCCGCTCCGCTTCGATCCCGACCGCTGGCTCGCGCCGCGCAGTGAGCCGATGCACAAACACGCCTACTTTCCGTTCGGCGGGGGTAGCCGGCTCTGCATTGGAGAGCAGTTCGCGTGGACCGAGGGGATCCTGCTGGTGGCGTCGATGGCGCGCCGGTGGCGCTTCCATCTCACCGGGCCGGCCGATGCGATACGTCCGCAGCCGGCGGTCACCCTGCGTCCGTCGACCGGGGTGACGGTTCGGCTCGAGCGGCGGAGATCGACGGCATGACGCCCGCAACCGCCGGGGCGCTCGTCGCGTAACGCCCTCACCGCAGGCGCATGGGCGTAACCGGAGACCACGGTGGCATCGGGTGCGCGTACTCCCACGTCTCCCGGCTAGATTCTGCGCATGTCCGAGCCCGCCGCGACGCCGAAGCCGCCCAATCCCCTTCACGGGGTGACGCTCAAGATGATGGTGGAGCACCTCGCCGAGCGGTACGGCTGGCCGGGGCTCGGCGAGCGCATCGCGATCCGCTGCTTCACGCACGATCCGAGTGTGAACTCGTCGCTCAAGTTCCTGCGGAAGACCGAATGGGCACGCGCCAAGGTGGAGTCGCTCTACCTCCACTCGGTGGCGCATCCGCGAAAGACCAAGGCGGAGGCGTAAGCGCCATGTTCGACCGTCTCCTGATTCTGCTGTTGTCGGTCCTCCCCAAGCACGCCATGAGTCGCGGGGCCGGGTGGCTTGCGTCGCGCACCATTCCGGTCGGGTGGCGTGGCACGGTGTATCGCGGCTACAGCCGCCTCTTCGGCGCGAACCCGCACGAGGCGGCACTGCCCCTCGATCAGTACGCCAGCATCAACGCGTTCTTCACACGGGCGCTCAAACCGGGGCTGCGCCCGCTCGCGCCGAACGCCATTGTGAGTCCCGTGGACGCGGCTGTGGGCGCGTACGGCATCGTGGACGACGACACGCTAGTGCAGGCGAAGGGGCGCACGTATTCGCTCGCCGCGTTGCTGGGTGATCGTGACCTCGCGCAGGCGTTCGCGGGGGGCACGTACACCACGCTCTACCTGTCGCCCAAGGATTATCACCGCATCCATGTACCGATGGGCGGACGCGTGACGGCTGCCACGTACATCCCCGGTGAACTCTGGCCGGTGAACGTCGCGGCGGTCACGCACGTCGCCGACCTGTTCGCGGTGAACGAGCGCATCGTGGTAATGCTCGAGGGCGAACATGGCGGCCGCATGGCCATCGTGCCGGTGGGCGCCACCATGGTGGGCATGACGCGGCTCTCGTTCGACGACCTGCATACCAACGCGCGTCGTGGCGAGGTACAGCGGCGCCGCTACGCGCCACCCATCGCGCTTCATGCCGGCGACC
This sequence comes from Gemmatimonas sp. UBA2094, assembly GCA_002331565.1. GTDB lineage: Bacteria > Gemmatimonadota > Gemmatimonadetes > Gemmatimonadales > Gemmatimonadaceae > Gemmatimonas. Next base: position 7,147 of record DCZC01000070.1, read on the forward strand.
AACTCGGGCATTTCGAGTTCGGTAGCACGGTGGTGCTGGTGTGCTCACGCGACGCGGGGGTCATCGAGCCGCTCACGCCAGGGGAGCCGGTCACGATGGGACAGCGTATCGGCGCGCTGCCCTGATGGGTGCCGACCCGGCCCGCCACCCCCGCATCGGCGTGGGCGTCATCGTGCAGCGCGGTGATCGCGTGCTGTTGGGCAGGCGCCGGAGCAGCACGCATGGCGACGGCGTGTGGCAGTTCCCCGGAGGACATCTCGAATGGGGCGAGTCGGTGTTCGACTGTGCGCGCCGCGAAGTGCTCGAGGAAACCGGACTCGAGGTGCGCATCGTCGGGCAGGGGCCGTACACCAACGACTGGTTCGAGGGCGACGAACCGGGTGCCGACAAACACTATGTTACGATCTTCGTGCTCGCCGACAGCCGCGAGGGTGAGCCGCAGCGGCTCGAACCGGAGAAGTGCGACGCGTGGGAGTGGTTCGCGTGGGACGCCCTCCCGTCGCCCCTGTTTTTGCCTATCGTGCACCTGCTCGAGGGCGGATTCACTCCGCCGCCCCCGGGCACGCACCACAGCTGAGCACCGTACAACAGGGTTTCGAGCAGGGCGCCCAGGCGCCCGGCGGATGGAAGGCGCCTAGGCGCCGGTTGTGCCATCCGCTGTTGCGTCTACTCGATGCCGGCCGGTTGGCCGGTTGACCTGCGGGCGTTACTTGTGGCGGAACGTGATGCGGCCGCGATTGAGATCGTATGGCGACACTTCGACGGTCACCCGGTCACCCGCCAGGATGCGGATGCGGAACTTGCGCATCTTTCCGGCGACGGTGGCCAGGATTTCGTGGCCGTTCTCGAGATTGACGCGGAACATCGTGCTGGGGAGGACATCCGTGACGGTGCCCTCGAACTCGATCATGTCTTGCTTCAAGCGCCCTCCTGTGGGCGATCAGGACAGGGGAACTTCCGGCGGCATGTCGCGCAGGGCCGCGTCGAACGCGATCTGCAACTGCGCCACGATCCGCTCGGCCAGTTCGGGAGACGTATACCCGGTGGAATCAATGCCGTTCGGATGCCAGTGCCAACTGGTTTCCGCGGCGGCCGACACGACCACGGATTCTTCCCACACGGAAACCGGCGGGGGCGGCACACGACGCGCACCACTGCGCTCGGGCACGTGGTCACCACGCGGGGCGATGATGCCGTTCCAGATGATGGCGAGCAACTGGCCCCCGGGGGGGACATCGTTGCCGGCACGGATGTGGGTCACCGTGAGGGCGACCGGCCCGAGCTGCACGATGCAGCGATCGGGGGACATCCGGAGAGTGGGCGCTTCACACCCGGCCTGCGTTGCCGCGCGACGTGTGAGCGCGACCACCGAATCGGTGAACTTGCCGAATTCGCGCGCTCCAACGGACTGCGCGCGGTGCGACGTGAGGAAGTTCGTGCGGTCGGGGCCGAAACGGCTGTCCGACGGTGCCACAGGCGCTGCGTGGTCGATCACGAACCCTCCGTTACGAGAGACGGCTTGGCGGACTTCCGAAGGAACTGCTCGGTCGCCCAGCGCAAAACGCGTCAGCAACCGAGAGCGAAATACGGGTCCTCGTGGCTGCGCGATTGGCGCAACCACGAGGAGCCACCGTATCGCTTAGCGAACGCGCGTGACGTTCTCGGCGGCGGGGCCCTTCTGGCCCTGCACGATGTCGAATTCGACAGTCTCGCCTTCGGTGAGCGACTTGAAGCCCTGGCCCTGGATGGCCGAGTGGTGGACGAAGCAGTCCTTCTGGCCGTTGGCGGGCGTGATGAAGCCGAAGCCCTTGGCGTCGTTGAACCACTTTACGGTACCGGTCGTGCGCATGTTCTGTACTCCTGATGATGGATCGATGCTGGATCTGTCGGAGCACTCCGCCCGAGGGCGCACATGCAAAACGATACCGACTTCCACGTACTCGTGATCGCCCTCACGATGGGCGCCATGACCTCATGGCTACGGTGCAAACACAAACGGGCCCGCTCGCTTTGGCAGGCCCGTAGTATTCGGAACATGTCCACGCGCCTGTATGAACCACTGCGCGTGCATCGCTGAATTAATGGTACCCCCCTGTGCGACCCGAAGCAATGCACCCACGCGTATTTGAGCGTTCATCCGACCGATTTCGCGGCGAAAGACACGCGTGAGCGAGCAAATGACGCCCAGTTCCAGCGTGGCAGGCCCACGCACGGCCCACGCACGCCCCACGCACGGCCCCTGCGCCCCTTGCCCGGCGGCGCCCCGGGAGGAAGCGCAGGCCATTACCGTGTGGCGTGTCTCACTGGCGCGCGAGGGAGCATCGTGGCGCGTGCGGCAGGTGCGCGCGCTCGTGCCGCCCGAATAGCCCACCCGCACTGCGCCCGTCGCGTGAGTAGTTTTGCGCCATGACCGTTCTCGCCGATCTTTCGTTGTGGCGCTCAGTTGACCTGCCTGCGTGGCAGAGGGCGCTCGAGGGATACGCGGCCGCTATCACCGCCTTGCCGAACGCGAAGCTCGCCGGCCACGACGCCTGGTATCGCACCGAATTGCCGTCGCTGGTGCAGGCGCGGGCGCCGATGCACGTGACGTACGACGAGATGGTGCGCATCACGGAGTGGAAGATGGCCCGCGGCGTGTGGCGGGCCCCCAATCTCGTACTCGTACGCAACAATCCGCCGGGTGCGGTGGAAGCCGCCACGAGTGATGCGGCCGCGCTGCTCGACGTCCCCGCGAAGGCGCTTGCGGCGGTGAGTACGCTGGGAGGCGTGGGGCCGGCCACGGCGTCGGCCGTGCTCGCCGTCATGGCGCCGGAGCGTTTCCCGTTTTTCGACGAAATCGTGACGGAGCAGGTCGCGCCACACGTGGAAGGAATGGGCAAGATCGCGTGGACGGCACCGTACTACCGGAAGTATGCGGCAGCGCTCGTGGCGCGTGCCGACGCGTTGGCGAACGGGTGGCACGCCACGATGGTGGAGCGCGCGCTCTGGGCGCACGGGGTGAACGCCGGAGCACGCGTATGAGCGCCGGTGGAGCGCTGACCGCCGACGTGGTGGTGTGCGGCGCCGGCATCGCTGGCGTTGCCGTGGCGCACGCACTCGCCACGCGGCATGGCGTATCGCGGGTGCTGCTCGTGGACGAGCACGCGCCACTCACGCTCACCAGCGACAAGAGCACCGAGGCGTATCGCAACTGGTGGCCCGGTCCCGACGATGCGATGGTGCGACTCATCAACCGCAGCATCGATCTGCTCGAGGAGTGGGCCGCGGCGAGCGACAACCGTTTTCTGCTCAACCGTCGCGGGTACGTGTATGCCACGGCGCGCGAGGAGCGCGCTGCCCAGTTCGTGGGCGACGCCGCGGTGGCGAGCGCGCAGGGCGCGGGGCCGCTGCGCACCTATCGCTCGCTCGCAGACGCCGCGATGTATCGCCCTAGCGCGCACGCCGGGTGGGAGGGACATCCGGAGGGCGCCGATCTGTTTCTCGATCGCGCCGCCATTCGCCGGCACTTCCCGTGGCTCGCCCCGGATATCTGCGCCGTGTTGC
>DCZC01000070.1:10877-22350 GCA_002331565.1 Gemmatimonas sp. UBA2094
GCCGTGTTGCATGCGCGGCGGTGCGGCTGGTTCAGCGGGCAGCAGTTGGGCATGTTGCTCCTCGAGCAGGCGCGGGCCGCCGGCGCGTCGCTGCTGGGGGGACGTGTGCAGCAGGTGCTGCGCGAGGGTGGCCGGGTGAGCGGCGTGCGCGTGGCCACCACCGACGGCCGCGATATCACGGTGCACGCACCGGTGTTCGTGAACGCGGCGGGGCCATATGCCAAGCAGGTGGGCGCGCTGCTCGATGTGTCGTTGCCGCTGTTCAGTGAGGCGCACTACAAGATCGCCATCGAGGACACGCTCGGCGTCGTCGATCGCAATACGGGGCTGGTGATCCTCGACGACGACCAGTCGCTCGAGTGGAGCGATGAGGAGCGCGCCGAGCTTGCGGCCGATGACGACACGCGCTGGCTCACCGAGCCGCTGCCGGCCGGCATCCATCTCCGCCCGGAGGGGTACGGCAGTGCGAGGACGGTGCTCATGCTGTGGGACTATCACAGTGCGCACCGGTTCGACGCGCCGGAGTTTCCGCTCCCCGACGATCCGTTCTATCCCGAAGTGGTGCTGCGCGGCATGACGAAGCTCGCACCAGGACTGTCGGCGTATCTCGAACGGTTGCCGCACGCGTATGTCGACGGCGGCTACTACACCAAGACGGTCGAGAACAGGCCCCTCGTCGGACCGCTCGGCGTCGACGGGGCCTACGTGTGCGCGGCGTTCTCGGGCTTCGGCCTCATGGCGGCACCGGCTGCGGCTGAACTGCTGGCGGCGCAGATCACCGGTGCCTCGCGCCCGTCGTATGAGTCGGCCTTTCTGCTCGCGCGTTACGAGGATGCCGCGTACCGCGCCAAGCTCGCGGCATGGGGCAGCACGGGGCAGTTGTAGCGCCCCCTCCGATCACGGCCCGATTTTCAAGGGGGCAGCGTCGTTGAACGTGTCAACGACGCTGCCCCCTTGAAACGGACCCCTGGAAACCGGGTTATCGGCGCGAGGCCCAGCGCGCCTCGAGCGCCTTGAATGCGGCGAGTCGGTCACGGGCCGCCGCGCGCATACTGGCGGTGGGCGGCGTGTCACTCTGCTGCAGGGCATCGATGGCGGTGAGATGCGCGTTTTCCACCGCCGCATACGCCGCGGCGAGCTCCACCTGGCCGGCCGCCTTCGCTTCGGCGGCCCGCGTACGGGCGAGCAGCAGCGCGTCGTACAGCGCCACGCTGAGGTCGTGCTGCTCCTGCAACGCCGTGCGCGGCGTCTTCACCCGCGGGTCCATGCGGACGGTGAACGACTTCGTGAGCACCGTCCCGTCCACCGTGAGCCGCGCGGTGTAGCGGCCCGGCATGACCCACGGGCCTTCCGGCTCGCATTTCGTGTTGTACGGCGTGGCCGAGATGGGCAGCGCACAGCCGTCGGTGGGGCGGGTGTAGTGCAGGTCCCACGTGAAGCGTTGCAGTCCCGCCTTTGTCGAGGGCGAAGCCGCCGGCCGGAACCAGTACCACGGCCAGTTGCCCGCATCTGCGGGGGCGGGGGTGGCGTCGCTGCTCGCATACGCGCGCAGCACTCGGTCGGTGGCGTCGAGCACCTCGATCTGCACCGACTGCGCATCGCGCGGCAGCCAGTATTCGAGCATCGCCCCGTCGGGCGGGTTCTGCGCCATCGGCTCGTCGGGAGGCACCGGCGTGTCGGTGTACATGCTGTAGCGCACACGGGTCGCGGTGGCCGGCGCGAACAGCGTTGCGTTCGCCGCCGTGGTGGCATCCCACTGCCGGAGCGACGTGATGTTGTCGAGGATCCAGAAGCCGCGGCCGTGCGTGGCGACGGCGATGTCGTCGTCCTTCACGATGAGATCGCGAATGGAGATGAACGGCATGTTGCGGCGCAGCGGCTGCCAGCTGTCGCCGTCGTTCGCCGACACCCATACCTGATGCTCCGTGCCGGCATACAGCAGGCCGCGGCGCTTGGGGTCTTCGCGGATCACGTTGGTCGGCGCATCGGTGTCCATACCGCCCGTGATCTCCGTCCACGTCTTGCCGCCATCGCGCGTGCGATAAAGATGCGGTCGCAGATCGTCGAGGCGGAACGTATTCACCGCGGCGTACGCCGTGTTCGCATCGAAGTGCGACGCATCCATGATGGACACCTTCCACCACGGCCCGAGTTGCGGTGGCGTCACGTTCTGCCAGGTCTTGCCACCGTTGCGCGTGACGTGAATGAGGCCGTCATCGGTGCCGACCCACAAGGTGTTGGAGTCGACCGGGCTCGGCGCGATGGTGTACACCACGCCGCGCCGCGTGGGTGTCGCGGCCGGCGTATCGCGATAGATGCCTACGCTGGCGGGCACGTCCCAGGTGGGACGCGAAAGATCGTCGCTGAGGCGCGTCCACGACTGACCAGCGTTCACCGTCTGCCACACCACGTTGGTGCCGTAGTACAGCTTCTTCGGATTCATGGGCGAGAAGAGGATCGGCATGGTGCGGATGCCGCGGAAATAGTCCGGGCCGGTGCCGGCGGCGCGTCGCCCGATGCCGGCATTGGGGCTCACGTCCTGCGTCTGCCCGGTACGACGGTCGAAGCGGGTGACCGTACCGCCGAAGTACACGTTCGGATCGAGCGGGTCGGGTGCCACGTAGCTGTACTCGCTCGCGCCGACCGGGCGCCATTCGCGATACCCGATGCTGCCGTCGTTGCCGCGGCTCGCCACGCACGCCGAACCCGACTCCTGCTGGCCGCCGCATACGTTGTACGGCCAGTTGTAGTCGGCGGTCACGTGATAGAACTGCGCGGTGGCCTGGTTGTACCACGAGCTCCACGTGGTGCCGCCGTTCACCGTGATCACAGCGCCCTGATCGGCCGTGAGCAGCATCACGTCGGGATTGTTCGGATTGATCCAGAGCCGCTGATAGTCGTCACCGCCCGGCGCGCCGCGCAGACTCTTCCACGACTTGCCGCCATCGGTGCTCTTCCACGCGACTACGTTCATCGTGTACACCGTGTTCGGCTCGCGCGGGTCCACCGTGAGCGCCGCAAAGTCGTCACCGCGGCCGAAGTAGCGCGAGTCGGTGGTGGTGCGCGTCCACGTGGCGCCGGCGTCCTCGCTGCGATAGACGCCGCTTTTCGCCCCCGCCGTGGCCGTCACGTACATCACGCGCGGATTGCTGGGCGAAATGCCGATGCCGAGCCGGCCGAGGCCATCGGCCGTGGTAGGCAGCCCGCCGCCGAGCTGCGTCCACGTGGTGCCGCCGTCGGTGCTCTTGAAGAGCCCGGAGTTCTTCCCGCTCCATGCCGCGTTTTCCCACGGGCCCTGCCGCGCTTCCCAGAGTACCGCGTACACGGTGTTGGGATCGTCGGGCGACAGCACCACGTCGGCGCCACCGGTGTTCTCGTCCTTGAAGAGCACGCGCTCGAACGATTGGCCGCCGTTGGTGCTGCGATAGATGCCGCGTTCGCTGTTGGGGCCGTACGGATGGCCCAGCACCGCCACGAACAGCCGCTCGGGATTTTTCGGGTCGATCGCGATGCGCGGAATCTGCTGCCCGTCGCGCAAGCCGAGTCGTGTCCACGTCTTGCCGGCATCGTTGGAGCGGTACATGCCGTTGCCCACCGACAGGTCGGGGCGCTGCAGCCCTTCACCGCTGCCCACGTACAGGATGTTCGGATCCGATGGCGCCACCTCCACCGAGCCAATCGAGCCCGTGGGCTGACTGTCCATGATGGGATTCCACGTGCGGCCGTAGTCGGTGGTCTTCCACACGCCGCCGTTGGTGACGGCCATGTAGAAAACGTTCGGCTGCTGCGGGACGCCCACGGCGCTCTTGGTGCGACCGGCGCGGAAGGGGCCGATATGCCGCCACGTCAGGGCGGGCATGTTGGCGGTAGGAAGCGCGGATTGGGCGTCGGCGCTGGTGCCGAGGCCGAGCAGTAACGCGGCTGCTATCGGAAAGGGGGCGCGCATTGTGGTGGGCGTGCGAGGGGAGTGTGGTGTGTGATACTGACAGCAGCCCCGTTCAGGGTTGGGGGTCGTGGGTGAAGTGTCGTGGGTGGGTGTCTCGTCGAAACACCCACCTACAACCCTCAGCGCACAACCCTCGGCACTGAACGGGGCCGCTGTCAGTCGAACAACGAGTAGCCGTAATGCAGTCGGCGCGTCGCGCCGTTACTGCCCCGTCGTCGCCGGCTTCACGATCTCCGGCAGCGCCGCGGCGACCTGCTTCATCTCCGCTGGCGTGCCGATGCTGATACGCGCCCACGTGTTGTACGGCGGGAAGGCGCGGCCGATCATGAAGCCCTTCGCGAGCATCGCCGCCTGCACTTTCTCCACCGGCATCCCCGTATCGAAGAAAACGAAGTTGGTGTGCGACGTGGTCATGCGGCGGCCGAGGGCCTTGATGGCGGTGTGCATGATGGTACGCCCTTCGGCGTTGCGGTCACGGCACATCGTCTGGTATGACGTGTCGGCGAGCGACGCGGCGGCAGCGCGCGCGCCGAAGACGCCGGGAAAGCTGGTCACGCACGGCTGCAGGCGCGCGATGATGTCGGGACGGGCGATGGCGAAGCCCGTGCGGAGTCCGGCGAGACCGTGGATCTTGGACGCCGTGCGCGAGATGATCACGTTCTCGCCCGCCTTCACGAGATCGATCATGCTCGTGTAGCCCGGGTCGGTCACGAAGTCGTGATACGCTTCGTCCACCAGCACGACCGACTTGCGCGACGCGTTGCTCACGAAGCTGCGCAGCTGCGTCGCGTCGGTGAGGGTGCCCGTGGGGTTGTTGGGGTTGCACACGAAGACGAGGTCGACCGACTGCACGAGACGCGTGTTCATCGCCTCCAGGTCGTGCTTGAGATCGCCGTCGAGGGCCACCTTGTGCACGCGTGCGCCCATGGATTCGGCGTAACGCGGGAGCCCTTCGTACGTGGGCCACGGCGTGAGCACGTCACCGCCGCGCATCGCGTAGGCGAGCGCGACGATGGACAGCACGTCGCCGGAGCCGGCCGTGACGAGCACGTAGTCTTCGGGCACGCCAACGCTCTGTGCGAAGATTTTGCGCAGCGCGGGCACGGCCGCGGCGTTGTACCAGGCGTGCTCCTTCCACATGTCCATGATGGCCTGCCGCGCCGACGGGGCCATGCCGTACGGATTCTCGTTCGACGCGAGGCGGATCGGGCCCTCGGCGCGGCGCATCGCTTCGATCTCGCGCTCGAGCGCGAGGAAGCCGGCGCGCGTGGTCTGGCCGTCGACGACGAGCGGGGCGCCGGACGCTTCAAGCGCGGGCAGCAGCGTGGGAGCCAGCGACTGCGTGGCGATGGCACCGCCGGCCACGAGGCCGGAAGACTTGAGCCAGTCGCGGCGGGAGAACGAGCGGGAAGGAGGCGTGGACACGGGCAAACCTCAGGGCAAGGGTCGGCGGACTTCCCGGGTGGACGGGACATTCAACGTTACCGCCAATTCGGAGGCAGTGCACGTGAATCGCCGACCATGACCGCAGCGCCTGTCATGCGCCACCGGCCCCCTGGCGCCGCCACAGCATTGTTCACACCCCGCTCACGGTGTGTGGCCTGTTGCGCGGCGTGCGGTGGGGAATGCGACAGGTGAGCCTCACCACCGCTGCCTCTCACGTGACGGTATCATCGTTGCGGGTTGCAGAGGGCTTGGGTGGACCGCTTGGCGCGAACGGTGGGACGCCGAGGACGATATTTTCGCAATACTGATCTTTTGCTAATCTGATTATGGCTCTGTAGTGGCGCCAAAAAACGCGGAAAAGACCGCCGGATGACCCGGGTGATCGGCGGCGCTCTCGCCCGTCTGGGGGCGGGGGGCGGGAGTTTGCGGTTCGGGGTGGGTACAACACCACCCCCCAACTCCTGACGCCCGCCTCCTGACCCCCACCGGGCGCTAGCGCCGAGTCGCTGCTCCAGCGTACGCCGCCTCCCCTAAGCGTCCCCCCGCTGCTAGCCTTCCGCGGGTGAGTACCCACTTCGATCAGATGGGAGGGGCCGAGGGGATCCGGATCCTCGTCGACCGCTTCTACGACCTCATGGACTCGGCGCCGGAGGCGGCGAACATCCGCCCCCTTCACGCCGCGAGTCTCAAGGCGTCCCGTGAGAAACTCTACAAGTTCATGAGCGGGTGGACCGGCGGGCCGCAGCTCTACGTGGAGGAGTACGGCCACCCGCGTCTGCGCATGCGGCATTTCCCCTTCGCCATCGGCGAGCGGGAGCGTGACGAGTGGCTCTGGTGCATGGACCGCGCCCTCGCCGAGCATGAGGCGCCCGAGGAGCTCAAGACGTTCCTGCGCGAGCGGCTGCAGCAGCTGGCCGATCACATGCGCAACCAACCGGCCTGACCGATGCGCATCGTTGGCGGGAAATTTGGCGGCCGCAATCTCACGTCACCCAATGATTTCCGGGTGCGCCCCACCGCGGAGCCGGTGCGTGTGAAGATGATGAAGCTGCTCGAGGCGGATCTGCAGGACGCGCGCGTGCTCGACCTCTTCGCCGGCACCGGCGCACTGGGGCTCGAAGCGATCTCGCGCGGCGCCAAGTACGTGGACTTCGTGGAGTTCCGTCCCGCGAGCCTGCATGCGCTGCAGGCGAACATCAAGGCCCTCCGCGTGACCGAGAAGTCGCGCGTATACAAGAAGGACGCACTGCCCTTTGCCGACGCGCTGCCCCCCGACCGCTACGATGTAGCCTTCGCCGACCCGCCGTACGAATCGCGCATGCTCGACCGCCTCATCGAACGGTGGCTCAAGGCGCCGTGGTCGAAGGTGCTGGTCGCCGAACATGCGGTGAATCACCCGCTCCCTCGCGCGTCGAAGTACGTGCGTCTCGACGATACCGCCATTTCGATTTACCGCGTGGCGCCCGCTGTCGCTCCCACTTCACCTCCGTCTGTCGCTCCCTCCGTCGCTCCCTCTGCCCCATGACTCTCCGGCTCCGCTCCGTCACCGCCGCCGTGTTGTTCTGTGCGGCCACCGCGCCCGCACTCCCGGCCCAGCCCGCCAAGTGGGCACAGCAGGCCAAGCGCATCACCATCATGCGCGACCAGTACGGCGTGGCGCACGTGTACGGCAAGACCGACGCCGATGCGGTGTTCGGCATGGTGTTCGCGCAGGCCGAAGACGATTTCAATCGCGTCGAGACCAACTACATCACGGCGATGGGACGCATGGCCGAGGTGGAAGGGGAGAAGGAACTCTGGCGCGACCTGCGGCAGAAGCTCTTCATCGACACGCTCGACATGAAGGCCAAGTTCGCTGAAAGCCCCGCGTGGCTGCAGGCCATCATGCAGGGATGGGCCGCGGGGCTCAACCACTACATGGTCACGCATCCCCAGGTGAAGCCGCGCCTCATCACGCGCTTCGAGCCGTGGATGGCGCTCACCTTCACCGAAGGCAGCATCGGTGGCGACATCGCGCGCATCAGTGCGCCGGCACTCGAGCAGTTCTACGCGCCGCGCATCGGCGAGACGCCGGCGCCGCGCACCCCCGGTGACATCGAGCGCGACAACGCCTTCCAGGAGCCCACCGGGTCCAACGGCTTCGCCTTCGCACCGAGTGTGACTGCGAGCGGTCACGCCATCCTCTGGATCAACCCGCACACGAGCTTCTACTTCCGCCCCGAGATTCACATGGTGAGCGACGAGGGGCTCAAGGCATACGGCGCGGTTACGTGGGGACAGCCGTTCATCTACCAAGGCTTCAACGATCGCAACGGGTGGATGCACACCACCGGCGGCGGTGATGTGCTCGACGAGTATCTCGAGAGCGTGACCGAGCGCGACGGCAAGGTGTACTATCGCGTGGACGGCGCCGAGCGTGAAATGAAGGCGCGGAAGATCGGGCTGCCGTATCGCAAGAGCGACGGCACGCGCGGCCGCAAGGACGTCATGGCCTACTTCACGCATCGCGGGCCCATCGTGCGCGCGAGCGAGGGCAAGTGGGTGTCGGTGCGCATCATGCAGGAGCCGGTGAAGGCGCTGCAGCAGAGCTTCCTGCGCACCAAGACGGCCGACTGGGATGGGTACCGCAAGGTCATGGACCTGCGCACCAATTCGTCGAACAATACCGTGTATGCCGACGCCACGGGCACGATCGCGTTCGTGAATGGCGACTTCATTCCCAAGCGCGATCCGAAGTTCGACTACACCCGTGCGGTAGACGGCAGCACGAGCGCGGTGGACTGGCAGGGGCTGCACCCGCTCGAGGAAACCATCACGGTGGTGAACCCAGCCACCGGCTGGGTGATGAACACCAACAACTGGCCGTTCACCGCGGCCGGCCCCAACAGCCCGAACATTGCGGCGTTCCCGAAGTACATGTCGCAGTATCAGACGGAGAACGCGCGCGGCATTCATGCCACGCGGCTGCTCTCGAACCGCAAGGGCTTCACCATCGACGACGTGATCGCGACGGCGTACGACAGCTACTTGCCGGCGTTCGAGGGCATCGTGCCGCCGCTGCTCATCGCGTACGACGAACTGCCGGGTGCCGACACCCTGCGGGCCAGGCTCGCCGAACCCATCGCGGTGCTGCGCGCCTGGGACTATCGCTTTGGTCTCGCGAGCGTCGGCATGACGCTGGGGCAGTTCTACGGCACCGAAGCGTCTCGCCTGCGCGGCGAGCCTGCCCGTGAGCATGTGCTGGCGCTCGCCCGCGTGGTCGATCGTCTCACGCGGGACTTCGGCACGTGGAAGACCCCGTGGGGCGAGGTCAATCGCTTCCAGCGTCTCGACGGCCGCATCGATGCGGTGTACGACGACAGCAAGCCGAGCATCCCCGTGCCCTTCGTGTCGAGCCAGTGGGGCTCGCTCGCCGCGTTCTCGCAGAGCGGAGTGCGCACCACCAAGCGCATCTACGGCAACACGGGCAACAGCTTCATCGCGGTAGTGGAATTCGGTCCCCGCATCAAGGCCCGTACGTCGCTCGCCGGCGGCGTGAGTGGTGACCCGGCGTCGCCGTACTTCCTCAATCAGGCCGAGCGGTACGCGAAGGGACAGTTCAAGGACGTGAACTACTACCGCGAGGACGTAGAGAAGAACGCGGTCCGTCGCTACTCGCCGGGCCAGTGAGCACGGTGTGACGACGGAGAGCGCAGTGCTTCCCGCGGCGGCCGTCGACTTCGGCGCCAGCAACACCGACGTGGTGATACACGACGGGACGGTGGTGCGTCACTGGCGCTTGCCCAGCGAGGGGCAGCCGAGTGATGCGCGTGTGCGCGCGGTGTTGGCTCATGGTGGCGTGCTGCCGGCCGATGTGGCGTGGATTGCCGTCACCGGCGGCAACCGCACCGCGCTCTCGGCCGCGCTCGATGGTCGCACGATACACCACGTGCCCGAAGTGCAGGCAATCGGCCGCGGTGGACTGGCGTTGGCGGGGCTCGAACGCGCCGTCGTGGCCAGCGCGGGGTCGGGCACGGCCGTCGTGGCTGCCGGTCCGGGCGGAGCGCACCACGTGAGCGGCACCGGCGTGGGCGGCGGCACGCTCGTGGGGCTCGCGCGTCTGCTGGTGGGCACGGTAGATCCGCGCGAGATCGACGCGCTCGCGGTGGCAGGAACTGACACCACGCTCAACCTCACGATCGGCGAAATTCTCGGGCAGGCGATCGGCTCGCTTCCGCCGGAAACGACGGCCGTGAACTTCGGGCGGGTAGGTCGTCACGAGGTGCTGGCGTCGCGCGAGGATACGGCGGCGGCGCTGGTGAACATGGTGGGCCAGGTGATCGCCGTCATCGCCATCAACGCCGCGCGCGCCGAACATCTCACCGACACCGTGATCGTGGGGCATCTCACGGATCTGCCGAGTATCCGCCGCACCTTCGAGCTGGTGGGGCAATACTACCACGCCGCGATTCACATTCCACACGACGGTGGGCAGGCGACGGCCCTGGGAGCGCTGCTCACGGTGCGGGAGTCGGCAGGGTAACGGCGCTGGTACCGGCGCTGGTACCGGCGCGATTACCGGCGGGTACTCACTTCGCCGGACACAGTGCCTTGAGCGCGAATGCCGGCACGGAACCGGGAATCGGCGGCGCGTACCCGGGGATCTTCACGATCTTCTCGCTCGCGACCGTGGTGAACTTCGCATCGCCGTAGTAGCGGTTTTCCTTCACCGCCACCGTCCCCGTGGCGCAGCGTACGGCGACCACCGTGCGTGAGCCGTACCACTCACCACCGGGCGCTTTGGCCGGTTTGGCGAAGGTGGTGCGGAGCGTGGCGATCACCTCACCACCGGCCCGCTTCACGCTCTTCGTTTCGAGCGCCACCGGGTTGCCGCCGGCCAGACTGCCCACGGGCTTGAGCGACTGGGCCGACAGCGATCCCGACCAGGCGAGGGCGAGCACGACGGACAGCAGGCGGACGTTCGAGACAGAGCGCATGACGGGGCGGGTGGAAGGCCAGCAGCGGAGGGACAGGCTCAGGATCCGTCCGTCAGCGGTTGCACGTCGGCATTGTGGGGTCCGGGCCGGCGATCGCCGGCTTGTTGGGCCGGTTGGCGATGGCCGTCATCACGTCGTGCACGAACCGTCCGAGGCGTGCTGCGTGATCGTAGTCGATGTACTGCGGCTCGTCGGTCTGCTGGTGATAGTCCACCGCGTAGCCGAGCGACATGTACACCGTGGGAATGTCCTTGCGGACGTAGTTCACCTGGTCGCTGCGGCAGAAGCGGTTGAGCGGGTTGGCCGGCACGTCCCAGCTCTTGTCGATGGCCATGGGCTCGGGGCTGTTGGCGTTCACCGAGTCGATCATGTCGCCGAATTCGCGCGACAGCCGACGGGCGCCGAGCATCTGCACGGAGTTGGGGCCGCCGTACTTCACCTGCCAGTTCCGCCCCTTGCCCACCATGTCCATGTTGTGCGCCGCCACGATGTTCGCGAGCGGAATGGTGGGATTGTCGGTGAAGAAGCGCGAACCGAGCAGCCCGCCCTCCTCGCCCTGATGCGAGACGAAGATGATGGAGCGCCCCGTCTTCTCCCTGGCGAACTGCTCGGCGATCTCGAGCATCACCACGGTACCGGAGCCGTCATCGTCGGCGCCGTTCATGATGCTGTCGCGACGCACCGGGCGGATGCTGCGCGCGCGCGCGATGAGGGAGTCGATCTTGCGCTGCTGTTCGGCGGTGGGCGTGCACACCGGATCGTTGGAGCCCTGACGGCGCACGACCATGTTGTACGCGCGCACCGAGTCGTGGTCCACGACGACATTGTTTACGCCCACGTGGTCGTTGTGGGCGCCCACCAGCACGTACTCGCCGGCGAGTTTGGGGTCGCTGCCGGGGAGTACCGCGATCACGTTGCGCGCAGGCGTGGGCGACATGCGCCACTGATGCTTGAAGCTCGCCGTGATGGGCGCGCTGGCGTCGCCCACGCGCAGCTCGGCCACCTTCTTGCCGAAGAGCTGTTCGGCTGCGGCGCGCGAGATGGTGGCCGCACCCGGCGCGTTGGCGTTGAGCGGCTGCGCGGGGCGCATCCCCATGGGCTGCGC
>DCZC01000201.1:0-6798 GCA_002331565.1 Gemmatimonas sp. UBA2094
ACCCGCTCTTCCGATCTGACGAGCCCCTGCGGCTCCACGACCGCGCGGGTGCTGGCCCCGGGCGAGGTGATCAATCCCGTGGCGGGCCCCACCAGCCTCACCGCGTGCCTCGAGACCCCGGCAGGCCCGGTGAGCGGCGAGTACGCCCTCACGCTCATCTCCACCGCCACGAGCTTCGGCACGGCGTCCGTGGCCGACGTGATCGGTCTCAACACCCGCGCCCCCGTGAGCGCGGCCCTCATGGCCCCGCTCCCCGACGGCAACAGCATCGCCATGCCGCCGGGCACCATGCTTGGCAACGTGCTCTCGGGCGTGGAACTGTTCGAGCGGCAGATGCGTGCCACCGAAATCCGCGAACTCACGTCGCTGGCCCGTGCCGCCCGCGAGTCCGTCGACGCGCCGCGCACACTTGCATCGCTCACCACCGTGAATGTGGGTGACGAGATCAAGCTCAATGCCAACGCGAGTCAGGCGTGCAGCAACGCCGACATGCGCACCGGTCGCGTGGCGGCGGTGGGCAACCGCGCCATCGTTGTGAACGACAAGGAGAATCCGTCGGGCGGCTATACTGACGCGGAATACGCGGGAATCGTGGCCACCTTCGACACGCTCGTCTTCCCCATGGACACTGCGGCGTTCGGCGCGCCGTCCAACATCTCACCCTCCGGCAAGATCATCCTCTTTTACACGCGCGCCGTGAACGCGCTCACGCCGCAGGGAGCGGGCTATACCATCGGCGGATTCTTCTTCGCGCGCGACCTCTACCCCAAGATCGCGAAGAACAACCTGCCGGCCTGCGCCACGTCGAACGAGACGGAGATGTTCTATCTGCTCGTGCCCGACCCCGACGGCGTGGTGAACAGCAACAAGCGCGCGAAGACCGACGTCACGCGGCTCAACCTCACCACCATCGCGCACGAACTGCAGCACCTCATCAATGCCTCGCGCCGCCTGGTAGTGAACCAGACCAGTGCCACCACCGAAACGGTGTGGCTCGACGAGGGGCTGTCACATCTGGCCGAAGAGCTGCTGTACTTCCGGGTGAGCGGATACTCCACGCGCAGCAATCTCGCCCTCACCGATGTGAACGGCGCGCGCGCCACCGACTTCACCACGTTCGCGTCGCAGAATTTCTCGCGCTTCTACAGCTTCATCACGGCGCCGGAGAACAATTCACCGTACGCACCGAACGATTCGCTCGCCACACGCGGCGCCATCTGGAACTTCCTGCGCTTCGCCGCCGCGAGACAGGGGCCCGCCGGCGAGGCGGCGTTCCTGCGTTCGCTGGTGAACACCGCGGCCACCGGCGTGACCAACCTGCAGCAGGTGCTCGCGGGCGGCGCGTTCGCCGACTACCTGCGCGACTGGAGCATCTCGCTCATCGCCGACGACTACCCCGCCACCACCACCACGACGCTGAGCACGCAATACGTGAATCCGGCGTGGAATTTCCGCAGCATCTACCCCGGCCTGCGCCTCGCCGGCGGCACCGCCCTCGGTGTGTATCCCATCGCCACCCGCTCGCTCGTGAGCGGCGTGCCGCAGCGCATCCCGCTCGCCGGCGGCGCCAGCAGCTACATCCGCTTCAGCGTGCCGGCCGGCCAGAAAGCGCTGATTTCGTTGTCGAGCAATGGCGCATTGCCAGCGAGTACGCTGCGGTACGGTATCGTGCGGTTGCGGTAGGCGATCTGAAGACTCATGGCTGACAGCTGAAAGCTCCCCCGGAGATCGCGTGATCTTTCGGGGGAGCTTTCAGTTTTCGGTCCTCAGTCTTCAGTGCATTCCGTGGCCTACCGCTCCGCCGCGACAGTGAGATTTCCCGCCACCACCTGCGGCGAAGTCGGAAACGGCTGACCCACGGCGCCGCTGCTGTTGTCGCCCCAGCAGTAGACGCGTTCGTCGGTGGCGATGCCACACGTGTGAATGGTCCCGGCAGCGACGGCACGCCATTGATTTCCGCGGCCGGCGGGCAGCGGTGCACCATCGGTGCCGTTGAAATCACCCGACCCGAACTGACCGAAGGTATTGCCCCCCCAGCAGTGCATCGTGCCCGCGGTGGCGATACCGCACACGTGGTCGTGCCCCATGGCGATCGACGTAAATCGCACGCTGCCGAGTACCGCCGACGGGGTCGTGATCGGTCCGCCACGCGGGCCGTCGCCCACCTTGCCGTAATAGTCGGCCCCCCAGCAGAAGGCGGCACCGCTGGCGTTCAGCGCACACGTATCCCACGGTCCGGGCGCCACCGTGCGGAAGCGCTCGGTGGTCGACACACGACTTGGGAGCAGCACGTTCTCGCCACGTGTCCCGAGGCCAAGCTGCCCTTCGACGTTGGATCCCCAGCAGTAGGTCACACCATCCAACGTCACGCCGCACGAATGGTTACCGCCGGCCTGCACCGACGCGAATGGTGCCTCGAGGCCAACCAACACCGGACTCTGGCTGTAGTTGGTGTTCCCGTTCCCCAGCTGCCCCTGCCAGTTCGAGCGGGCACAAGCCGCCCGGCCAGACGTCGTGATGCCACACCAATGGTACGATCGCGAGCTCGACGCGAGTTCGCGGAATCGCAACGGCGTGTCAGCCAGCGCGGCACTCTGCCCATCGCCCCAGCAGACCACCTGTCCGTCGGCCTGCAAGCCGCACATCCCGGCCTGCATCGCCGTGATCGCCGTGTAGCCGCGATCGTCGACGACCCGTATGGGGCGAAGGCGGGTGGCACTGGTCCCGTCACCAAGCTGGCGAGAGCTGTTGTCGCCCCAGCAGAAGGTCGCGTTGGTTCGCGTGAGTGCACATGAATGGTACGCGCCAGCGACGATGGCACGAACGCCCGTGAGATCCGGTACGAGGACCGGCTCGGAGAAGCGCGACTGCGTCCCCACGCCAAGTTGCCCGTAATCGTTTTTCCCCCAGCAGCGGATACCGCCAGCCGCGGGTGCCGCACAGCTGTGGCTGCGTCCGCTGGCGAGTGCGCGCACAACGCCGAAGGCGCTCACTACTGTTGGCGGCTGCCCAAGTTCCAGATCACCGGTCCCCATCTGCCCGCTGACGCCGCTGCCCCAACAGACCACCCGCTGCGCCGACGTGGTGCCGCACACGTGCGACTGGCCCAGTTCTATCGACGTGAGCGAGACACCGGGAACAGCAACCGGAATGAGTACATTCTGTCCGGGTCCGGTACCGAGCACGCCGAAGGAATTCTCGCCCCAGCAGTAGGGCACGCCGTCGGTCGTCAATGCGCAACTCGACCGACTCCCTGTGGTAATGCGAGCGAACGGCGCATCCCGCTTCACGCGGGTGGGCAGCAAAATGTCACCCGCCTGTGTTCCCTGGCCCAGCTGCCCCGACGTGTTGTGCCCCCAACACCACACCTCCGCCGCCGTCGTCACCCCGCACGTGTGCCAGAAGCCGGCGGCGATCTCGATGAACCGCTGCGCAGTCCTCACGAGCGTTGGGTCGCTACGTTGGACCGCCGTGCCATCGCCTACTTGGCCATGGTCGTTGCGCCCCCAGCACCACACCGTGCCAGTACCTTCGAGTCCACACGTATGGCCCTCACCACCCGCGATCTGCGCAAAGCGCCGGTCGGTCGACACCGGCACCGGCGTGTTGCGGCTACCCTGATTGTTGCCGATGCCCAGGCGGCCTTCCCAATTGTCTCCCCAGCAGTGCGCCGTACCGTCTGCAGTCAGACCGCACGTGTGAAACTCCCCCCCTTCCAGCGAAACAAACCGGAGGCCTCCCGCCACTCGCATCGGCGTGAGGTGGTTCGACGACCAGTCTCCCGCGCCGATACGACCCCCCGAGTTGTCCCCCCAGCAGAAGGTCTCACCGCCCGTCGTCAGCGCACATGAGTGTGCGTACCCGGCCACCAGCGTCCGCACGCGAATGGCCAACGGCGCCACCGTCACGGCCGCAGTTGCACGCTTTCCATCCGCTTCGGCGGAAATCGTGGCGACGCCCACGGCGAGTGCGGTCATTCGACCGTCGCCCGACACCGAAGCCACACTCGCATCGCTCGAGCGCCACGTGACGGCGACACTTGGCGGCGCTGCCCCTTGATCATCGCGCAACGTGGCGGTCAGTTGGGCGCGCTTGCCGAGTTCGATCGACGCGGGCGGCGAGGCAATCGCGATCGTCGCGACGAGGCGACGAACGGTCACGATCGTCGTGGAGCGCTTCCCCTCCACATCGACGGTCACGGTGGCGGTCCCTGGCGCGACCGCCACCAGCACGGCCGCCCCTTCAAGCGTACCGGTCACCTGCACGACCGACGGATTGTCCGACGACCACTCCGCACGGCGACCGTCGAGCGTCGACCCGCGGGTATCGAGGGCAAACGAACGAATGACCCGATTCTCACCGGGAAAGAGAATGGGATTCGCCAGTGACACAGTGACGGTGGCGACCGGAGCCCGCACCACGATCGCCGCGCTGGCTGATACCCCTTCCGATTCCGCCACGATCGATGCCGTACCCAGGGCGACGGCGGTCACCTTGCCGTCGGCCGCCACAGTGGCCACGGCAGGGGTCGTCGAGCGGTACGCCACAACGCGGTCCACCAAGACCGCACCCGCGCTGTCGCGTACCGCCGCACTCAGTCGCAGCGTATCGCCGGGCACGAGAGGGCCTGGCACACGCGGCGTCATGACCAGGGATGCGACCGCCGCCCGCACATCGATCGTCGCGGTGGCGCGCGCGCCCTCGCTGGTGGCGGTGACGACGGTGCGGCCGGTGGCCAGCGCCGTCACGTTGCCTGATGCGGAAACGGACGCGACGGTCGGCACTGAGCTGCTCCACTGCACGACGCGGTCGTTCAGTGGCGTGCCGTTTGCACTCTTCGTCACCGCGAACAGCTGCAAGGTCGCGCCGATGCGCAGCGCCGCCGTGTTTGCCGGCGTGATCTCGATCGCCGCGACGGCGACTGGCGGGGGTGGCGGAGGTGCCGTGGGTGTGGTGACCGCGCCACGATCGCTCGCGGCGCCGCCGCATGCCGTCAGGGCGGCCACAACGACGACCATGGCCCACGCATGGCGCAGGTCGTCGGGGATCGGATGTCGGTTCGCCGCGCTGATTCGATGCATTGGGTCAACTCCGCACATGCTCACCGGGCGCATCGTCGCCCCTGAACGAATGAAGGAACTCCGAAGGTCGCCGACGTCGTGCCTATGGCCGTCCCACCACGACGATGCCGCTCATCCCCGGATGGACGGTGCAGTCGTAGCGGAAGGTGCCCGCAGTGGGGAACGTGCGGCTGATGGTGGCGTTGCTGATGAGCGGAATGTCCGCCGGCGATCCGGACGTCGTGAACACGACGTTGTGCGCGCGTGCCGGGAAGCGCCACGTAACCGTACCACCCGCGGCCAGATACGCCAGCGCGGGCGTGAAGAAGTCGCCCGGCATTTCCACCAGCACCGTAGTCGGATAGGTGAACGGCGGATCGATTACGAGACGAAGGCGCTGCGTCGCCCGCTGCGGATCGCTGAACGCCGACACGGTGAAGTCATGCGATCCCGCAGCCGTGGGCACACCGGCAAGCATGCCGGCGCTCGAGAGCGTCATGCCCGGAGGCAACACCCCACCCACCAACTCCCACACGATGGTCGCATCGCCACCCCGACGCTCGAGCTGGGCAGCGTACGAGGTGCCCACGTTGCCATTGGGCAGTGTGGTGGTCTGAATGGACAATGGCGGCGGCAAGACGCGAACAACGATATCGCGCTCGCGTGTTTTGTTGTCGGCGACCGCACGGATGCGCACCGTACGCTGCACGATCACGATGGGCACCCCTCGCAGCGTGCCATCCGGCTGCAACACGAGCCCGGCGGGCAATGCACCGCCGACAAGCGACCAGCTGACGCGTCCCTGCGCTCCGGCCAACGAGAGCACGACCGAATAGTCGCTGCCCACATTGGCGAACGGGATAGCCTCGGGCAGGATCTCGATCGGCGCAGCCTCCACCTCCAGCCGGAACGTCGCCGTACCGGTACGCGCACCGTCGGCCACGCGCACGGTGAAGGTGAAACTGCCGGCCGTGACCGGCGTTCCGGCCAAGCGCCCAGTGGCACTCAACCCGAGGCCCGGGGGAAGCGAACCGTCGCTGACTGTCCACACCGCCGCAGCCGAGCTGCCCGAGGCCTCGAGCTGCACACCGTATTCGACGGTGGCACGCCCCGCAGGGAGCGAGGCCGGCGTGGTGACCTGCAGCGGCGTGACCGCTGGCGGTGCGGTGCTGCTGCTGCCGGTACCGCTCGCCCCTTCCGACCCCGCGCACGCGGACGCCGACAACAGCGCTCCCGCGGCAAGCATGCGGCGCACGGGAACGAGTACCGCGGAGAGGAGGTCGCGCCGGCTCACCACGATCTGCCTACCACACGGCGATCAGGTAGTAGAAGTCCCCTTCCACCCCATTCACGATCGTGACGCCCGGCAGACTGCGGCCGATTCCCGTCAACGCGCAATACGTGTCGCTGGACGAGAGCGGTATCTGAGCGACCGAGATCCACGTTTCACGCGACGGACTGCTCACGTAGCAGGCGATGTACGGGAGACTGCCGTTGGCCACGGCTTCGGCAGGCAGCAGCATGGTGGCGATGCCGGACGCATCGAACCGCCCGCTCAATTGCAGGCGCTTCGTGGCACCCGTCGGCGTGAGCGATGGACCGGCGGGTCCCTGCGGCCCGGTGGGCCCGGTGGGCCCCGTCGGACCGGTGGGCCCCGTGGGCCCCTGCGGTCCGGTCGGCCCTTGAGGACCAGTGGGACCGGCGGGTCCCTGCGGACCGGTGGGACCGGCCTCGCCGG
>DCZC01000201.1:6977-11757 GCA_002331565.1 Gemmatimonas sp. UBA2094
GGACCGGCCTCGCCGGTGCACGCTGCGAGCAGCACGGCCGTGATGCCGGCCGCGACCATGCACCGGACGCCCGCGAATGCAGGGCGGCGAAGCGATATGGAACTCATGGAACGGTGACCCCTCGCTCCACCGGCGCGTACTCCGGGAAGATGGTCATGAGGTTGGAATTGTTGAGACGCCGACGCACCACCTCGGCGAGCAGATCACGATAGTCGATGGTGACGCGCAGATCCTGACCGTCTTCAAGCTCCTCGCGCGCGAGACCGGGCCAGGTCGCCAGCACGCGACCGCCGCGAATGTTCTGGCCCATGAGGAAGAAGACACCGCCGCGACCGTGGTCAGTGCCTTTCGAGCCATTCTCCCGCACGTTGCGGCCGAATTCCGACACCACGACGACGGTGACGCGATAGCGCACCGCCCCCTGCATGACGTCGGACCAGAAGGCCCCCAGCGAGTCACCGAGTTCACGCATCTGCGTGTGCATCCCACCGTCGACCGAACCCTGCTGCGCGTGCGTGTCCCATCCGCCGATGTCCACGTGCCCCACCTCCAACCCGATGTCTGCCTTGATCATCGCGGCCAGGCTGCGGAAGCTTCGGCCGAACTGTGTCTCGGGATAGCGCGCGCCGTTCGCAGGGCGATAGCCCCGGAAATCGATCGACTGGAGGAGCTCGACGGTCTTCATCGCCGTCTGTGCCGTGGCCCGCAGCGGCGCCCATGCGCCGGCATAGAGCGTGTCGAGGACGCTCGGCTCAGGGTTGTAGCTCATGCCGAAGGACTGCGGGTCGCTGATCGGCAGTGAGTTGGGCGCGCCGATGAGCGTGTGGCGCAGCCCTCCCCAGGACAACGAGACCCCTCGCAGCGGCGCGCCCGACTTGGCCGGAGCGGAGGTCGCCAGGTGGCGGGCCAACCATCCCGTAGCCAGCAGATAATCATCCGGCTTGCCGGCCTCGAGATAGCGTTCGGCCTCGAAATGCGAACGCGACTTGGTGTACATCTGCCCCGTGGCGTGAACCGGAAGCAGATGCCCCGCACGATATACCGGCTCCAGCGCCGCCAGCCCCGGGGGCAGCATGAAGAAGTTGTCGAGCGCGATCCCGCGCAGCGCGTTGCGACTGTCCGGCGCCGGCACGGCAATATTCGGCCGGACACTGAAGTAGTTCGCGTCGCCGAACGGCGCGACGAGCGTGAGCCCGTCGGCACCACCGCGCAAGAACACCGAGATGATGATATCGCGGCTGCTGTCCTGCGAGCCCGCCAGTTGTACCTCCGGCATCCACGCCGGAAGTCCCATGGCCGCGAAGTTGAGACCCGTGAACGTGAGGAAACCGCGACGCGAAAGGGCACGGTACTCCGGACAGGCGAGATGCGCGTCCTGTTGCGAATCCTGATGATGATTCACGTGCCCGACCCTCAATAGAACTGGAATTCCGGCGAGCACAGGGCGTAGAACACCCCTGCCCGCGCCCGATCGGAAACGCGCTGCTCCGTCACGCAGGCGAGCAGCTGCTCGCGCAACAGCGTGCTCATCTCCCCGGCAAACATGCGGGTGGAAATCTGCTCCACGAGCACGGACGGCGTAGCCGACTCCCATATCGACGGATCGAAGGTCGGGTATCGCCCGGCGTCGCGCTCCCAGCCGAGAATCGCATGCATCGCGTTCCAGCGGTCTACCATCATTCCCGACCAGTACTCGGGGGAATCGGGGTAGCCGTCGGGCGTCTGCCATTGGAAAATGCCATGGCCCATTCCCGACAGCGTTCCCGCCGTGGCCTCCCACCCGAGATTGCGGGTGTAGGGATCCAAGCGCACGCCGGTGGAGCGGATCGCGGAGAGCAACAGGTGATACGGTCGCTTCAGCTTGGCCGGCGCATTCGCGAGGTTGTTCGGCGTCAGCACGGCGCGCAGCATCGACTTGATGTCCCCCTTCGTACTGCTGTACACCGACGCCACCGCCGAGATCTGCGCCGCGCTCGGGTCCGGACGAACGAACCACTTGAGCAACTTGGTCGCGATGAATCGCGCCGTATTGGGATGCTCCAGCAGGAAGTCCACCACCCGAGTCGCCTCTTCGATCCCCGCCAACCCGCCGGCCTCGGCGCGCGCCGGAAACGTCATGCCCAGCACGCGCTTTGCACCAAAATCGTGGAGGTCGGCCCGATACTGGAAATTCCAGCCGTTGTCGACCGTCCACCCAGTGAGGATACGCGCGAAATCGTGCACGTCCTGCTGGGTATAGCCGATGGAGGGTGAACACGTGTGGAGCTCGAGGAGCTCGCGGGCGTAGTTCTCGTTCACGCCGTACTTCGTGCTCCACACCTGGTCGAGATACTGCAGCATGGCGGTCGAACGCATGCTCGCCCGGACCATATCATGGAAATTGCCCAATGCGTGCGGAATGACTACCTCTCGATAGTCGATGATGCGCGCCGGCGTGAAGTTGATGTAGAAATGATCGGTCCAGAACTCGATCATCCGCTCCTTCAACTGTCGGCGCGAGAACGCCGCGCGCTCGATGATCGCGCGCTGCAGCATGGGCGTCACCGGCCAGAAGTTGTCCGTCTGCTCGAGCCGCAGGAATTCGGCGCGGGAGTATTGATACTCCGGATAGCGCGCCAGTCGCGCGTCAGTCTGCGCATCGTCGAGCCGTTCCGCGGCCAGCTGCTCCTCCAGATAGCCACTGAAACCGATGGCCTTCACGCGAGCGACGTCACCCGACGTCATCCCCAGCGTGGTGCGCCGAACGAGCCGCAGATCAATGTCGCGCCACTCGGCCCGCTGCCCGATCCGCTCGATCAGCTGCGAGTACTGTGCGCGACGCTGCTGTCCCCAGAGCTGCTCCGGAGAGAGCGCCGATGCCGCCGATGCGGCACCGACGGACGCTATCGATGTCTGAAGAAAGGCGCGACGGGATGGCGTCGCGGAATTGGCAGATTGACCCAATGGAATACACGACGAGGAGTGACCTGCGGCCGGATGACCGCGGGACGGACGGACCAAAATACGTTGAAGCTCATCTCGTGTTAGCACAAGACAGCGCCAGCAGACGCTGTTTTTCCGATGGGCCTCCCGCTCACTTCTCCTTCACCCGGATCTCGTACACCTTCGGCCACAATTTCCCCGTCACGTGGATCTTGTCCGTAGCCGCATCGTACGCGATGCCATTCAGCACGTCCTCCTTTCCAGTGCGATCGAGCGGCGGGAGAATGCCGGTGAGGTCGATCCATCCGGTCACCTCGCCCGTGGCCGGGTCGATACGCGCGATCGAATCCTTCTGCCACACGTTGGCCCAGATCTCGCCCTTCACCCACTCGAGCTCGTTGAGCTGCGGCACCGTGTTCCCGTGATCCTTCACCTCCACCGCCTTCGTGGCGGCGAACGTTTTCGGGTCACGGTAGATGAGCACGTTGCTGCCGTTGCTCATGATGATCGACGTGCCGTCGGTCGTGAGCCCCCACCCTTCGCCATCGTAGCGGAATTCCCCCGTACGCTTGAACGTTTTCCAGTCGTACGTGAACGCCATGCCGCTCTGCCAGGTGATCTGATACAGCGTTGGGCCGAGAATGACGATGCCTTCGCCGAAGTGCGGCTCCTCGAGATCCTGCTGGCGCACCACCTTCCCCGAGGCGAGCGTGACTTCGCGGATGTTCGACGTGCCCACCTGGCCGGTGCTTTCGAACAGACGGCCCTCGTGCCACAACAGTCCCTGCGTGAACGCCGCCGTGTCGTGCGGATATTCGGCCACCACATCGAACGTGTAGCCCGGCGTTTTCGGCGTGGCCGGCGCCGCGGTGGCCATACCATCTGCGTTGGCCGCCGGCTGCTGCTCCCCATCGCTGCACGCGCCGAACGCGCCGGCCGTGACCACAAGGCCGAGCGTGGAGAGCGCAATCATCGCGGCAGACGCGCGCGACCGACCACGGGATGACGAAACGATCGGCATGACGGTGACGGAGAATGGGGAAGGTGGAAGGGTCACGACTGCTCGACCCACGCGCGTAGCGCTCGCAGCAGCGCCACGAGGTCGGACAGTTGATGATTGGCGTTGAGTCCGCTGGGACTTGGCAACGCCCACAACCGGCTCGCGCCGAGTCGCTCGGGCTGCAGACCGGGCTGCGCCTTCGGACGACCGAACGCCGAACGGTACGCCCCGATGCCGAGGAAGGCCACCACCCGCGGCGTGTGGTGCTGTACGAGTGTCGTGAGCCTCTGGCCACCCGCCACGTACTCGTCGGGGCGTAGTTCCGACGCGGCCGCGGTGGTACGCGTCACCATGTTGGTGATGCCGTACCCCAACGGCAGCAGTTCGTGCTCCTCCCACGGCTTGAACAGGCGCGGCGTGAAGCCTGCGCCGTGCAGCGCCGGCCAGAAGCGGTTCCCCGGCCGTCCGAAGTGGTGACCCAGCGCCGCCGTGTAGAGCCCCGGGTTGATCCCGCAGAAGAGCACCTTGAGATTCGGCGCCACGAGATCCGGCACCGTCTTGTGGACGGCCGCTTCGAGATCGGCCTTGGTGGGCTTCGGCGGCGGAACGGTCGTCACGACGGACTCACGTGGCGGCCGCCCCCTTCTTGAGCGCCGCCAGAGTGGTGAGCGCCTCGAGCGGCGTCATGCTGTCGGTGTCCAGGGCACTCACCACGGCCTTGAGGCGTGTGGCCGCTTCGTCCACCGGGGCGGCAGGCTCCCCGAAGAAGCCCAGCTGATCGGTGTCGAGCTGATGCTTGAGCCGCGGCCCGCGTCGCCTGGTGCTCACCGGCGCCTGCATGCCATCGGCGGTGAGACG
>DCZC01000201.1:12154-12351 GCA_002331565.1 Gemmatimonas sp. UBA2094
TCGTGATAGTGCGTGGCGAACACCGTCTTGCAGCCGATGCCGTCGTGCAGATGCTCGCTCACGCTCCATGCGATGCTCACCCCGTCGTACGTGCTCGTGCCACGCCCGATTTCGTCGAGCAGGACGAGCGACCGGCGGGTGGCCGTGTGCAGAATGGCGCTCGTTTCGCTCATCTCCACCATGAAGGTGGACTGGCC
>DCZC01000201.1:12540-12698 GCA_002331565.1 Gemmatimonas sp. UBA2094
GGCCGCGCACGAGATTGTCGCTCGCCCCCACACGCGTGAACAACCGGTCCACGATGGGGAGTCGCGCCTTGCGCGCCGGCACGTACGCCCCCACCTGCGCGAGCAGCTGGATCAGCCCCACCTGCCGCAGGATGGTGCTCTTGCCTGCCATGTTGGGG
>DCZC01000201.1:12959-13101 GCA_002331565.1 Gemmatimonas sp. UBA2094
CCGGGTGACGACCCGCCACGATCTCCATGTCGAAGCCGTCGTGCAGTTCGGGACGCACGTACTGCTCGCGCTCCGCCGTATCGGCGAAACTCGCCAGCACATCGATCGTCGCCACGCGGCGCGCCACCTGCTGCCAGCGCGC
>DCZC01000201.1:13291-13514 GCA_002331565.1 Gemmatimonas sp. UBA2094
ATGGCCGCCCCCGCTTCCCGACGCAGCGCCTCGAACAGTTCACGCTCGCGTGTTTCGATGCGTTCGGCGGCGCTGAGCACCTTCTCTTCGTATTCCTTGAGCGCCGGCGTTACGTAGCGCTCGGCGCCCGTGAGCGTCTGCCGGCGCTGATAGTCGTCGGGCACCAGGTGCCGGTTGGCGTTCGAGATCTCGAGGAAATACCCGAACACCTTGTTGTAGCCCA
>DCZC01000037.1:0-422 GCA_002331565.1 Gemmatimonas sp. UBA2094
GGCGGGCGGGGGACCCTCTCGATCAGCAGGCGATGATGCTCCTCGAGATCTTCGCGCCGGCCGGTGGCGCGGGCGCATCGGATACCCGCCGCACCGGCGCGCACCGAGCCGTGGCCCCCGCGCCGGCACCCTCCACACCGATGGCCGACAAACCGGCAACCACCGCGGCAACCAGCACGCGGAAAACGCCGCCGTTCGCCGCCTCACAGCAGTTCAGCTGATGTGACGCAGTCGGCGATGCGCCTCCTCCGGGCTGCGTGTCGCCGTTGTACTTTTGCCACTCGAGTTGCCCGATTCGCGGCGGCCCGAGATCACCCGGACTCTCGCGAGTCCGCCACTCCCCTGGCTATGAACGACCTGTTGTTGCGCGCGCTGCGCCGCGAGCCTGTTGAACGCCCCCCCGTGTGGATGATGCGCCAGGC
>DCZC01000037.1:588-10979 GCA_002331565.1 Gemmatimonas sp. UBA2094
CCGCCGGTGTGGATGATGCGCCAGGCGGGCCGTTATCTCGCCGAGTACCGTGCGGTGCGCGCGAAGAGCGACTTCCTGACCATGTGCCGCACGCCCGAGCTCGCGACGGAGGTCACGCTGCAGCCAATCGATCTCGTCGGGGTGGACGCCGCGATCATCTTCAGCGATATCCTGGTGATCCCCGAGGCGATGGGCATGCATCTCACGCTCGACGAAGGCGTGGGGCCGCAATTCCCGTCACCCATCCGTTCGGTGGGTGATCTCGACCGGCTCAACCCGGTCGTGCCGCAGGATCAGCTGGGCTACATGCTCGAGGCGCTGCGGATGACCAAGCGCGCGCTCAACGGCCGCGTGCCGCTCATCGGCTTCGCCGGCGCGCCATGGACGCTGGCGGCGTACATGGTGGAAGGCAAAGGCACCAAACAGTTCGCCGTGGCCAAGAAGATGCTCTTCGAACAGCCGGCCCTCGCGCATGCACTGCTCGACAAGCTCGCCACCGCGGTGGGGGATTTCCTCGTGGCGCAGGTGGAGGCCGGGGCGCAGGTGGTCCAGCTGTTCGAGTCGTGGGCCGGGGCTCTGGGCCCGCACGAGTTCCGCACATTCGCGCTGCCGTATCTCGCGAAGGCCGCACTGCGCGCCCGCGAGGCCGGCGTGCCGGTGATCGTATTCGCGCCGGGCGGAGGCTGGGCGATGAGTGAGATTGCCGCGGCGACACAGGCGGATGCGATCGGCGTGGACTGGCACACGGCGCCGCAGGATGCCCGCACGATGACCGATCCGTTCAACGTCGCGCTGCAGGGCAATCTCGATCCGTGCACGCTCTATGCCCCCACCGACGAGATCCGCCGCCGTACACACGAGATGATTGCGGCCTTCGGGCCGGTAGGTCACGTGGCCAACCTCGGACACGGCATCCTGCCGGACATGAAACCGGATCACGCGCGCGCCTTCATCGACGCGGTGAAAGAATGGGAATGGACGGACGAGCGCATCGCCGCCCATCAAGCGCAGACACCGTTCGCCCAGTTTGCGGGGATCTCATGACCGTCGCCATGCATCCGGGTGAGCTGCGTACGGCCGCGCCGGTACCCGTCGCGAACCGTCGGGCCGATGTCACGCGCTGGATTGCCGGACTGCACGACGAGCTCACGTCGTTCTTCGGCCGCCTCGATCGTGGGGGCACGTTCACCGAGGACCGCTGGGAGCGTCCGGGCGGAGGCGGCGGTGTGGCGCGCGTGATGACCGATGGCGTGACGTTCGAAAAAGCCGGCATCAACCGCTCGGCCGTAATGGGGGTGCTGCCCCCGGCCGCGGCGCATCGGCTGGGAGGGCGCGGGGCGGCCACGGGTTCCACGCACTTCTTCGCGACGGGCGTGAGCCTCGTAGTGCATCCGCGCAGTCCGATGGTGCCTACGGTGCACCTCAACGTGCGCTACTTCGAGCTGACCGACGAGGCCGGCACCATCACCGACTGCTGGTTCGGCGGTGGTACCGACCTGACGCCGTTCTATCCGCACGAGGAGGATGCGCGCACGTTCCACGTCGCGCTGCGCGACATGTGCGAGCGGCACCATCGCGGCTTCTATCCCGCCTTCAAGCGGTGGTGCGACGAGTACTTCGTGAACACGCACCGCGACAACGAAGCGCGCGGTGTGGGCGGCATCTTCTTCGATCACCTGCGGGCGGACGCCGATCCGTTCGGTCTCGACTTCGACAGCACCCGCGCCTTCGTCACCGACGTCGCCCGTGCGCTGCGACAGGCGTACGAGCCCATCGTCGATCGGCGGCGGAACGAGGCGTTCGGCGACGCCGAGCGCGAGTTCCAGCTGGTGCGTCGCGGCCGTTACGTGGAGTTCAATCTCGTACACGATCGCGGTACCACCTTCGGTCTGCAGACGAACGCCCGGGTGGAGAGCGTCCTCATGAGCCTCCCACCGCTGGCAATGTGGCAGTATGCCCCTCGGTATTCTCCTCATTCCTTCGAAGCTCGGCTTCAACAGATGCTCGAGCCACGCGACTGGGTTGGTGACGTCACTGGAGCGTGAACCATGCGGGTGGCTATAGACATGACCGGCAACATGCCGCCGAATGACAGCGACGGAAGCGGTCCACGGTCCGTGGCCGTCGTCGGTGCCGGCATCACGGGGCTGGTCGCGGCTTGGGAGTTGCGCCGGCGCGGGGTGAACGTCGTGCTGTACGAGGCCAGCGGGCATGCCGGCGGCGCCATCCGCACCACGCATGCCGACGGCTTTCTCGCCGAGCATGGTCCAAACTCGTTCGTCACCTCGCCGGCCGTGGAGTCGCTCCTTCAGCAACTGCACCTCGAAGAGGATGTGGTGCAGGCGAACCCCGGCGCGAAGCGCCGCTATGTGGTGCGCGACGGTCGGCTGGTGCCCTTCCCCCTGACGCCGTCGAGCATGCTTGGCACCAGCCTGCTGTCGCTGCGGGCGAAGCTGCGCGTGCTGCTCGAGCCGCTCGTGCGCACGCGCCGGCAGGAAGGCGACGAGTCGGTGGCGAGCTTTGTGCGCCGCCGGCTCGGGCATGAGGTACTCGACTATGCGGTTGATCCATTCATCTCCGGCATCTTCGCAGGTGACCCGGAGACGCTGAGCATGGCGCATGCCTTCCCGCGAGTGGCCGCCCTCGAGCGCCGGTTCGGTTCCCTGTCGAAGGGCCTGATGATGCAGCGCAGGTCGCTCGCCGGCGGCGAGAGCGACGGTGGAGCGGACAGCATGCCAGGTGACACCAAGGGGCACCTCATGTCGTCGGCAGCGCCAGTGCCTGCGCGGCTCGTCAGCTTCGTTGACGGCATGCAGACGCTCACCGACACGCTCGAGGCGTCGCTCGCCGGAACGCTGCGGCTCGGCTGCCCCGTGCGTCTCGTGCACCGGCAGGAAGCGCGCTGGTTGGTGGACGCGGGTCAGGACGGGGCGTCGCGCTCACGTCTGGTGGATGCCGTCGTGATGGCCACGCCGGCCCATGTACTGGCTGCCATGGAGTTGCCCGCGTCGATGCGCGCGTGCGCCGCTCCCATCGAACGCGTGGAGTACCCGAGCGTCAGCACGCTCACGCTCGGCTTCCGGCGCCAAGATGTCGCGCATCCACTCGATGGATTCGGCGTACTCATCCCCGCCGCCGAGCGACGCTCGCTGCTGGGCGCGCTGTTCAGTTCGTCGCTGTTCCCCAGCCGTTCGCCCGACGACTGCGTCACGATCACCTGCTTCGTGGGCGGCGCGCGCCAGGCCGACCGGGCGCGCGAAGACGCCGACCTGCTGGTGGAGCGCGTGCTGGTCGACTTGCGCCAACTGCTCGGCGTGCGCGGCGAACCGGTCTTCGCCAAGCATGTGTTCTGGCCGCGGGCCATTCCGCAGTACACGGTGGGCTATCAAGCGGTGAAGGATGCCGCCGACGCGACCGAGCGGCAGAACCCGGGGCTCTACCTCGCCGGCAACTACCGCAACGGCGTGAGTGTCGGCGACTGCATCGCGAGCGGGCAGCAGGTGGCGGAACGGGTGGTGGCGTATCTGGCGCGGGCCGGGTCGTAACAGCGCGACAACGGAAGCCCGAGGGGCGGAATCCCGGAGAGACTGGCAAAGAACGCCCTGCCGCGCGAAGCTTCGGTATGAATCTCGATCTCCTGGCTGTCGGTCCCCATCGCGACGATGTGGAACTCACCTGCGGTGGCACGCTCATCAAAGCCGTGGATGACGGCAAGCGTGTCGGCATTCTCGATCTCACGCAGGGCGAGATGGGCACACGCGGCTCGGCGGAGTTGCGGGCGCAGGAGGCGGAGCGGGCGCGGGCGCTGATGGGCGTGCACGTGCGCGAGAATCTCGGGCTCCCCGATGCGGGCATCACCAACGATGATGCCACGCGGGCGACCCTGGTGCAGATGATCCGCCGGCTGCGGCCGCGCGTGGTGATTGCGCCGGCGCCCCGCGGCCGGCACCCGGATCATCGTCGCACCACGGAGCTCGTGCGCGACGCCTGCTTTCTCGCGGGGCTCCGGAAGTACGCCCCCGGTGAGCACGAGGCGTTCCGGCCGTTCAAGCTGCTGCACGTGATCGCGTACCGCGAAGACTACACCAAGCCCACGTTCGTGGTGGACATCACGGCGCAGTTCGAACGCAAGCTCGAGGCGATCAAGGTGTACGGCTCGCAGTTCGACGGTCTCACGCAGGCCGGCGAGGTGTATCCCAATGGCGAACCGCTGTACGACATCGTGCGGCATCATGCCGCGCACTACGGTTCGCTCATCCGCAAGCAGTACGGCGAGCCATTCTACACCGACGAGACGATGGAAGTGGGCGATGTGACGGCGCTTGGCGTGCCGACTTTTTGACGGGCATGCGCGACCTCCGGCGCCGTGCGCGGTGGGCGACCTCGACATCGGCGGCCGTGCTGCTGTTCGCTTGCGGGCGGACCGGCGACGGTACCGATGCGGCCAAGCGCGACAGCGCTGTGAACGGTACGGCCCCGTCGCCGACGTCATGGTGCGCGAAGATTCCACGGCCGGAGAACGTGCGCTTTCCCCGCGTCGACGTGCCCGGTGACTGGCACGAGGTGTACCGCGTGGAGCCGGGCGTCTTCGCGATCACGGAGCCGCGACAGTTTCAGGAAGCGATTGCGTATCTGATCGTCGGTGACTCGAGCGCCGTGCTGTTCGATGCGGGCATCGGTCTCGTGCCGCTCGCGCCGGTGGTACAGGCGCTCACCTCGCGGCCGGTGCGTGTGCTCAACTCGCATTCGCACTTCGATCACGTGGGCGCCAACCACGAGTTCGAGCAGGTGCTGGCGCTGGACCTGCCGTTCACACGGGGCAACGAGGGCGGCAAGCCGCACGGCGACGTGGCCGACGAAGTGGTGCCGAG
The DNA here is from genome assembly GCA_002331565.1 of Gemmatimonas sp. UBA2094. Lineage (GTDB taxonomy): Bacteria > Gemmatimonadota > Gemmatimonadetes > Gemmatimonadales > Gemmatimonadaceae > Gemmatimonas. The sequence goes on from DCZC01000037.1 coordinate 5,460, forward strand.
CGCGTTCTGCGGCGCCCCGCCGACGACTGCGGACACCGCCGCCTTCCGGTCACGGCCGTGGCGTGTGGCGCGTCGGGTCACCGTGGGCGATACCCTCTCGCTGGGCGGGCGCGTGCTCGAGATCGTGGCCGCGCCCGGCCATACGCCCGATGCGATCGTTCTGCTGGACCGCTCGAACGGCCTGCTGTTCACCGGCGACACGTTCTACGAGTCGCAGCTGTGGTTCTTCGCGGACGAAACGGACATTGCGGCATACGACGCCACGATGAGCCGGCTCGCAGCGTTGGCGCCGTCGCTGCGCCGCGTACTGCCGGCGCACAACACGGTCTCCGCCGCACCGTCGCGGCTGGCCGATGTGGCCAACGCGGTGCAGGTGCTGCGCGACGGGGGCGGAGTCCGCGTCATCGACGAAGACGGGGTGCGGGAGGCCGTCACGGTGGGGGACGTACGGTTCCTCGTGCGTCGCGCGCGGGCGGCGGCCACGGCACCTGCGCGACCGCAATAGATTGCCGCCATGACGCCACGCAATCCGAACCTGCTCGACATCTCGATTCCCATGGCCGCGACCACCCCCGAGTGGCCCGGTGATCAGCCGTTTCACTGCGGCTGGACCTGCCGGCGGGAAAGTGGCGAGAGCGTGAATCTCGCGGCCATCACCACGAGCTTTCATGTCGGCACGCACGCCGATGCGCCGCTGCACGTGCACTCGGCGTGGCCGGCGTCGGAGGCGCTCGAGCTCGAGGCGTTCGTGGGGCCCGCACGCGTGGTGGCGCTGCCGGCCGACTGGCCCGTGTCGCAGGATCTCGACGTGATGCACGTGATCGATCTGCTGGGCGGCATCGTGCCGCTGCGCGTGCTGCTGCGCACGGGCTACACGGTGGCGTCCGGCGCCTTCCCCGCCGACTGGCCCTGCCTCACGCGCGACGCGGCGGAGTGGCTGAGCAATCAGGGGCTGCGCCTGTGGGGCGTGGACGCGCCGAGTGTGGACCGCCGCGAATCGAAGACGCTCGACGTGCATCACGTGCTGCTGGGGCACAACGCGTTCGTACTGGAGAATCTCGATCTGCGCGAGGTGACGCCGGGCGCCTACGAACTGGTCGCGCCGCCGTTGTCGGTGCATGGCGCGGATGCGGCGCCCGTGCGCGCGTTGCTGCGGAGTGTGGTGCGGGGCTGATTGGGTCAACTGCTCGTCGGAGGCCGCGGAGCCGCGCGAGCCCCACCTGATCGGTGCTCACGCGCAACTTGGTGCCGCGGAAGCGCTCCTCCATGGCCTCGATGGCTTCCCAGCGCTCCTCGAGCGGCGAGAGGTTCCAGCAGCCGCACCCGCGGCACACCACCCGGAGGCGCCCCTGCCGGCCGTCGAACGCCAGGCGTGAGCCCACGGGGAAGCCCCCGAAGGCCTCGTTCCGGCCAAGGTCGGTGGTGCAGTGAAAGCAGGTGGAAAACACGAATGGGGGTGGGGGTACCGTGCCCTACGGACGCCGGCCGTCCGTGGTTCCACCGCTGTGCATCACTTATTTTTCGGCGATGTCCCACTCCCCCGTCTACCTGGACCACGCCGCCACCACGCCCGTCCGCGACGAGGTTGTGGCGGCCATGGCGCCGTACTTCGGCCCGCGCTTCGGCAACCCCAGCAGTGTGCACCGCTGGGGACGAGAGGCCCGCGTGGCACTCGACGAAGCCCGTGAGCGGCTTGCGGCCTGCCTCGGTGCCCACGCCGACGAAGTGTGTTTCACGTCGGGGGGAACGGAGGGCGACAACTTTGCCGTGCTGGGTGTGTACCGCACGCTCAAGGCGCAGGGGCGCCCCGCCGCCATCACCACGCCCATCGAGCACAAGGCCGTGCTCGCGGCGGTGCATCAGGTGGCGCACGAAGGTGGTGAAGAGCGTCTCGTGCGCATCACCGGCGACGGGCTGGTGGACGCGACGCACTTCGCCGCGCTGCTCGACGACCGCGTCGCGGTGGCGAGCGTGATGTGGGTGAACAACGAAGTGGGCGTGATTCAGGACGTGGCTGCCCTTGCCGCAGCGACGAAGGCGGCGGGCGCGGTGTTTCACACCGACGGGGTCCAGGCGTTCGGCAAGGTGCACATCGACGCGCGCACCCAGCCCTTCGACCTGCTGACGATTTCGGGACACAAGATCGGCGCGCCCAAGGGCATCGGCGCGCTGTACATCCGCCGGGACACCCCCCTCGAGCCGCTGGCACACGGTGGTTCGCAAGAGCGTGGGCGCCGCCCTGGTACGGAGAACGTCGCCTTTGCCATCGGGCTGGCTACGGCGGCGGAGCTCACGCTGGCCGAGCACGAGGCGGAACAGGCGCGTCTGCTGACGCTGCGCACCGCGCTGGAAAATGGCGTGCGCGAGCGCATTCCCGGCGCCGTGATTCATGGCGCCCACGCGCCCCGTGCGGCGCATGTGGTGAACGTGTCCATCCCCGGCACCAACAGCGAGTCGCTGCTCATGGCACTCGATCTGCGTGGCATCGCCTGCAGCGCCGGTAGTGCCTGCCAGAGCGGAAGCGTGTCGGCGAGTCACGTACTCACGGCCATGGGCGTCCAGCCAGAACTCGCCAACGCCGCGCTGCGTTTGTCACTCGGCTGTCTCAGCACGCCCGAGTGCGTGACGCGCACCGTGGAGGTGCTGGCCTCGCTGGCCGAGAAGGCCCGCGGCGTGAAGAACGCGCCCGTATTCGAGACGGTCGAGTTCTGAGCCTTCGCGACCTCCGTATGTGCGCGTTTCCCGACAGCCAATGAACGGACCATTGACGGCACCGCGCGTCCCGGAGAAGGGCGCTCGCGTCCTCGTTGCCATGAGCGGCGGCGTGGACTCGAGCGTGGCCGCGGCGTTGCTCGTCGACGCCGGCTGCGACGTGGTGGGCGTGACGATGAAGCTCCACGGCGACGGCGCCGACGTGCCCGACCGTCCCTGCTGCTCGCTCGATGCCACCAGCGACGCACGCCGGGTGTGCGAGAAGCTCGGCATCCCGCACTACGTCACCAATCTGGTCGATCACTTCGGGCACGATGTGCTGGACGATTTCGTGCAGGAGTACGCGCGCGGACGCACACCGATTCCCTGCGTTCGGTGCAATACCTTCACGAAGTTCCGTGACCTCCTCGACAAGGCCGACGCCATCGACGCGCGCTGGCTGGCCACCGGCCATTACGCGCGCATGGGACGCGCGGGCGACAGCGCAGTGATGCTGCGCGGGTTCGACCCGTCGAAAGACCAGAGCTACTTCCTGTGGGGGATCGACCGCGCCGTGCTCGCCCGGCTGGTGCTGCCCATCGGCGGGCAGACGAAAGCCGAGACGCGCGACATCGCCCGCCGCTTCGGGCTGCGTACCGCCGAGAAGATCGAAAGCCAGGATATTTGCTTCGTGCCCGACGGTGATCACGTACGCGTGATTCGTGAGCACCTTGGCATCGATGCGCCGGCGCTGCAGCGTGGCCCCATCCGGCTCACGAGTGGCGACGTGGTGGGTGAGCACGAGGGGTTTGCGCAATTCACCATTGGGCAGCGCAAGGGACTGCCCGGTGGTTTCGGCGCGCCTATGTTCGTGGTGGAGATCGTCCCCGCCGATCGGGCCGTGGTGATCGGGCCGCGCGAAGCGCTGCTCGGCCGCGGCCTCGAGGCGCGCGAACTCAACTGGCTATACGACGCGCCGGCGGAAGGGAGCACGGTGCAGGTGCAGGTGCGCAATCGCGCGAAGCCCTCGCCGGCGACCATCGTACGCCTCGAAGGCGATACCATCGAACTGGCGCTCGACGAACCCGTGCAGGCAATCTCACCCGGACAGTCGCTGGTGATCTACGATGGAGACCTCGTGCTGGGCGGCGGGGTGATCGAGCGCGGCATGCGCGCGGCGCCATCGCGAAGGCTGCCGCTGCTGGCTGGCTGAGGGTTAACCGACAGGCGCGCGCTCGGCGCCCCCACCCTGCGCCGTCGTCATCACCGCCACCATCATGTCGCTGGTCACATTGAGCAGCGTTTTGAACATGTCGGGGAGGGTGTCGAGCGCGATGAGGATGCCAATGCCTTCGACGGGGAGCCCGATGCTCGCATACAGCGGCACTTGCAGCAGCATACCGCCGCTCGGGATACCCGGCGTGCTGAAGTTCAGCACGATGCTGGACGCGGATACGAGGAGCAGGTTGGCCGTGGAGAGATCAATGCCATACAGTTTCGCGATGAACAGCGCTCCCACCGGCCAGTAGATCGCACTGGTGAGCTTGAACACGCTCGCACAGAGTGGGAGGACGAACCCCGTCGCCGTGGGCGGCAGCGCCAGCACATCGGTCGCGCCCTTTACCATGGCGGGGAGGCTCGCGAGCGAACTGCGCGTCCCCATCCCCACCACGCTCGCCGGAACCAGCGCGCGCAGGAACTGCCGGACCGGGACACGCCCGTTCACCGCGATGAACACGTAGATCGCCACGACGGCAATCAGGTGCAGGACGATGTTGACCATGAAATAGAAGCCGATCGCACCGAGTACGTTGGCACCGAGCTTCTGCCCCAGCACCGCCGCGAGCGCAAAGATGCCGAGGCCACCGAGGGCAAGCATCCAGCGTACCACGACGAGCATCGTGTCGGCCATGCCGCGCCAGAACGCCAGCTGCGCAACGCGCGGTCCGTCCCCGACCTGACCAAGCGCGAAGGCGTACAGCAGCGTAAAGAGCACAACCGGCAGCAAGGTACCGTCGGCTGCCGCCTTGACGGGGTTGAGCGGGATGAGGGACAGGATGAACGTGCGGATCGACAGCGCATCGGCAGTGGGCACGTCGATTTTCGCCGTCGCACGCAGGCGCGCCGTGGCCTCGGCGTCGAGCGTGAGCGTATCGAACCACAGCGGCGACACGATCGTGGAGAGCGCCGCGCAGGCCACCAGCAGCAGGAGCATCCAGCCGAAGGCCTTGGCGCCCACCGTGCCTGTAGCCCGGAGATCCTCACCGCCCGCCACGCCCACGATCAGCAGCGGTACGACCAGCGGAATGACGGTCATGCGCACGGCGTTGATCCATGCCGTCCCGATAGTATCGAGTACCGGCATGAACGCCGTCGTGAACGCCGACGGCGAGGTCTCACGCGAGAGCAGCATACCGAGCGCGAGACCGGCGACCAGGCCGAGGGTGACCTGCACGCCGGTGGAGCGCAGCGGCGACCGATGAGGGGTGAGGTCGTTCATCCGCGCGAACCTAGTCCGTGGGACACGCCTACGCCATCTCGCGCGGCCTCGGGCTGCTGGGGGAGCCGAGGCCGCACCGGTTCAGTCGTTCAGAACCCGAAGCCCGTGGACCACACCAGAAGCCCCTTCCCCTTCGTGTCCGGCGCGTCGCGGCCGATCGGCACGTAATAGCCCACGTCGCCGCCGAGGGCGAGGAGCGGCCACACGTGCAGGTTGCCGCCTACGTAGGTCCGTTTGGCGAGGGAGCCCAAGGGATCATTGAAGGTGCGCAGCACCCCGGCGGTGAGCGCCACCCCGCTCCCCCAGTGGCCGAGCGAATTGGCGAGCCC